>DATCKH010000172.1:0-33264 GCA_036562425.1 Thermaerobacter sp. | reverse complement strand
CGGAAGGCCTCCTCGGTCTCCTCGGGCTTGTCCCAGTACCCCACCAGGAGCTGGGGCGAGCGGTGGACGATCTCCCCCAGCTGGCCGGGCGGCACGTCGCGCATCTGCTCGTCCACCACCCGGGTCTCCACGTGGAAGACGGGCCGCCCCGCCGAGGCGGGCCGCGCGTCGTGTTCCTCCGGGCGCAGGACGGTGGCCAGGGGCGCAATCTCGCTCTGCCCGTAGCAGTTGTAGGGACAGGCGCCGGGCAGGCGCCGGCGCAGTTCCTCCAGCACCGGGACGGGCATGATGGAGGCGCCGTAGTACAGCTTCCGGAGGCTGGAGAGATCGTAGCGGTCGAAGTCCGGGTGGCGGAGGAAGTTGATCCACACCGTGGGCGGCGCGAACATCGACGTGATCCGCTCCCGTTCGATCAGCGGGAGGCAGGCCTCCGGCGCCGGCCCCGGCAGGATGACGCTGGTGCCCCCGACCAGGAGCTGGGGCATGAGGAAGACGTGCATCTGGGCGGAGTGGTAGAGGGGTAGGGCGTTGAGGCTGCGGTCCTCCGGCCCCTGGTCCAGCTCGATGATGCAGCTGACGTACTCGGCCAGGAGCGCGCGGTGGGTCATCATGGCGCCCTTGGGCGCCGCCGTGGTGCCGGAGGTGTACAGGAGCTGGACGACGTCGGTGCCGGCTACGTCGACGTCCGGTTCCTCCCCGTGGCCGGCCGGGTCCAGGGCCACGGTCAGGAGCTCGTCCAGGGTGCCGTAGATGTCCGCCCCGGCCCGCTCCCGCACCGCTTCCACCTGGGGGGCCAGGCCGGCGTCGTAAAAGAGCGCCCGGCTGCCCGACTGGTTGACGATGTAGAGTAGCTCTTCACCCGTCAGCATGTAGTTGATGGGCACGTGGATGAACCCTGCCCGGGCGCAGGCCAGCCAGGCGATGACGTAGATATCCGAGTTGCGCGCGTAGACGGCCAGCCGGTCGCCCTTGTTGAGGCCACGGGCCAGCAGGGCATGGGCCAGCTTGTTGACGGCCGCGTCCAGCTGGGCGTACGTCCAGCGGCGCTCTCCGAAGAGGATGGCCTCCTTCTGCGGGTTCTTCCGCACCGAGCGGCGCAGGGCGTCGCCGATGGTGTTGCGCAACGCCCGGCCGATCAGGGCACCGGTGCCGTGCATGGGCATCCGCTCCTTTGCCGCCGCCCGCCGCCCGGGCGGCCGTAGTGGTGCCGCGGGCCGGCCGCGGCCCGGACTGGCCCGCGGCCGGGACTTATCCGGCGGATTCCGGTGAATCACGGGCACGTGTGCACGGGAATTCGAGCCCTCTTGCCGTCCTCCTGCAGGGAAGGGACGGACCTCGGCTACGCACAGCCCCGAGAGGCGCCGGCCCCGGCCGGGCCACCGCCCGCGGCGATCCGCCTGGCGATGGACCCCTGCGGCCGGGGCCGGCGCCCGGGCCCGCCTCCTCAGGACGGGTTCCCCCGGGCCGGGTTCCTCGCAGCGAGTTCCCCCGGAGCGGGCTTCCCTGGCCGGACCGCTCATGTGGCGAGGGCGCGCCAGAGCTGGGGCAGGGACTCGTCGTAGCGGTGGTTGATGCCGAAGTGCCCGCCGTCGAACTCCTCGTAGACGTGGGGGATGGACAGGCGTTCCAGCTCCCGGTGGAGCTGCCGCGCGCCCCAGAGCAGGTTGAACTCGTCCCGGCGCCCGCAGTCGATGAAGATCAGCTTCAGTTGCCGCAGCGCCTCCGCGTACCGGGCGGCCATGCGCACGGGGTCCAGGGCCAGCCAGCGCTCCCACACGTCCGGCCGCAGGGCGCCCGTCTCCAGATCGAAGGGGAAGGCGATGCCGTGCGGCTCGGCGGGGTCGGGGGAGTAACACGCCGCCATGGCCAGGATGTTGAGGGAGGCGTGCCAGGGGCCGCCGGGGCCACGCCCTTCCTCCCGCAGCCGGCGGTAGGCCTCCAGGTAGGCGTCCAGCCCGCCCAGCTCGTGGACGTGGCGCAGGAACTTGGGGAAGTCCGGCAGGTAGCAGTACTCGAAGGCCATGTCGCCGGAATGGCAGGCGAAGGCGCGGAAGACGTCGGGGTGGCGCACCGCCTGGACGAAGGCGCCGTACCCGCCCGACGACTTGCCCGCCAGCCCGTGGGCGCGGACCCGGTACTCGCGCTCCACCAGCGGCACCAGCTCGTGCACCAGGTAGTCCTCGTAGCGACCGACGGCCGGGGAGTTGAGGTACTGGCTGCCGCCGTAATAAGTGAAACAGTCGGGCAGGGCGACGATCACCGGGCCGATCCGCCCTTCGGCGTATAGCCGGCCAAGACGCTCGGCCAGGTTCTCCTCCCACGGATCGTAATTGATCAGGCGGCGGCCCGTCCCCGCGAACCCCGTCAGCACCCAGATGCAGGGCATGGGCGTGGCGGGATCATAGTCGGGAGGAACCAGCACCCACAGCGACCGCTCCGCCGGGTCGCCCAGGGGGTTGCCGGCCAAAACCTCGCTGTGATGGCGGTGCTCGATGGCCCGGAAGGGCGGGTACTGCAGCCTGTGCACCTTGCTCGACCTCCCGTGTGGAGCTTGACTCCGAGGCTCGGTGTGCCGCCATTCGCGATGGGCTGGTGCGGTTCCTGGGCGCGGGTCCGGCGCCGGTCCCATGCGGGCCGGTGCCGGCCGGGTGGCGGCCCGCAATCGCGGTACCGATGTGGTACCCTCAAAAAAGATGCAGCATGTCGCTGCACGACGAGCGACTGTCCGCGACGATGCACGGGGCCCCCGGGGACCGGGGGTCCCCGCCAGGACCGGTGATGAGAACTTGCTGCAAGGCTATCTGGCCGGGATTCGCCGGCTGACCCTGCGCGAGGTGCCCATCCCCGAACCCGGCCCGGGCGAGGTGGTGGTCCGGGTCGAGCGGGCCCTGACGTGCGGTACGGACCTCAAGACTTTCCGCCGGGGGCACGCCCGCCTGCCGGTGCCCGGGCCCTTCGGGCACGAGGCCGCGGGCGTCGTTCACGCCGTGGGCCCGGGTGTCGAGCGCTTCCGGCCGGGCGACGCCGTCATGTGGGTGCCCACCGCCCCGTGCGGCGAGTGCGGGCCCTGCCGGTCGGGCCGGGAGAACCTGTGCCGGCGCCTGTTCGAGCCGGAGCGCATCGCCCTCGGCGCTTACGCCCAGTACCTGCGCCTGCCGGCGCCCGTGGTGGCAAGGCATCTCTTCCCCAAGCCCGATCACGTGCCCTTTGAGCGGGCGGCCTTCCTGGAACCGCTGAGTTGTATCGTGCGCGGCTGGCACCGCCTGGGGCGCCCCCGGGAAGTGGTGGTCATGGGCGTGGGCACCATCGGCCTGCTGCACATCATGGCCGCCCGGGCGCTGGGGGTGGAGCGGGTGGTGGCCGTGGGCCGGCGGCCGCGGGGACTGGAGCTGGCCCGCCGGGCCGGCGCCACGGAGACCGTGGAGGGCGACGCCCAGAAGCTGGCGGGGACCATCCGCGAGCTCTTCGGCGGCGACGGGCCGGAGGCCGTGATCGAGGCCACGGGTCGCGCCGAGGGCTGGCAGGCGGCGGCGGAGTGGGTCCGCCCCGGCGGCCGGGTGCTGTTGTTCGGCGGCCTGGCTGCCGGTACGTGGGTGCACTTCGAGGCCTTCCGCATCCACTATGAGGAAGTGGACCTGGTCGGTTCCTTCCACTACACGCCCCGGGACGTGCGGGAGGCGTACGATCTCCTGGTGCGGGGGCGCCTGCCGGTGGAGGAACTGATCACCGCCCGCCGGCCCCTCACGGACCTGCCCGAGGTGTTCCGGCAGCTGGACCGCGGGGAAGCCATCAAGGTGGCGCTCTACCCGCACGGGATGCCGGAGGAGGACGGCCCTACCGCTGGCGGGGCGGCCGGGCGCGCAACCGGGGACACGGAGGTCGCGCGGTGAAGAAGGCGGCCTGTGCAGGGACATGAAGGGCGACGCGGGCGAGGCCATGGTCGTACCAGCTCGGATGCGCGCGGCGCTCCTGGACGCGGCGGGCCGGGTGTCCGTGGCCGAAATGCCGGTGCCGGAACCGGGCCCCGGCGAGGCCCTGATCCGCCTGCGCGCCTGCGGCATCTGCTCCAGTGACCTGCTGGACTGGTACGTGGCGGGCAAGGCGCGCCACGGCGCCTTCGTGTTCGGGCACGAGCCGGCGGGCGAGATCGTCGCCTTCGGCCCCGGCGGGTCGCCGGTGCCGGGGCTGGCCGCCGGCATGCGCGTGTTCGTCCACCATCATGCGCCCTGTATGCGCTGTACCGCGTGCCTGCGCGGCGATCACGTCCACTGCCCGGTGTGGCGCCGCACGGGCTTGCGGCCGGGCGGGATGGCGGAATACGCCGTGGTCTCGCCCGAGGTGCTCCGTTACGACACGCTGCCGCTGCCCGACGGCGTCGACTGGGCCGGCGGCGTCCTGGTGGAACCGGTGGCCTGCGCGGTGCGGGCGCTGCGCCGGGCCGGGTTCGCGCCGGGCTGGCGGGTGGCGGTGCTGGGTGCGGGGTTCATGGGGCAGGTGCTGGGGCTGCTCTGCCGGGCCTGGGGCGCGGCGGGCCTGCTGGCCATCGACCGCGTGCCCTTCCGGCTGCGGTGGGCCGCCCGGCACTGGGCGGACGCGGTGGTGGACACCGGCCGGCTCACCAGCCCGGCGGACGGCCATGGTGCGGCGGAGCGCAGGCTGGCCGAGGCGGTGCGCGCCCACTGGCCCGAGGGGGCGGACCTGGTGATCGTCGGCCCGGCGGGGGAGGAACCGCTGCGCCTGGGCATCGCCTGCGCCCGTGACGCCGGCACCGTGGTCATGTTCGCGCCCACGCCGCCGGGCCAGCCCGTCGGCCTGCCCGGCTATGACCTGTTCTTCCGCGAGATCCGGCTGGTGCCCAGCTATTCCGCCGGGCCCGCCGACACCCGGGCGGCCCTGGAACTGATCGCCGCCGGGAAGTTGCCGGTGGACGACCTGGTGACGCACCGGTTCCCGCTGGCGCGGGCGGCCGAGGCATACCGGCAGGTAAAGCGGGCGGACGAGACCTTGAAGGTGCTGGTCGAACTCTGAGGCGGCGGGGTTGAGCGCCCGGTGCCAGCGTTTCGGGTCCGGGGGCCCGCCCCTGGTTCACGGTGGCGTCAAGGCAGCTCTCGGGGGCGACAGCGAAGGGGGAGAGGTCCACGTGCCGTTAAGTCCGGAGGAATTCGCTAGCCGGCGCGTGCGCCGGTTCGATCCCGAGACCTTCCGCTGGGAGGGCATTCCCGACCAGGCGTACCAGCGAAAGGGCGACGAAGATCCCCTGTTCCGGGACGTGATCCGGCGGACGCTGGTGCCCGGCGGCGCGACGCCGGCGCGCTTCGAGGTGCGTTACTTCGAGGTCGGTCCCGAGGGCTACACGCGTTTCGAGCTCCACCAGCACGTGCATGCCGTCATCGTGCTGCGCGGGCTGGGAGAGGTACGCATAGGCGACGAGGTCCACATCGTGCGGCCCTTCGACCTGGTGTACGTGCCGCCGGAAACGCCGCACCAGTTCCGGCATGTGGGCGGGCCCGGCGCCGAGCCCTTCGGGTTCCTCTGCGTGGTGGACGCCGAGCGCGACCGGCCCCGACCCATCGTGCCCGAGTCGCGCGAGGCGGACAACCGAGCTTAGGGGGCACCACCGGGCAAGCCGCCGGATAGGGCAACCCGGCGGGGCCAACCGGGCGGCGAACACGACCAGGCGGGAGGGAATGCAGCCACCCCTCCCGCCTGCGTGCGGGCGAACGACGGCCGGAGGCACGCCTTGTTCTGCGGGTCGTGGGGACGGCCGGTGCCGATGCGGAGCCGGCTCACGGCCGGCGCACGGTCCGCGCTCAGCGGAAGGGCCGCAGCGACCCGGGTGCCCTGCCGGTGGAAAAGGACGGGACCGCACGCATGGGCTGTCGCTGCGGCCGGCCGGCCGGGTGCTGGCCTGTCACGCCGGCGGCGGTGGCTGGTTCGGACGGCGTGGCCGGGAACGCCGCCCCGCGCTGGGCCCTGCCGGCGGGCCGGAACAGGGCGAAGGAGTACGCCGTCCGGGCACCGGGCGGCAGGACTTCCCGCGGTATGCCGGCGGGCAGGCCGGGAGTCAGCACCGGCCGCCGGCGGCGCCACCTGCCGGTGCGCTCGGGCGGCACCTGGGGCTCCTCGTGCCCGGTCCCCTCAAGGGCTTCAAAGTCTACCGGTTCTTCAGCATCTGCCGGTTCTGCATCGCCTACCGGTTCATCGCCTACTGGTTCTTCATCGCTTACCGGTTCTTCAGCCCGTTCTCCATCCACTTCTTCATCCACCGGTTGCCGCTCCGCCGGCGGGGCCGAGGGGGCCGCCGGTTCCATGCCCGCCGGAGCGGATGCCGGCTCGTCCCGCCCCACCGAAGCCGTCCCGGCGGGTTGTGGTGCCGGTTCCGCCATATCCGCCCGCTCGGCCGGCGACCCAGTTTCAGACCCCGCAGCGGGGGTATTCCCGGACCCGGCCGCGGGCGCCGCCGACGCGGATTCGGGATCATGCCCGGCGTATTGCCCGGCATATTGCCCGGCCGTTGCCTCCGACCCTGGCGCCGTTTCGGGTGTCCGTGCCGGCCCGGCCTGGCCGTCCGGAGCTTTCCCGGCGGGTAAGCCGGCGCCGGGTTCCGGCACAGGTCCGGCTGCGGTAGCGGGATCGGGTTCGCCGCTGCCCAGCGGGATGGGTTCCGGCTGGCCGGCCTGGAGCGCACCTGCCTGCGCGAAGTCGCCGGCGGCATGCGGTGCAGTTTCACCGAAGGATGGCCCAAGGTCACCACGTTGCGACGAAGGGTGAGCGGACTGCGGCGGCGCGGTCGAGGCCGCGCCTGCCACGGCTGCGCCAGCGGCTGGCGGCGTGCCGGTGACCGGGTCGCCACCGGGCAGAGGCCCGGCAGCGGCGTCGTGGCCGGCGAGGACGCTGCCGGCGGCGGCTCCGCCGGACCCGGGCGGGCTGCCGCCCGCAGGGAGAGCCGCGGCATAGTTCCGCCTGTCGCCGTGGCCCGCCAGAGCGGGAAGGGAAAGGGACCGCCTTCGTGCCCCGGCCAGCTCCGGCACCGCCACGGGTGCGATCAGGGACAGCGGCTGGCGCGGACCCCCGAAATAGGTGACCAGGCCGGTGAAGAGGGCGGTGGCCAGCTCGGCAACGGGCCAGCCCGCAGGGACGCTGACCCGCACCACGGGCCCGGCCACCCCGGCAGGGTGGGCGGGTAGCAACTCCCAGGTGCCGGCGGGCATGTGGCGCTGCCGCACGGGGTACCGCCCCGGGGCCTGCAAGGCGCGGGCCAGTTCCCTGGCCAGGCGCCAGCTGGCCAGCGGGCGGTGGCGCGCTCCCTCCACCGTGGCGGCATGAGCCACGGCATCCATCGTGACCGTGACGGCGACGTCGCTGGGGGCCGGCGGTTCGTCCCGGGATCCGACGGCGGGCGCGACGGCGGCCCCCGCCGCCCGGAGAAGGGCGACCACCTGCTGCTCCAGCGCCGCACGGGCTCGGACGTCACCGCCCTCGACGTGAAGGATGACCCGGCGCCGGAACAGCACCGAGTCGATGGCGGCGACGCCGGAAACCCGATCGACGTGAACCGAGTGACCGAGGTGCTCGAGGACTCTCACCCACGTGGCGCTCCCGCCGGAGTCGACGGGTACGAGCCACCGATGCCGAATCAGGGCCTGCATATTGGTCCCCCCTGGCGCGCTGGTTCAACATACGCGCGTGGCCCGGGGGGAGTTCCGCCTATGCCGGTTCCGCCAATGACCGGTTGCTAGCGCCGGTCCTCAAACCCGCCCAGCATGGCGCCCAGCAACCCGCCATACACGCCGTGAGCCGCGGCCGCGACGAAGGCGCTGCGGGCGCCGGAAAAGCCGGTGCCGAGGAAGCCCGGGCCGGGACCCCCGCCTGCCAGGGCATCCAGCAGGGGGAGGACCACCAGGGCTCCGATCAGCCAGATGGCCAGCCCGTAAAGCACGCCGGTGAGGGCATTGCCCGCGGGCGCCACGGCCCGGAAGAGAAAGCCCCAGAGGACCGCCGCGACCAGGAGGATGGCCACGCCAGCGATGGAAACGACTGGTGCCGCCACGGTGGCGCCATCGTCCAGCCGCAGCGCGGCCGCCACGAAGCGGCTGAAGAGACCGCGGTCGGTGCCCAGGAGCGGCTGCAGCGCGTACACCGTCGCGATCTGGGCGAGTCCGGCCACCAGCGAGGCGCTGGCCACGCGCACCGCCGGCGCCCCTCGCAGCTGTGCCATGATCCCACTCCTTCGGCCCGTCCCGGGGGACGGCGTCCCGCTGTGGCGCGGCCGGGCCGGGGGCCCGTGTCCGCCGCGGGCGGGCCACCGGCCCGGATCTCCTTGCCACGGTTCTCGCGGGTAATATCCCCAACCCGGTGTCCCCGGACTCGACGCCGCCTTCCCCGATTTGCCCCACCGCTCGTGAAGCCGCGGGCCGTGCTTGCGACCGTGAGCATGGACCTGGTGGTGGTTGTCCGGCTGTTCCGGAGCGGCGGTTCTTGCCCGGTTCGTTCCCGATGGGCTACGTTGAGGCTGACGCGCCCTGAAGTCGAGAAGCGGGGGTCGAGGGATGACACGTTACTTGAAACCGCTGGCCGTGTTCGCGACCGTGGGCATGTACCTGGTCGTGGTGGCCGGTGCGCTGGTTTCCGCCACGGGCTCAGGTGATGGTTGCGGCCGGTCCTGGCCGCTGTGCGGCTCGCCGGTCTGGACGGTCGAGGCGGTGATCGAATTCAGCCACCGCGTGGTCTCGGGCCTGGCCGCCCTGGCGGTCGTGGTCTTCGTCCCGGTGGCTCTGCGCGCGTTGCCCGGCCGCCGCGACGCGCGCTGGCTGGCTTACCTGGGCGTCGGCTTCCTGTTCCTGCAGGCTGGGCTTGGAGCCTGGCTGGTCCTCTGGGGGCAGCCGGACGCGGTGCTCGCTCTCCATTTCGGGATCTCCCTGGTGTCCTTCGCGGCCGTGGCGCTGCTGGCGCTCCTCGTCTTCCGCGAGGCCGGGGCGGGCGCCGGCGCGCCGCCCGGAGGCGGGCGGCTGACATCCGCCGCGGGGGAGGAACCGGCGTCCCCTTCGCCGCGCCTGCGGCGGTGGATCTGGATGACCCTGGCGCTGAGTTACGTGATCGTCTACACCGGGGCTTACGTGCGGCACACCCAGTCCAGCCTGGCCTGTCCCGGCTGGCCGCTGTGCGGCGTTCCGGTCACGGGCGCGGCCGCCATCCAGATGGCCCACCGCGCCGGCGCGGGCCTGCTGGTGCTGGCCATCATGGCCGTGACCTGGCTGGCTTTCCGGGAGCGGCAGGCCAGGCCGGACCTGTTCCGCGGCAGCTTGGCGGCTCTTGTCCTCGTGGGATTGCAAGCCGTCAGCGGGGGTCTGGTCGTGCTCACCCGCCTCTCGCTGGTCTCCACGCTGTCCCACAGCAGTATCGTCACCCTGCTGTTCGCGGTCCTGGCCTACCTGTGCCTCCAGGTGGCGGGAGACACGGTGGGAGAACCGGGTCGCCGGCTGCCGGCGGCGGCCCGGGGGCCTGTCGCCACCGGCAACACCGCCCGGGCGGCCGCGCGGTCTTGAGCGAAGGCGGGATGCCGCCCTGCGGGCACGTCCGGCCACCAAGACTGGTGGGGGCGGGCGCGCCCGGGAGGCCGGCCCGGCAAGCGCTGGGTCGTCGACTGGGCTGGCGGCAGTGGACCCCTAGAAGTGAGACCGCTAGAAGTCAGACTGCGCCGGTCGTTTGGTGCGGCAAGACGCGGCAGGGCACGGTGCGTGGAGGAAGCAAGACGCAACGGGAGGAAGCAAGACGCAACGGGGCGACGGCTGGCCGGGTGCCGAGCCGTCGCCCTTTCGTCATCTCAGCAGGGAGCCGTCTCCTCGGAAGAAACTCACGATCAGAGCAGCGTGACGTCCAGATCAGAGCAGCGTAACGTCCAGAACCATGGCCGTGAAGAGGGCCAGGAGGTACACGTTGGAGAAGGCGAACACGGCCCGGGCCCGGCGCTCCGAGCCGTCGCCCAGGAGCGCGTGGGTCACGCGCAGGAACTGGGCGCCCAGCAGCAGCGCGGCCCCGAGATACAACCAGCCCAGGACGTTGAAAGTGCACATCAGCAACGTCGTGGCCACCAGGATCCAGGTGTAGAGATAGATCTGCCGGCGCGTCGCCTGCTCGCCGCGCACCACCGGCAGCATGGGTACCCGGGCCCGGGCGTACTCATCGCGCAGGACCAGCGCCAGCGCCCAGAAATGGGGCGGCGTCCAGAAGAACACGATCAGGAACATGACGATGGCGGCCCAGTCCAGGCGCCCGGTCACCGCCGCCCAGCCGATGAGCGGCCCCACCGCGCCGGCGGCGCCGCCGATCACGATGTTCTGCGGTGTGCGCCGCTTCAGCCACGCCGTGTAGACGAGCACATAAAAAAGGATGCCACCCACCGCCAGGTAGGCCGTGAGGGGGTTGATGAGCGCGTAAAGCAGCGAGAAGGAACCCACGCCGAGGGCGGCGGCAAAGGCGACGGCCCTGGCCGGGCTCACGCGCCCCGCTGCCACGGGCCGCCTGCTGGTCCGGCCCATCACGGCGTCGATGTCCCGGTCCAGGACGTGGTTCAACGCGCCTGCCGAGCCGCCGGCCATCAGGGTGCCTGCCAGGGTGACCACCAGAACTCCAGGTTCCGGCGCCTCGCCCAGCGCCACCCACATGGCCGCGGCCGTGGTGATGAGGACCAGCAGCATCACGCCCGGTTTCGTCAGGTTCAGATAGTCGCGTAGCGTTTCACTGAGGCTTGTCCCCAGGGAACGGGTGAGCACCGCGCTATTGGGAACGCTCATCGACTTTGCCTCCATCCGCAGGGTAGCCGGGACCCATGCCAACAAACATTGCTTCTTCAGACAAAGAATGCCTTGATCCGGCCCCCCGATGCTTCCGAGCAGAAAACCCATTTCGATCTAACCGGCGTCGGTTCCATGCCCGATATGGCATCGGTTGTAGATCCGATGGCCGCGCAGCGTCAGGTCGGGGACTTTTGAAAGTGAACCTCAGAAGAGCCCAATACCGTCGTGGCTTCGCCACCATTCTACCCGTTGGTGCGACGGATACAAGTAAGATGCTGTTGAGTGCCACCTCCAAATTGGAGCTGGTGTGAAGTTTCCTTGCGAGGTGGGGGGGGATTCCGTACAATCCTAAAGGATCGCAGTTCTAAATAATCTGGATTCCTTCTTGCGTCCTTTTCCACATTTTTTGCGGAAGTCGGTGCTGACTTTCGTACCCATGCCTGCGCCGGTCCCCGGGCGGCGCTTTGTCTAGGCCAGGCGGGTGGCCGCCACGATGGGACGCCGGTGCGAGGGAAGAGGAGGCGGACGTGTTGGAGGCGCAGGGTACGGTGCGGCAGAGGGCCGAGGGGGCAAGCCGGCGCATGGGCGCCTTCGTGAGCGCGCTCGTCGGCTTTGTCCTCGTGGTAAGTGTGGTCAGTACGGTCTACGCCGCCAAGCGCTGGTGGCTGCCGCCGCTCATCTCGACCACCGCGGCGCCCATCGACCGCCTGTTCGGCATGCAGATGCTGGCGATGGGGGTCGTCTTCGTGCTCACGCAGGGCCTGCTGGCCTGGTTCGTCTGGCGGGCCGGCCGTGCTGAGCGGGCAATGTACTGGCACGAGAACAGGCGGCTGGAGATTGGCTGGACCGTGGCCACGGCTACGATCCTCACGGCGTTCATCCTGACCGGTTATCAGATCTGGCTCGCACTGCACACGCCCGCGGCGGCGGAAGCAGGGGGGAAGACCGCGGTCGTCGAGGTGTGGGGCCGGCAGTTCTACTGGCTGGCGCGCTACCCCGGTCCCGACGGCCAGTTCGGTACTGTGGATCCGAAGTACGAGGATTACAAGACCAACCCGCTGGGCATCGACCCCAACGATCCGGCCGGCAAGGACGACATCGTCGTCGACGGCAGCAAGGGTGAGCCGATCCCGCTGCCGGCCGGATATAAGGTCACCGTGCGGCTCCAGTCCAAGGACGTGATTCACAGCTTCTTCGTGCCCCACTTGCGGGTGAAGCTGGACGCCGTGCCGGGGCAGGTCAACGAGCTCTATATCGACGCGACAGAAACGGGCAAATATGAGATCGCCTGCGCGGAGCTGTGCGGCGTGGGGCACTTCCAGATGCGCGGTGAGATTCAGGTCATGGACGAAGCCGCATGGCAGGATTGGGTCCAGCAGCAGGCCCAGCAGCGAGCGGCTGGGCAGTGAGCAGGCGAGCGGCTGGCTGTGAGTGCAGCCGTTGAGACGGCAGGCGGACCGTACCTGCGGGAGAGGAGGAGAAGTCGATGGCGCACGGCGGAGCCCAGACGGCCGTGACGGCCGCGCAGGGTGTTCATGCCGGCCATCATCACGAGCAGCGGAGTTTCTGGCGGCGCTACATCTTCAGCACCGATCACAAGGTGATCGGCATTCAGTTTCTCTTGACGTCCCTGATCATGGGCGCGGTTGGCGGGTTCCTGGCCATGCTGATGCGCGTCCAGCTCGGCTGGCCGGGGCGCGAGTGGCCGTTGCTGGAGGCTATCATGCCGAATGCGTTCAAGGGCGGCCAGATGAACCCGGACTTCTATTATGGGGCCGTGACCATGCACGGCACCATCATGGTGTTCTTCTTCCTGACCACGGCCCTTTCCGGCGGCTTTGCGAACTATCTGATCCCGTTGCAGATCGGCGCGCGGGACATGGCCTTCCCGGTACTCAACATGATCTCGTACTGGCTGTTCCCGGTGGCCATCGTCTTTGCTGTCGCCTCCTTCTTCGTCGACGGCGGCGCGCCGGGTACCGGCTGGACGGCATACACGCCGCTCAGCGTACGCGAGCCGGTAGGCCAGACGTTGTGGCTCATCTCGGTGTTCATCCTGATGCTGGCGTTCCTGGCCGGCGGCATCAACTACATCACCACGGTCCTCAACCTGCGGACCAAGGGCATGTCGATGAGCCGCCTGCCGCTGACCGTGTGGGCGCTGTTCCTCACGGCCCTGGTCGGGTTGTTCGCCTTCCCGCCCCTCATGGCGGCGGTGCTGATGCTGCTGTTTGACCGCCTGGGCGGCACCAGCTTCTTCCTGCCCGAGGGCGGCGGCGATCCGATCCTGTACCAGCACCTGTTCTGGTTCTTCGGGCATCCCGAGGTCTATATCGTGATCCTGCCAGCCATGGGCATCGTGTCCGAGGTGCTGGCGACCAGCGTCCGCAAGCCGATCTTCGGCTACCGCTACATGGTCGGTTCCATGATCGCCATCGCCAGCATCAGCTTCCTGGTCTGGGGGCATCACATGTTCCCCAGCGGCATGAGCCCCAACCTGGGTTCGCTCTTCATGGCGACCACGCTGGCTATCGGCATTCCTTCGGCCGTGAAGGTCTTTAGCTGGCTGGCGACGATCTACCGGGGTAAGATGCGCTTCACGAGCGCGGCGCTGTTTGCCGTCGGGTTCCTGTCGCTCTTCATCACCGGTGGCTTGACGGGTATCGTCCTGGGTAACCCGTCCACGGACCTGTACTTCCACGACACCTACATGGTCGTGGGCCACTTCCACATCGTGATGGGCGCGGCCGCGCTCTTCGGCCTGTTCGCGGGCATCTATCACTGGTTCCCGAAGATGTTCGGCCGCATGATGAACGAGCGGCTGGGCAAGTGGCACTTCGTGCTGTCGTTCCTCGGCATCTACGGCACGTTCTTCCCCATGCACTTCCTGGGTACGGCCGGGATGCCGCGGCGAATCTACAACTGGGAAGCCTACGCCTTCCTGCAGGACGTTGGCATCCTCAACGTGATCATTTCGGTCTCGGCGTTCGTGCTGGGCGCGGCGCAGCTGATCTTCGCCTACAACTTCTTCTACAGCATGTTCCGTGGGCCCAAGGCGGAGCGGAACCCGTGGCAGGCCAACACGCTGGAGTGGTGGGCTCCCTCGCCGCCGCCGCACGGCAACTGGGACGAGACCGAGCCGGTGGTCTATCGCTGGGCCTACGAGTACAGCTCGAAGGACGCGCCGGAGGGCAGCGACCACGTGCCGCAGTGGGTGCCCCAGCCGGCGGTGGCGCCTGCGGGGTCCGGTCGCAAGCGCTGACGGGTACGCGCCCGGCCGGGCGCGGTGGCCTGGTAGCCGCTGCGCCCGGCCGCCCGGGCACCGGTTCTGGCTGGCAAGGTGCCAGCCGGTCCGGGCAGTCGCGAGCTGGGGTCGGGGTGAAAGGGCCCGCGGTGAGGCGAGCCCGGCGATGCGCGGTGGGAAGGGATGGTGAGCGCGGTGCCGGTAACAACCAAGGCTCCTCCGCGACGGCGGCTGCGATCGCCTGATACCGGCGCGCCCATGACCCGCGCGGATCGAGCCGGCGGCCCGGGCGGTGATGCACTGGATGGCCGGGGACGCGGCGGGCGAGGTGGCGGGGATGGACGCCCCTTCGACGATGGCGAGGCCCGTGCGCGCGCGGCCACCATGGCCGTGTGGATGGTGGTCGCCGCGGCCATCGTCCTGTTCATGGGTTTCACCAGCACGTACGTGGTGCGGATGGCCGAGCCGGGCTGGGTGCGCGAGAGGCTGCCGGGTCTGCTTTGGGTGAACACGGTCATCCTGGTGGCCAGTAGCGTCAGTATGGAAGCCGTGCGGTGGCGCTTGCGGCGGAGTGACGTGGCGGGTGCCCGGCGGGCCCTGGCCTGGACCGCCATTCTGGGCGCGGCCTTCGTGGCCGGCCAGGTCGCCGCGTGGCTGCAGTGGTGGGCGGCCGGCTTTCCCGTGAACCGTAGCACTCACGCCGGTTTCTTCTACCTGCTGACAGGCACCCACGCGGTGCACGTGGCCGGGGGGCTGGCGGCCCTGGGTTACGGGCTGGTGCGCTTGGCGCGGCCTGGTGCGACCGTGCGCCAGCTGGCGGGCACGGCCAGCAACATCGCCACTTACTGGCATTTTGTCGACGTGCTGTGGCTGTACGTGTTCGCGTTGCTCTTGTGGTAAGGAGAGCCGGGCCGTAGCGCCCGGGGCGCGGGACGCGGGCGGCACGGACGTGCCGCGACGAAGACGGGGGTGTTTGCATGAGCACGATCGAGGCGACACAGCACCCGCTGGCCGCCGACCAGGAAGCGGTGCTGCGGTCGGAATGGGGTGGGGGCAAGTCGCCCTTCGCGGTCGAGCATTCCAAGCTCGGCATGTGGATCTTCCTGGCGTCGGACGTGCTGATCTTTGCCTCGCTGCTGACGGCCTACGGCGTGGCCCGGCTGAAGGCGCCCACGTGGCCCGACCGGACCATCATTTTCGAGGGGCTGTGGCTGGTCACCCTGATGACCTTCATCCTGATCAGCAGCAGCTCGACCATGGCCGCGGCGGTGGGCGCCGCACGGCGCGGCGATCAGAAGGCGGCGGTGCGGTTCCTGATCCTGACCTTGATCGGCGGCCTGTTCTTCCTGGGCTCACAGGCCTTCGAGTGGTCCAAGATGATTCACGAGGGCGCGCGCCTGTTCACCAACCCGTGGGGCGTGCCGCAGTTCTCCGCCAGCTTCTTTGTGATCACCGGTTTCCACGGTTTTCACGTACTGACCGGCCTGATCTACCTGTCGGTGATCACATTGAACGCCATGCGCGGTCGCTACTCCGGGCTGGGGGTCGAAGTGGCCGGCCTGTACTGGCACTTCGTGGACCTCGTCTGGGTGTTCGTCTTCACGCTGTTCTACCTGATCTGACCCGCTCGATCCCACCCGGTCGGACGGGGCGGTAGCGCACTGGGCACGGCGCGCAGGGTGCCAGCGGTAGCGGCTGCCGTGCCCGCGACGGAGGAGCTGCCCGGCAAGGGGCAGCAGCAGGCTCGTGATAGAGGAGGCACACGGGGCATGACCGCAACACACGAGGCGACGGCCCACGGGGGCCACGAGCACGCCGGGAACCGGCTGTATTTTGTCACCTGGCTCTGGCTGCTGGTCATCACCGTGCTGGAGGTCGGGGTCGTGCTCCTGCACGTCCCGCGGTCGGTGCTGGTGTCCATCCTGATCTTGCTGACGCTGATGAAGGCCTTCCTGATCGTGGCCAACTTTATGCACCTGCGCTTCGAGCGGTTCAACCTGGTGTACGTCATCCTCGTGCCGGCCATATTCGCCGTCATCATGTGGTACTGGATTGCGCTGGACTACTGATCCGTCGCCCGCCACAGGCTCCACGCCCGCGGGGGAGCCAATCCGGTGGGGCCGGGGCCGGGTGGCCCTGGCCGAATGCGCACGGCAGGCGGGGCGCCGCGCGGGTGAGGAACCGGAAGAACCGGAGCCACGACCGCTGGCCAGACCAGCGGTCGTGCCGTCCGTGAGGACGGGCGCGGGGAGCGGGGGGAACGATGGCGATGGGACCCGAACTGATGTGGGCCAGCCACTGGACCACAGGCGACCAGTTGCCGCCCGCTTTCTTCTTGATCCTCATCGGGGCTACCTACGCGCTCATCGCGGTTCTGGGTTTCGGCGTCTACCGCCTGCTGCGCCAGCGCCGCGACGACGACCCCGCCGGAGGGTAGCCCGTAGCCCGGCGTGGGGTTGGGTACAGGGCAGGATGGAGCGAACGTAAAGGTGGCGCATACGCTGCCGCGTCGAAGGCAAAGGCAAGCGCCAGCAGGCCGTGCCGGCGGCCCGTTGGCGCTTTGCGCTTCACACCTTTGCGCTTCACACCCTCGGGGTTCCCCGCGGCCTGCGATCGGGCGGGAGGGCCTTCACAGGGGGGAAGCCCGTCACAGGGAGAACGATCATTGGTAACGGTCGCCCAGGAAGAGCTGAACCACCAGGACCCCGTACCGGATCGGCACCACCGCCACGCCGATGCTGTCGTGGGCGGGATTCAGGAGGTTGGCGCGGTGGCCGGAGCTGGCCATCAACATCATGTGGGCCCGGTCCACATCCCGAGCCTGGGCCAGGTTCTCCGCACCCATCACCCGCGCCCGGATGCCCGCCTGCCGTTCCATGTCGTAGGGCCAGCCGTAGGTGGGCGAGTAGTGGGAAAAGTAGCCCTTGTTCCGCATGTCCTCGGCCTTCATCCGCGCCAGCCGGACAAGGTCGGGATCCACCGCCAGTTCCTCCAGCCCGTGGGCCCGGCGCTCGGCGTTGATGAGCGAGACCAGCCGCTTTTCCTCGGCCGACAGGCCTGACGTGGAGGGCGCGGGAGTGTCACCCGCGTTCCCCGGAGGCTGGGGAGCCGGCTGCGGCGCGGGCTTGGGAGTTGGCTGGGGCGCAGGCTGCGGTGCCGGCTGAGGGGCCGGCTTGGGTGCCGGCTGGGGTGCCGGTTGCGGTGCGGGCTTGGGTGCCGGCTGCGTGGTGGTATCCTTGCCCCCAGCAGAGGCCTGGCGCTGCTGTACGATGCGAAGCTTCCACTGGTAGTACCAGCCGAAGGGCCCGTTCGTTGCGTAGACCTGCCCGCTCTGGCCCGTACCCGCCCCGAAGGCCGCAACCTGGCGGGCAGGTGTGGTGTCACCGATGTAGCAGGGGGCCGCCGCCGCGATGCCCGGAACCCCGGCAGCGACCCAGAGGACCGCGGCCACCAGCCCCGCGGTGGCGCGACGAGCCCATCCCTTCACCATCACATCCCTCCCCGGTTGATTCTGGACAGGCCCTATCATTGTCAGGCATGGAGGGGATGGGCAGCAAACCACATCAATCCCCAGGTGCGGGTGCTTGATCCAGTTGCGGTCTCCACCAGGAGTAGTTGGCGGTTTTGTTGCGAATTTGTGACGAATTACAGACATTGGGAATGGACAAGGGGAACCGGAAGAACGACGCAGGGGGGTTAAGAGGAACGTTGCCGGATCACCCGCCACCGCGGGCGCGGCGCGGGCTCCGAAGCAGGGAGGCCGCTCCCCGGACCGGACTCGCGCTGCTGCCGTTCCCGGGGCAGGGGCGGCCGGGCGGGACGGCCCAGGGTGGGCCCGGCACCGATTTCAACCTCGGGGCCGGCCGGCGGGGGCTGCTGGCCGCTGGCCGGCACGGGCCATGCCTGGCCGGAGGGCACCGGTTGTATGGCCGCTGGCCTGGCGGGTGCCGGCAGTACCGGGGCCCCCGCACCCCGCGCCGGGAGCATCGCCGTCGCGCTGACCGATGCGCGCAGGGCATCCAGCCAGCCGGAGGGAACGGGCCAGGGGCGGGCATGCCCCCCCGCGTCCTCCAGCAAGGGCAGGCGACAGGGCGTCAGCGGGCCGGTGCCGGCCGCCGCGACCCGGGCTACCGCCAGGCGGCTCCGGCTGGAGGCGGGGACGGCCCCCAGGCGCCGCGCGGCGCCCCGGGGAGGGAGGAGCCAGCCTTCGACCGCCACGGAAGCCCCGTCACCTTCCCACCAGCTGAGAAGTACCAGCGCGGCATCGCCCTCCACCCACCACCCGGCCAGATCCGGGTAGCCTGAGCGGTCCCCGCCCGCCACCGGCATGGAGCGGCCCGGCCGGGGAGCGGTTTCACCGGCCAGCAGGTACTCCAGGTAGCGGGGCGTCCCGTCGGCGGCCACCTCGAGGCGCGCCAGGAGGGGGCCACCCGCTGCTTCAGGGGCCCGCCCGCCCATCCGGGCCCGGGCCGGACCGGCCTCTGCCAGCGCGATGGCGCTGGCGCCGCCGCCGGGCACCGGGGCGAGCCAGAGACGGTGCCAGCGCCGGGCCGCTGCCGCGTCCGCTCCGGGCGGGTCCCCGCCAAGGGAGCCGGCGTGCTCCAGATCCCACGTCTCGTGCTCCAGGCGGCGCCAGAGGCCCCAGCGGCACCCGCCGGATTCGTCCAGCCAGAACAGCACCAGGCGGGGAAAGGAACCCGGGCCCGTGCTCCACGCCGCGGCCTGGAGGAGGTGCGCGGCCCCGCCGGGTAGCGCCGCCGGTTCATCCCGCCACCCCGAGCGGAACCAGAGAACCCGCAGCCCGCCCCCCGCATCCCCGTCTCCCCGCGCCAGGTAGGGGATGTAGATGGTGCCGGGCGTAAGCTCGAAACACACGGTGGCCGACCGGACAGGTGTGCCGGCCAGGGGGCGGGCGAACCACCAGGTCCACGCCCCGCCCGGGTCGCCGCCAGCGTCGTTGGACCGCCGCGCTCCCATCCAGACCCGCAGGTCACCCTGCTCCAGCGTCACCAGCCATGGTGTGCCGGCCCCGGCGGTGTAGCCCGCCGCTCGCCGGTCGGGGGCGGGTCCCCAGCCGGCCCACAGTGCCTCCGCGGTGCCGGCGTCCGGAAGCCCTGACAGGGCACCCCTCACGGCGACGGTACCATCTTCCTCCAGGGCGCACAGCGCGACGATGTCCCTGCCCGCCCCATCCATCAGGAGGGCCCGGTCGGCATCGGCCAGCCGGTTCATCGGGTATGCCTCCTTCCTCATCACTCTAGTGCCCGCAGGGCGCGCCTATGCCGCCCACCCACCGGAGCGTGAGCGGCGCACCCACCGGTGACCCGCCCACGGTGGGACACGCATCCCGGCAGGGATACGCGCCCCGGCCAGGGTGGGCCACGAGGCCGGCCCCCGGAAGGGAAGGCACCGTGCCGGGGCATCCAGCCGGCCCGGTGGCGAAGGGCGGGCGCCCAATTGGGGCCGGCCACGTGACACCCTGCGAACGGCACTCATATAGCGTGTAGCGGGAGAAGCGCCCGGTCCGGGCCGGGACGGGGACGGCGCCGGCGGGCACTCCGCCCCAGGGCGGGGAGGCGAATCACCAGCCTGACACGAGGGAGGAAGGATCCATGTTTGATCCCGTCAACGACCACGAGGTCCAGGTTGCACCCGGACCGTGCGATCCGGAGTACGGGTGCCCAGAGCCCACGGAGATCGCGTGCATCGAGACGTTAAAGGTCTACGACTTCTGCTTCCAGAGCGAGCGGCGGGAGAACGTCTGTTTCAACCTGCCCCACGCGTGCCCCGTCTGTCATCCCACCGACGACGTGGCGTGCGAGATCGTGGGTGTCGAGTGCCGGGAGGTTTCCCGCACTCCCGATCCCGAGAATCCCGGCTTCGCCGACGTGACGTTACTGGTGACCGTCACCTTGAAGTTCCAGATCTTCCGGGATGGCAAGGTCATCTGTTACTTCGATGACTCGTTCAGCTTCCTCAAGACCATCCTGCTCTGTGCCCCGGAGGGGACGGAGATCCAGTGCGAGTCGGCGGGCTCGCGCTGCGGGCCCTGCGCCGTGGTCCACGGGCAGGTCTGCTGTCAGGTGGACGTCTGCCTGTTGATCCAGTCAAAGGCGTGGGTCAAACTGCTGGTCCCGGCGTTCGGCTTCTGCGTGCCGGCCCCGTGCGTCGCCATCCCCACCCCGCCGGCCTGCCCGCCGGAGAACCTGTTCCCACCCCAGTGCGTGCCGGTCGACAACCTGAGCTGAACAGCCGGATAAAGGGAAGCAGGCGTAGGCGAGAAGCGGGGGCCGCGCAGGGCGGATCCCCGCTTCTCGTATGCCTCCTGCCCGGGTTTGCCATGTCGAACCGGCCCCCGTTTTCGTGTTCGGGTCCCGCCTGCCGGGGACAATTGGCCCCTCCCAGCGTCCGGACCGTTTCCCCGTACGCAGCCGCGGTCAACGCACGTCCCCCTGTTCCGGGCACACGTGTCCCCCGAGGCCGCACCTCCTCCCGGTGGTCCCGGGCGGTGGGCCCGCTGGCCTTGCCCCTCCCGGGACCACCGCCTGCCTGCCTTGCCCGCGGGTCCCCAGCCGCCAGGGACGGTCACCCGTTGTGCAGGGCCGATGGTCCAAACTCGTTCGCCCCCATGACATACCATGACCAGGCCTCATATTGCGGTTATCAGGGGCGCGGGAGGCCAGCGCCAGTGGAGGCGCCCAGGAGGTGAAGCGGCGGCTGGGCAGGCGCCGCGGCCTTCTGGGCAGGGGGAGCGGCCGGCCCGGGGTCCCCTCGAGAGAAACCCAGTGAGGAGGGCGAACGACATGGCCGATGGTGTGACGCCGCAACAGGCCCAGATCTTGCCGGGGCCGTGCGATCCCGTCTACGGATGTCCCGATCCGACGGAGATCGTCTGCATTGAGACGATCAAGGTGTACGACTTCTGCTTCCAGACCGACCGGCGGGAGAACGTCTGCTTCATCCTGCCGGCCGACTGCGCCGCCGCCGCGGCCGACGACACGGTGGCGTGCGAGGTCCTCGGGGTGGAATGCCGGGAGATCTCCCGCCAGCCCGATCCCAATAACCCCGGCTTCGCCGACGTGACGCTGCTGGTCACCGTGACCCTGCGGTTCACCATCTTCGACAACGGGACCCAGGTCTGCACGTTCGACGACGCTTTCAGCTACCTGAAGACGGTTCTGCTGTGCGCGCCGGAAGGCACGGAGATCGACTGCCACTCCGCCGGTTCCCGGTGCGGCCCCTTCGTGATCGTCAACGGGCAGGTCTGCGGTGAAGTCGACGTCTGCCTGCTGATCCAGTCGCGGGCCGCAGTGAAGCTGCTGGTACCGGCCTACGGCTTCTGCGCACCCAGCCCGTGCGTGCCCATTCCCAGGCCGCCGCTGGTCTGCCCGCCAGACAACTTGTTCCCGCCGCAGTGCGTGCCGCCCAGCGTCTGACCGGCAAACCGGCCACCCGAGCCGAGGGGCCGTACAGCGCGTTGCCGTACGGCCCCTCGCCCGTTCGGGCCGGAAATCCGCCCAGCGAGCGGGGAGGTGTGACGCGTGGGGGAGGAGCAAGCGAAGGATCCGTTCGGGTGGATGGCCTTTTGGAGACGGATCCGAGGTACCTACGGTTCACCGGATCCTGTGCTATTGCAGCCGCACTTTCGGTTTCCCTTGCCGCCGGGGCAGTACCGCTTCGACCGGGACACCTTCGGGGAAGAGCGCACCTGGAACCCGGACGGTGAGCGGCCTCGGCGCCACCAGGGCAACGACATCCTGGCGGCGCGCGGCACCGAGGTACTGGCCGTGGGGCCGGGGCGGGTACAGGCCATGGAGTGGAGTGAGTACGGTGGGTGGACCGTCCTCCTCGGCCTGGCCGGCACGCCCTACTGCGCCTACTACTCGCACCTGGACGGCTTTGCTCCAGGGCTGCGGCCGGGTGCGGTGGTAGCCGCGGGAGACGTCCTGGGCTACGTGGGTGACACCGGCTACGGCCCGCCCGGTACCAAGGGCCGGTTCTGGCCGCACCTGCACTTCGAACTACGCCGGGGCTGCCGGGGCGAGGCCGTCAATCCCTATCCTTACTTGCGCTCATGGGAGGCGATGGCATCCCGGTAGACGTCGATGGTGGCGGCCACCATGGCGTCGAGGCCGAGATGCAGGGTGGCATAGCGCCGGCCGAAGGCCATCAGTTCCTGGAGCCAGGACCGGTCCCGGTACAACTGCATCAAGTCCCGGTAGAGGGCCGCGGGGGTCGGTTCGCCCTGGTGACCGCCGAGCCCGCTGAAGTCGGGGAACCGCGTCTTGCCTACGTACTCCGGCGTGACGGGGCCGTGATACTCCCGCCCCAGTCCCAGGCAGGCCGCCCCCGCCGCCAGTCCTTCCCGGATGGCGCGCCCGGTGCCTACCACGACGTGGGCCCGGGCCATGTAGCGGTGGACGTCGGTCACCCAGCCGAGATGCTGCGCGCGCTGGCTGGGCAGCCGCCGGTTGGAGGCCACCCAGAAGCGGACGTCCTTGGGCATCTGCTCGACGGCCTGGCACAGGGCAAGGACGCCGGCCCGCTTCCAGCGATCGACACGCCCTGCGTACAGGATCGTCAACTCCCGTTCACGAACTCCCGGGCGGAACAGTTCCAGGTCCACGCCATTGCCGATGACGACGGCCTTCTTGCGGAAGGACGGCAAGCTCTGGGCGATACGGGGCCCCACGCAGATCAGGCTGGCGGCCGCTGCCAGGGCCGGGCGGTACGGCTGCTGTTCGAGGCCGAGCCCGTGGCAGGTGATCACCAGCGGGATGCCCAGGCGGCTGGCGATGCGCCGGGCGTGTTCGAAGGACCAGGACGACTGGGCGTGGACCAGGTCGTACTTCTGGCGGGGGAGCGGCACGCGGTCGGCAACCACCGCGTAGCGGGGGATGACCTGCACCCGGACCCCCAGTTGCTGGAGCTCCCGGGCGTACGGGTGCGTGGTCGGCTCCATGGTGCCGGGGTGGGTGATCATGAGGTCCACCTCGTGCCCGCGCCGGCGCAAGCCCCGCACCAGGTTGATGACGTGAACGGTCTGGCCGGACGTGAAGAAGGTGGCGGTCAGCATCAGGATGCGCAACATCGATCCCTCCCAGGCTCGCTAGAGCCTATGCGCCCCGCGGCGAGCTCGATCCCGGAACCGGGAACCGCCTGAGCCACCGGAGCGTCCAAGGAGTGACGGAAAGGAGGGGGCCGATGCCGCACCGCGAGGGCGGGCGGCCACAGCCCGCGCCGGATCCCGCCGGCCACGAGCCAGCCCGGGAAGAGGTCCTGGTGGAGCGGGCACGGGCAGGGGACGTGGAGGCGTTCACGGCCCTGGTGGAGCGTTATGAGGTGCCGGTGTACAACCTGTGCCTGCAGCTGGTGGGCCAGCCGGCCGACGCGGCCGATGTGGCGCAGGAGGTGTTTCTGCGGGTCTACACCCACCTGGCTCGCTTTCGGGGGGATGCCCGCTTCCGCACCTGGCTGTACCGCGTTGCCGTCAACACGTGCCGGGACGAACTGCGCCGCCGCAGCCGGCGGCCTGCGCCCGCGGCTGCGCCACCCTCCGGCCGCCATCGGGGAGGCGACGCTGGCGACGGGGGGAGCGGCGATCCGGTGAGGGCGGTGCTGGCCCGGGAGGCGGGCGCCGAGGTCCAGGCGGCCCTCGGGCGGCTACCGGAACCCTTCCGAGCCGCCGTCGTGCTGCGCGACGTGCACGGGCTGTCTTACCAAGAGGTGGCCGCCGTTCTGGGCGTGGCCACCGGCACCGCCAAGTCCCGTGTCCACCGGGGGCGTGTGCTACTGCGGGACATGCTGGCAGCGGCGGGGTGGCTCCCCGGCCGCGGGGAGGGAGGTGAAACGCCATGACCGGCGGCTTAGGACATGTGGACCGCTGGTTGAACGACTGGCTGGATGGGACCCTGTCCGAAGCCCGGCACCGGGCCGTGGAACGGCACCTGGCAGCGTGCCCCCGCTGCCGGGCGCGGGCCGACGGGCTGCGGGGGACCGTCCAGGGGCTGCGCACCCTGGCCCCGGCGGAGCCACCACCGGGGTTCGCCGCCCGGGTGCGCCAGCGGATCGAAGCCCTGGGTGCCGGGACGGGTGCCGCGGGACACCCGGAGGCTGAAGCCGTGCCCGCCTCCTTTCCTGTTGGCCTGCCGGTGGTCACGCGCCTGGCCGCGTGGCTGCGCCGGGGGGGCTGGGGCCCTGCCGTGGCGGCCGCCGCCGTGCTGGTATTCCTGGTCTGGGCGGCCGGGCAGTGGCTGAGCGGTGCGCCCGGCCCGATGGGAGTGGGCGGGTCCGGGGGCGTCCCGTTGCCCGTGGCCGGGAGCGAAGCGGGGGCCGGCCCTGAACAACGGGCTTCCGGCGCCGGGGAGCAGGTCGTCGACAGCATGGCCGCTGCGAACCCGGCTTCCGGTGCCGAAGCGACCAGCGGTGCGGGACTCGCCAGCGATGCCGACCGGCCTGGCAGCGTCCGGCCTCCTGGCGATGCAGAAACCGCCAGCCAGGTACAGGCCCAGGACCCGGCGGGGCGCATGCTGATCCGCACGGGGCGGCTGGAGATGTCGGTCCCGGATGTGGAGGCGGCCTATCGCGCGGCCGAGGCCGTGGCCCGGCGTCACGGCGGGTTCGTCCAGAACGCCCGCGTCGACCGCAACGGGCCGATGCAGGAGGCGAGGCTGACCCTGCGGGTGCCCGACGACCGGCTCGAGACGGTGATGGACGAACTGGGCGAGTTGGCGCCCGGCGCCCGGGTCGACGCCCGGTCCATCGATGCCCAGGACATCTCGCGGGAATACGTGGATGCCCGTGCCCGGGTGGAGAACCTCCGCGCCCAGGAGGCTCGCCTGCGGGAGCTGGCGTCCCGTGCGGGTGACGTGGAGGAGCTCCTGCGGGTGGAGCAGGAACTATGGCGGGTGCGCGGCGAGATCGAGCAGTTGGAGGGACAGATCCGCTTCTGGGACCAGGCGGTCAGGCTGGCCACGGTGGAAGTCTTCCTGAAGGGAGCGGGCACGGTATCACCGGAGCCACCCGGTACCGTCTGGGAGCGGGCACGGCAGGCGTTCGTGCGATCGCTGCTGCGGTTGGGGAGCCTGGGCCAGGGCACGGTGGTGCTGGTGGCCGCGTTGTTGCCCTATGCGGCCCTGGTGGGGCTGGGCGGCGGGGTCTGGTTGTGGTGGCGGCGGCGCGGAGCCGCCGGGTGAGCTCCGGAGGCCTGGTGGCGGGACCGGCCAGGACTGTGGCCGGTGCCCAGCTGCTCCCGAGCGGGCAGCAGGGGCTTCGGCGCTGTCACCAGGGAAAGGATTCCTGGACCGGAAGCGGTCGCAGGCAACCCGTACCTCCTTCCTCGCGTCCCACCCAGCTCCGCAAGGCCAGGCGCACCGCATAGGCCATGATCGCTCGGACCAGCCGGCTGCGCGGACGTGGGCCGTACTGAGGCTTGGCGTTGGCCTCGAACACCCACGGGCGACCCGCCGGATCCAGCCCCATGTCCACGCCGATTTCGCCCAGCCCGCCGAAGGTGGCCTCCAGGGCGGCGGCCACGAGGTGCCCGACCCGCGTCGCCTTCTCCTCCAGCCCGGCCACCCCGGGGGCATCCTTGAAGCGGCGGCAGAAGTCCTCCAGGGTGAAGGGGGTCGCCCCCCGGGAGATGTTGGTGGTCACGGAGGCGGGGTTGCCGAGGCGCACCAGAACGAGGGGAACGGCCCACCGGCCCGTCCCGTCCTTCTTCACGTCGATGCGCAGGTCCCACCGGCGCCCCTGCAGGCGGGGCAGCCGGATTCCCCGCTGGACCACCCACTCCTTCGTGCCCACCAGGCGAGGGAGGAAGGAACACAGCTGTGCGGTCGTCGCCATCCGGGTCTGCACGCGCCGGTCGCCGATCTGCCCTTCCACCGACCAGCCGCCGGTGAGGGCGGCTTCCAGGCGCAGGACCTCGGTGCCGTGGCTGCCACCGTCGGCCTTCAAGAACACCAGCCGGTGGCGCCGGAGGAAGCGGAAGAGGGCGGCCGAGTCGCCAAAGCGGATGGTTTCGGGGACCAGGCCGCGCGTGGCCGGGAAGCGGCGCAGTGCCCGGTAGGTGTCCCACTTGGGGAAGCCGCTGGCCACGTTCACGAACGGGATGAACTCTTCCTCCAGGAGGGCCCGGCGCATGGCGCGGGCGGCGGCCCTCTCGTGGAGGTCTGGAAACGTGGCCCGGTTATAGATGACATCGGGCAGCGGCAGGGTCACCCGTCTTATCCGCTCACCCGCGGCCGTCCAGCCCGTGATGCGCCCCGCCGCCCGGTCGATACCGTCCAGGTCGAAGAAGAAGGGCAGCGCCCCGGCGGCCCGTGCCTCGCGATCGAAGGTCCGGATGCCGCGCAGCCAGGAGCGGAGGGCCGAGGGACGGACCCAGATCCCCAAAAGCGGCCCGATCACGAGGCGGCCATTCGCGGGGTAGGCATGGAGGTCCTGTTGGGAGGTGCACCCACACCGGTCCAGGAAGCCCCTGGGCAGGGCGAGGACCAGCCGGTGCGCGTCCAGGTGATACGGGATCCGGGCCAGGCCGCTGCCCAGCTGGATCCATCCGGGTGCCGCGGAACCGGAAAGGGGGACCACCTTGACCCGCATCACCGCCGATCGCCTCCCGCGTCCAGCCAGGCGGCGTAGTGTACGGGGTACCGGCCGATACGCTCCGCGGCAAAGGGATCCCTCAACCGCTGCAGGCTGACCGTGAGGGGCCGGCCGTTCACCTCGATGAGCCGCACCGATCCATCCCTCAGGACGCCCAGATCGATCCCTAGCTCGTAGCGGGGCCCCAGGGCGGCGTCGATGGCCTCCGCGATGGAGAGGGCCGCCTGTCGTACCTCCCTCACGACGGCGTCGGCCCGACCCGGGAAGCTGTACCCCAACACCTGCTGCGGCGGGGCGACGAGCCCACCGCTACGCGGGCTGGTGATGGCACTGCCTATGGGGGCGAGGCGCGCCGCGATGCCGGACACGGTCCACCGGCCCCGGCCGTTCTTCTGTACCAGCACTCGGACATCGAATCGGTTGCCAAGGAAGGTGGCCAAAGGCAGCCCCTCCTGGATCAGGTAGGGCGACCGGGCGCGGAGCAAGGGGGCGACTGCCTCGCGCACCGCGCCCGGATCCGGGAGCGTGCGGTCCACATTGCCCGTCGTGCCCCGGTGGGTGAGCAGCCAGCCGCGGGCCCCCTGCCGGGTCAGGCGATGAACCCCGCGCCCCCTGGAAAGGTCGTCCGGCTTGAGATAGAGGTCGTCATAGGCTTCCATGGCTCGCCGCAGCGTAGCTGGCGTCAAGGGGGCGGTGTAAGGGAGATAGCGCCGCACCGCAGGCACCCGCCGCAAGATATCGAAAGCCTCCAGCTTGCGGATGTGCCGGTGGGCCAGGATCGTGCAGCCAGCGGTGCGGGCTCTCGTTTCCAGCCGGTGCGGGTCTGGTCCGGACCCCAGCCCGGAGGGGTAAAGGATGACCCGCGGCAGCGGGAATCGCCCGGCCTCTAGGCGAGAGAAGCGACCTCTCCGGGGGTTGATCCAACGGCCGCGGACCTCCGCTTGTTCCCAATGGATGTCACCAGAATGGAAAAAGATCAGAAGCACCCCGATCTCCCGGGCTGCGCTGGCCATGTGAAGGAAATCAGTCACGGCGTCGCCTGCTTCCATGTCGCGGAGCATCTGGCGGGACACCATGCAGCCAATCAGCGGCCCGAAAGCGAGGGTGGCGCCCCCCTCGCTCCAGATGCCCATCCGGACTCCTCCGCGCAAGCCCAGCCGGCCGGCCAGGGACGCCGGGATCCGGACCTTGTCGGGAGGCAGGCGGCGATCAACCCGCAGGCGGGTCCGTATCCGCTGCATCCCACAGCGCAGGGCGACTGCCTTGTCCGCAGGCAGGCGAAGACGGTCCAGGAGCAGGGCGGGCAACCTCGCGCCGTCGCCACTGTCCTCCGCTGGAATGATCATGTCGACCGCAAAGCGTTCCACCGCGAGCCGCCTCCTCAGGGCTTGTCGCCCGCCCCCGTTGTAACGGTTCCGCCGGCCGGGACCGGCAGCGGAAGCCCGCTCTCCTGGCCCATCCAAGCCCGGCCGGCCAACCGGACGGCATAGCGCAGCGGCCAGCGCGCCTGAGGCTCCGCCTGCCCGGGCACCGGAGCGTGGCTGGACTTGGCATTGGCCTCGAAGACCCGGGGCCGGCCCTGCGGGTCCAGGCCGAAGTCGACCCCGATCTCGCCCTGCATTCCGAAACGAGCCTCCAGGGCCAAGGCTACGAGGCGGCCGACGCGGGTGGCCGTGTCCTCCAGGTTCGCCAATTCCCCGGTCCGACCGAAGCGGGCCAGGAAGTCGGAAAGGAGGAAGGTGTCGCCGCCCTGGGCCTCGTTGGTGACCACCGCTTCGGGGTGTCCCCAGCGGATGAAAATGAAGGGCACCTGCCACTCGCCGTTCTCGTCCTTCTTCGCCTCCAGCCGGACGTCCCAGGGGCGGCCCCGGAGGCGGGGCAAGGGTACTCCTTCTTGCAAGACCCAGTCGCCCCGCCGCGTGATGCGGGCCAGGAACGCGTGCAGTTCGCCCAGACGGGAAAAGCGCTGCCGGGTCCGATACCGCCCGCTCCGCCCCGCGACCCGCCACCCGCCGCTAGCGGCGGCGATCCGAAGCACGTGCCGGCCCCCGCTGCCCGTGTTTTCCTTTAGGAAAACGAGCCGGTGACGACGCAGGAACCGGGCCAGGGACTCCTGGCTGCCGAACCGGATGGCGTCGGGCACCAGGTCGCGGGTTTCCGCGAAGAAGCGCAGGGTTTCATAGGTCTCCCATTTGGGGAAGCCGGAAGCAGTGTTGACGAAGGGGATCCGGTCGAGTTCCATCATCCGTTCACGTAGCCGCCGGGCCCGGGCACGGCGCTGGAGAGAGGGATATGTGGCTCGGTTGTAGATCACGTCGGGCAGCGGCAGGATCGCCCGGCCCGGCTCGCCGTCCCGCTCCACCCACCCGGCGATGCGCCCTTCCCGCCGCTCGGCGCCGTCCAAGTCGAAGACCAGGGGGATCGCTCCCGCGGCGCGGGTCTCCTCCACCAGGACCCGCACCGAGGTGGACCAGTCCCGGATGGCGGCCGGGGACACCCACAGCCCCACCAGGGGGCCGATGACGAAGCGGTGACCCCCGTCCCGGGCCACCACGTGGACTTCCTGGCCGGGGACCAGGCCGAGCTCCCGGATCAGCCCGGGCGGGAGGGCCACGGTCCCTCGCTGGCGATCGTAGACCAGGGGCGCGGACCGCTCGCCGTGCCCGATACGGACGATCACGGCGGGTGCTGGCGAGCGGAGGGGGATCACCCGGGCGCGCTCCATCATCCGTCCCCCCTCAGGGCGAGGCCGATGGTGTAATGGATGGGCAGCCGGTACACCCGCTCCGTGATCAGCGGGTCGCGCAGCATCTCCAGGCTCGTCTTACGGGGAGCGCCGTTGACCTCGATGATCTTGATGGTCCCGTCCTGCAACACGGCGATGTCCACTCCTATCTCGAACCGGGGTCCCAGAGCCCGGTCGATGGTCTCCGCGGCGACCAGTACCACGCGGTGCACGTCCTGCAGCACCTCCTGCCAGCGCCCCGGGAAGGCCAGCCGCAAGACGTCGGCTGGCCGGGCGACGAGGGCGCCGCGGAGGGGCGACGTGATGGGACTTCCTGGCGGCGCGACACGAGCCGCGAGTCCGGCCAGCACCCAACGGCCGCGGCCGTCCTTCTGGGCCAGGGCGCGCAGGTCGAACCGGTTGCCCAGGAAGGTCGCCAGAGGGAGCCCCTCCTGGATCAGGTAAGGCGTGCCGCGAGCCAGGCGTTTCCGGACGGTCGCCAGCACCGCGGCCCGGTCCGGGAGCTGGAACTTCAGGGGGCCCCGGGTCCCCTCGGTCGTGAGCACCCAGCCACGCCTGGCCCGGGTGAGCCGGTAGACGCCCTCGCCGCGGGCGCCGGCGTCGGGTTTCAAATAGAGATCGTCGTAGCGGGACAGGGCCGCCCGCAGGGTCTGCGGCGTCAGGCGGTCCGTGTCTGGCACGTGCCGGGCCAGCCAGCGGTGCTGGCACAGGATGTCGTAGCCCACGGGCTTGGGGATGCGCTGCCAGCCATCCACGACCAGGCAGCCGAGCCGCGGTGCCACGGACTCGAATTCCTCGGCCTCCGGCCGCTCCAGGCTGTTGAAGGCGTGGAAGACCACCCGGGGAAGGGGTGATTCCATGGCGAGGAGGCGCCGCTGGTTCGGGTCCCTACCCGCCGGGACGTACCCCCGGACCCTTCGGGCCTGGCTATCGAAGTCCCCTCCAGCGAACAGGACCGGCACCGCCCCGGCTTCCAGCGCCGAGTCCACGTAGTGGCTGTAGGGCGGCTGCAGGCCCCGGTCTCCCATCGCCGCCAGAAGGCGGCGCGGCGTCAGAAGCCCGACGAGGGGGCCGATCTCGAGGACGCCGTCGCCGGCCGGGCCAACCGCGGCGGTCAGGGGTGCCGGCAGGAGCAAGTGCCGCGCCAGGGGGGCTGGCAGGGCGATCCGGTCACCGCCCAGGGAGCCCTCGCCCCGGAGACGGGTAGTGACCCGGCGCGTGCCGAAGCGCAAGCGGTACCGCTCCCCTTCCCGGAGGCCGAGGGCGCGCAGGACCGCAGGGCCCGTTCGGACGAGTTCGTCTGCCGCTCCGGAGATCGTGTGGATCTGCACCGAGAACCGTGCCAAAGGGGGCTCCTGCCTCCCGCGGGTCGCCGGTGGAGGTGTTCCACTAGCGACAGTCTATGCCCGTGCGACGACGGGAGAGCGGGGCACGTGTCTCTTCTCGCCGTCGAGAGCGGCCGCGCAGGCGATGGGGCAGCCATAGACCCGCCGGGCCGCGTAGGGATCGTGGAGCAGCGACAGGTGCTCGGCCTGGGGTTCCCCCTCCACCTGCAGCAGGTGAACGCTTCCGTCGGGGGAGACGGCCATCCGGACACCGAGCTCGAACAGGGGGCCCCGTGTCCGGTCGACGGCCCGGGCGGCAGCCGCCGCGATCCGGCAGGCGCGCTCCCACAGGTCCTTCCAGCGCTCGGGAAAGGCGTGGCGCAGGGCGACTTCTGCCGATGCCGTCCAGCCGTACGGGGTCGGGCCGGTCTCCGGCTCGGTCGAAAGGATCCTGGCGGCCAGCGCCGATGCTTCCCAGCGGCCGTGCCCGTCCTTCTGGACCAGGGCCAGGAGATCGAAGGGGTGGCCGAGGAAGGACGCCAGGGCCGCGGCTTCTTGGACCACGTAGGGGCGCCCGGCAGGCAGCAGCTGCCCCAGGGCCGCGTGGACCGCCGCCCGGCTTGGCAGCAGGCGCTGTTGCCCCCGGCCAGGTGGCAGGCTTGCGAGGAGCCATCCCCGCCGGTGTCGCCGCAGGCGGTAGAGGCCGGCGCCTTGGGAGGGGAGGTCGGGCTGGATGACGATCTCGGAAAAGCGTGACAAGGCGTCGGCCAGGGTGTTCCCGTTCAGGGGGCAGGTCCACGGAATCAGGGGCGCCAGGTCCCGGTGGGCGGCGACGATGCGGAGTCCCTCCAGGTGGCCGATGGGGCCGAGACGGAGCACGGTACAGCCCCAGGCGGGAGCGCGGGAGAGGAAAGAGCCGCCGCCCGCCCCCTCGTCGCTGGAGACTCGGCTGAGGACGACCCGGGGAAGGGGAATCGGGTTGCGACTAGGCGCCACCGTTCCCCCGCCCCACCCTCGGGGCGCAGGCCCGCGACGGTTTCCTGGGCCGGATCGACATCACCGGCCGCAAAGAGGCAGAGGATGGCGCCCACCTCGGCGGCATGGCGGGCAAAGCCGGTATAGGGCGGCTCCAGCCCGTAGCGGCGCATCCGCTCCAGCACCTGGGGAGAGATCAGGAGCCCGATCAGGGGTCCGAGGAACAGCTCCCCGTCACCCTGCCGGCGGAGCCCCATCCGTAAGGAACCGGGCAGGCACAGGCTCGCCGCCAGGGTCGCCGATACATCGACCCGTCCGGCGTCCAGCCCCGGATCGGGCACCAGCCGGACCCGTGCCTGTCGGGTGCCAAACCGCAGGGAGCAGGGTCCCGGGGCTTGCCGCACCCCCTCCAATATCCCTGGATGCACGTGTACGGTCCCATCCCCGTGGGTCGTCCGTACCGTCACCCGCACCTCCAGCCCGTCCATGACCCGTTCCCACCTTCCGAGCAACCCACCCACCCTGGGGCAACGGCCTTCGCGCCGTGTGTCTCCAACCTATGCGCACCCGACATCGCGTGCCCGAATAGAGTGACGGTGCACTAGGCGTGGAGGGGGCGGTCCCGCTGTGGCGCGTTACCATACGGACATCGACGAGATCACGCAGTTGCCCGAGGAGGAACGCCAGCGGCTGCGCCCGGTGACGACCGAGTTCGTCTTTCGGGTCAGCGAGTATTACCTGTCGCCGATCGACTGGGACGATCCCGATGACCCCATCCGCCGCATCGTGATCCCGTCGGACGTGGAACTGGCAGAGTACGGCAGCCTGGACCCCTCGGACGAGGAGAGCAACTACGTGGCCCCTGGCTGCCAGCACAAGTACGGGCCCACCGCGCTCCTGCTGGTCTCCAAGGTGTGCGGGGCCTATTGCCGGTTCTGCTTTCGCAAGAGGCTCTTCCGCAACGACGTGGACGAGAAGCACGTGAGCCTGGACATCACCCCGGGCCTGCGGTACATCGCGGCCCACCCGGAGATCACCAACGTCCTGCTCACCGGCGGCGATCCCCTGATGCTCAGCCCCCGCCGGCTCGATCAGATCCTCTCCGCCCTCCGGGCCATCCCGCACGTGAGGATCATCCGCATCGGGACCAAGATCCCGGCTTTCGAGCCCATGCGGGTCTATGACAACCCCGAGCTGCTCGAGGTCCTGCGCCGGCACTCCCGGCCCGATGCCCGGATCCACTTCTCCCTCCACTTCAACCACCCGCAGGAGCTGACGGACCAGGCCCTCCGCTGCGTCACCGCCCTGCATGAGGTCGGGGCGACGCTGATGAACCAGGCGCCGCTCCTGCGGCGGGTCAACGACGACCCGGCCGTCCTGGCGGAACTGTTGGAGCGCCTGACCTGGTGGGGCGTCACTCCCTACTACGTGTTCCAGAACCGGCCGGTGGCGGGGAACGCGGACTTCGTCGTGCCGCTGCGGGAGGGGTACCACATCGTCGAGCAGGCGAAGGCGCGCGTGTCCGGCTACGCCAAGCGCGTGCGCTACGTCATGAGCCACGCCACGGGCAAG
>DATCKH010000162.1:0-8224 GCA_036562425.1 Thermaerobacter sp. | reverse complement strand
CAGAAGGTGGCGCGGGCCCTGGCGCGGGTCATGGACCGGGCCGGGATCAAGTTCGCCGTCCTGGGCCCGGAGGAACAGTGCACCGGCGACCCGGCGCGGCGCAGCGGCAACGAGTACCACTACGAGATGCTGGCCCGGGCCAACGTGGAGACGCTCAACAGCTACAAGGTCCGGCGCATCGTCACCCATTGCCCCCACTGCCTCCAGCAGCTGAAGCACGAGTACAAGCGCTTCGGTGGTCACTACGAGGTGATCCACCACAGCGAGCTGGTGTTCAAGCTGATGGAGGAAGGCAAGCTGGAGCTGGCCCGGGAGCTGCACCAGGCCTTGCGGGTGACCTACCACGATCCCTGCTACCTGGGCCGCTACAACGACGTCTACGACGCCCCCCGCGGCGTCCTGGACGGCCTGGGCACCCAGCGGGTGGAGATGGCGCGCTCGCGCGAGCGCAGCTTCTGCTGCGGCGCCGGCGGCGCTCACATGTGGTACGAGGACAAGCAGGGCGGCAAGATCAACCGCAACCGCGCCGAGGAGGCCGTCGGGACCGGGGCGGACGTGGTGGTCACCGGGTGCCCGTTCTGCCTGGCCATGCTGGAGTCGGGCATCAAGGGTGTCGAGGGCGCGGAGGAACGCGGCGTGAAGGTGCGCGATTTCGTGGAGCTGGTGGATGAGGCGCTGAACCGGCACGACGAGGAGGCCGCCGCCGGCGCGCAGGCCGCGGGCGCCGACTGAGGGGCGCGGCCGGGCGAGGGTGCGTAGCACGCCGGCTGCGGGTGATGCGTAACCGTACGGCGACGCGGGGATGCGCCGGGCGCTGGCGGTTCAGGAGAGGGGAGGGGAGTACGATGGCGGATCAGGGTGAAGCCGGGAAACCGCTGCAGCCGGAGAGTACGGCGCCGGGGACCACGGTCGCGGGGCCGGCAGAGGACGGTACGGGCGGCCGCCCGTGGCTACGGTTTTACCCGCCCGGCGTGCGGGCCCGGCTGGAGTATCCCGACATCCCCCTGCACGGCCTGCTGGAACGGGCGGCCAGGGAGCGGCCGGGGCAGGTGGCCATCATCTTCTTCAACCGGCGGCTGACTTACGCCGAGCTTGACGACGCCGCCGGGCGCTTCGCCCGGGTGCTGGCCGATCTGGGCGTGCGGCCGGGCGACCGGGTGGCTTTGATGCTGCCCAATTGCCCGCAGTTCGTCATCGCCTATTACGGCGCTCTCAAGGCTGGCGCCATCGTGGTGAACCACAACCCGCTGTACACGGCCCGCGAGCTGGAGTTCCAGCTCAACGATGCCGGCTGCGAGACCATCGTGGCCCTGGACATGGCCTACAAGACCGTGCGGGAGGCCCGCGGGCGCACGCCCCTCAAGCGGGTCATCCTGACCCGCATCCACGAGTACATGCCGCCGCTGCTGCGCCTGCTGTACCCGCTCAAGGCGAAGCGCGACGGTACCTGGACGGACGTACCCGCCGGCGACGACGTCCTGTGGTTCCAGGACCTGCTGGCCCGTGCGGCGGGACCGGCACCGGGGCTCCGCGTCGACCCCGACGAGGTGGCCCTGCTCCAGTACACGGGCGGAACCACCGGCCGTTCCAAGGGTGCCATGCTGACCCACCGCAACCTGCTGGCCAACGCCCTGCAGGCCGCCGAGTGGCTCTTGCGGGGGCGCATGGAAGACGGCCCGCGTCACCGCATCCTGGGCGTGATCCCCTTCTTCCACGTCTACGGCATGACCACGGTGATGAACCTGGGCATCGCCATCCAGGGAACCATGATCCTGCTGCCCCGCTTCACCGTGGAGGACGTGCTGAGGGCCGTCAACCGCTACAAGCCGACCATGTTCCCCGGCGTCCCCACCATGTACGTGGCCGTCCTGAACCATCCCGACCTGAAGCGCTATGACTTCTCGTCCATCGAGTCGTGCGTCAGCGGCGCGGCGCCCCTGCCCCTGGAGGTTCAGGAGCGGTTCGAGCAACTCACGGGCGGGTCACTCGTGGAGGGTTACGGCCTGACCGAGGCCTCGCCCGTCACCCACGTCAATCCCACGGGCGAGGGCAAGCGCAACGGCACCATCGGCGTGCCCTTGCCCGACACCGACGCCCGCATCGTCGACATCGAGACGGGGACGAAGGTGCTGGGCCCCGGCGAGGTCGGCGAGCTGTGCGTGCGCGGGCCCCAGGTGATGAAGGGTTACTGGAACCGCCCGGAGGAGAACGAGCGGGCGCTGCGGGACGGGTGGCTGTACACGGGCGACATCGCCACCATGGACGAGGACGGTTTCTTCCGGATCGTCGATCGGAAGAAGGAGATGATCATCACCGGCGGGTACAACGTCTACCCGCGCGAGGTGGAGGAGGTCCTCTACCAGCACCCCAAGGTGCTGGAGGCCGCCGTGGTGGGGGTCCCGGACGAGTACCGGGGCGAGATGGTCAAGGCCTTCGTCGTGCTCAAGCCGGGCGAGACGGCGACGGAGGAGGAGATCATCGCGTACTGCCGCGAGCGCCTGGCCAAGTACAAGGCGCCGCGGGCCGTGGAGTTCCGCACCGAGTTGCCCAAGAGCCTGGTGGGCAAGGTCCTGCGGCGGGTGCTGGCGGAGGAGGAAAGGAAGCGGCGCCAGGGCAGCGCGAGCCCCGGCCGGAACGGCGGCGGGAACGGGCGCTGAAAGTAGTGAGTAAGCAGCGACTTACCAGGGGCACCGGCCGGCGGGAACCACGAACTCCGCCGGCCGGTCTTTGACACCGGTTGTGGGGACCGGCCTCTCGACTTGCTGGTTCGGCCCCCTGGGCGGCATGTACGGCAGGTCCACCCCATGCCCCGGCGTGACTTGCCGGGCACGGGGCGTGATAAGATTGCCCTCAGATGATTGCCACCGGCACCACGCCCGGCCGGTCGTCGGGGACGCCGGCCGGCCGCGGCGAGGTGACCCGGACGCGGCGAGGTGAGCCCCATGAGCGGCAACCAGGAACGGGACCTCGGCTCCACCGCCGACGCGCCCGGGAGGGAAAGCCGGCCCGGCGACGCCAGCCGGCCGGAGCAGGGTGACCGCGACCGGGACACCGGGACGGCGCACTCTCCCGGCACGCCGGTACCGGCTGCCCGGCCGGCCCGGGAATCCCGGGTCGAGATGATGGAACTCGTCCTGCCCAACGACGCCAACCCGCTCGGCAACATCCTGGGCGGGAAGGTCATGCACCTGATGGATATCGCCGGCGCCATGGCCGCCTCCCGGCACTCGCGGCGCGTCTGTGTCACGGCCTCCGTGGACAGCATCGACTTCCTGCGGCCCATCAAGGTAGGCCAGGCGATTCTGCTGGAGGCCCAGGTGACGGACGCCGCGCGCACCTCCATGGAGGTGCGGGTTAACGTCTACAGCGAGAACCTCAAGACCGGCGAGCGCCACCACACCGCCACGGCGTTTTTCACCTTCGTGGCCCTGGACGAGAACGGGCGGCCCACCCCGGTGCCGGCGGTCATCGCGGAGACGCCCGAGGAAAAGCGCCTGCAGGAGGAAGCGCGGGAGCGGCGACGGGCCCGCTTGCTGCGCACGGGGAGGATCAAGCCCGCCCCGGAAGCGGCGCCTTCGGCTGAAGCGGCCGGAGGGCCGGCCGCGGCCGTGCCACCCGTTCCAGCCGGAACAGCCGATGGCACGGTACGCCACGGCGGTGCGGAGCCGGGTTCCCAGGCAGGGGAGAGCGCCGGGCGAGCCCATGAGGCCGCCGGCGGTGGCCGGGATGTGCCGGCAGGGGAAACCCGGCCGTGAGCGGCGAACTGCCGTGATAGACGAACCGGCGGGCGACGGAGGCGCGCGGGGATGGAGATCCGGCTCCTGAGGGACAACCGCGAGCTCGAGGCCGCGGAGCGGCTGCAGCAGGTGGTCTGGGGCGGGCCGTCTCTGGTTCCCGCTGCCACCATGCGGGCCACTCTGGAGGTTGGCGGTTGCGTCATCGGCGCCTGGGACGGGGACCGCTTGATCGGGTTCTGCTTCGGCTTCCCCGGCTGGCGCGAGCGCCAGCCCCTGCCTCCGGGCATCCAGCGCCTGGGCCTGGCCGGCGGTGAACCCGCTGGCGCGGGTTCCGGCCCCGGAGGTGCAGCGGGGCGCGGCCCCGGCGGGAATGCAGGACCGGGCCAACCAGCGCAGGGCCCGGCTCACGCCACAGTCGAGCCCCCCGTGCCCGCGGCCGGGGCGCCGCGCGAGCCCGTCCTCCACTCGGACCTGCTGGCCGTGGACCCTGGCTATCGAGACCGGGGCATCGGGCGCCGGCTGAAATGGGCGCAGCGCCGGTGGGCCCTGGAGCAGGGCCTGTACTTGATCACCTGGACTTATGACCCCCTGCAGACACGCAACGGGTTCCTCAACCTGACGCGGCTGGGCGGGGTGGGCCGCCGCTACGTGCGGGAGTTCTACAGTACCTTGGACGACGAGCTCAACCGGGGCCTGCCGGCGGACCGTGTGGTCATCGAGTGGTACCTGGACAGCGACCGGGTGAGTCACCGCGCGGCCGCCGCGGGGGTGGAACCGGTCGTCGCCCCCGAACCGCAGGGTGCGCCCCGTTCCTCCGGTGCCACGGCGGCCGGGGCCATCCTGCCGGCAGCCAACCGCGTCCGCCCGGGGGAGGGGGCGGAAGGGTTGCCCGAGCCCGCGGGCTGGCAGCTGCTGGAGGGGGAGCCGGCGGTGGTGGTGGAGGTCCCGGCCCGGTTCGCCGACTGGCGGGCGGGGCGGCCGGACTGGGCCCTGCGCTGGCGGTTCCACCTGCGCGAGGTGCTGGAGGCTTACCTGGCGGCGGGTTATCTGCTGGACGCCTGCGAGCCCCTGCGGCCGGGTGCCGCCACCACGCGCTACATCCTGCGCCGGCGGGCGGCGGTCGAGGCACCAGCCTGAGGAAGGCGCCCCGGGATCCGGAAGAGCCAGGCACAGGGATACAAGCCGAGAGACACGGACAGGGATGCAAGCCAACGGACAGGGATGCAAGTCATGAGGAGAGGAGATCGGCACCCATGAGTACCACGCCCCAGGCCCCCGGCCAGGAGCCCACCGCGTCCTTGCCGCCCACACCTTTGACCCTGACCGCCATTGAGCTGTTCTGGGTGCGCATGCCGCTGGTGGCGCCCTTTGAGACCAGTTACGGGCGTGTGTATGACCGGGAGTGCCTGCTCGTCCACCTGGAGGCCCGCCATCCGGAGCGCGGCCCCGTGGAGGGCTGGGGGGAGGTGGTCGCCGACGCCGATCCGGGCTACAGCTACGAGACCACCGGTACCGCCTGGCACGTCCTGACCGAATTCATCCTGCCGCGCCTCCCCGGCCTCACCCTACCCGACGAGGGCGCCCTGCGGGCCACCTACGACTGGGTGCGAGGCCACCCCATGGCCAAGGCCGGTGTCGAGATGGCTTACCTGGATGCCCGGGCGCGTGCCCTCGGCGTGCCCCTGTGGCGGGTCTACGGCGGCGATCCCGGCCGGGATCGCATCCCGGTGGGCGTCAGCATCGGCATTCAGGACTCCCTGGACGGTCTTCTGTCCCTGGTCGAGAAGTGGCTGAAGCGGGGTTACAGGCGCATCAAGATCAAGATCAAACCTGGCTACGACGAGGAGCCGGTGCGGGCCATCCGCGACCGATTCGGCGACATTCCCCTGATGGTCGATGCCAATGCCGCCTACACCCTGGCCGATGCCCCGCGGCTGGAGGCGCTGGACGCCTACGGCCTGATGATGATCGAGCAGCCCCTCCACGAGGACGACCTGCTGGATCACGCCGAGCTGCAGCGCCGCCTGCGGACGCCCATCTGCCTGGACGAATCGATCAAGCACCTGCACGGGGCGCGGGAGGCCCTGGCCCTGGGAGCGTGCCGGATCGTCAACATCAAGCAGGGCCGGGTGGGCGGCCCCTCCGACGCCCGGGCCATCCACGATCTCTGCCGCTCCCGGGGGATACCGGTCTGGTGCGGCGGCATGCTGGAGACGGGCATCGGCCGCGCCCATAACATCGCCCTGACCACCCTGCCCGGCTTTACGCTGCCGGGCGACACCTCGGGCAGCGATCGCTACTACCGCGAGGACCTGATCGACCCGCCGGTCACGATCGACGCCGACGGCACCATCGCGGTGCCCCAGGAGCCCGGGCTGGGGTACCGGGTGCTCCGGGAGCGCGTGGAGCGGTACACGCTGAAGTACAAGGCCTGGCGAGGGTGACAGGTCTGGTGAGCGTGAAAGGTCTGGCGAGTGTACCGAAGTACCCGGCCTGGCCAGTGTGAACCTGTACCCCGATCGCGGCACCGCCGAACCCCACGCGGCGAGCCGCGGGCGCCTGATGGGTCCCTCCCGCCCATCAGGCGCTGTTGCTTGCGGGCGGTGCAGCCTGTACGGGCGACCGGCGGGCCGCCTGCCCGGAGATCGTCCCCCCGCCCCCGTGCGGAAAGCCTCCCCAAGTCCGTCCCCGCCCGTCCCGCCTGCACACCTGCCTACGGCCCCGGCATATCGTGGGGTAGTCATCACGGCCCGGCCGTCAGGTTTCCTGACGTGCGTCTCCTGTCCGTGGCGGCAAAGGCCCGGTCGAGGGACCGCCGCGCGGGGCCGGGACCGTCATCCAGGCGGGAGGTCAAGAACCGATGCAGCGACGACTCGTGCTGGTGGCGCTGGTCACCCTTGCCTTGCTGCTGGCGGCCTGTGGCGGCGCCGGGGCACCGGCGCCGGGGGGAGGAACCGGCGGGGGAGAGGGCGGTGACCAGGGCTCTGCGGGCACCGGCGGCCAGGGCGGAGGGGGAGAGTGCGCGAGCCGCCCAGGCCTGGCGGGCGTGCCGCCGCTGCAGCAAGAGGTCACCGTCAAGATCGCGGAGGACGGCGCGCCGTCGGGCGCGGGCTTCTACATCGCCACGGAAAAGGGCTACTTCCACGATCTCTGCATCAAGCCGGAGTTCGTCACCTTTGAGTCCAGCGCCTACATGCTGCCGGCCCTGGCCGCCGACCAGGTGCAGGTGGCGGGGGGCGTGCTCAGCGTCGGCCTGTGGAACGCCATCCAGAGCGGGCTGGACATCCGCCTTATCGCCACCAAGGGCGAGAACGTGCCGGGGCGCTCCTACTTCAACCTGACGGTGGCGGCCGGCAAGGCCGGGGAGATCCGCGACTACACGGACCTCAAGGGCAGGCGCATCGCCATCACCTCCGAGGCTTCGCTGGACGAACAGTTCGTCGACCTGGCACTGAAGCACGCCGGGCTGAGCAAGGACGGCGTCGAGTACGTGATCATCAAGTCCTTCGGCGACATGAACGCGGCCCTGGCCAACGGCGCCGTGGACGTGGCGATGCACATCGAGCCCCTGATCACCCAGGGCGAGGCGCAAGGCATCCTGAAGCGGTTCGGGGACGCCGGGCGTGACTACGCCCAGGGCTTCCAAATCGCCGAGGTGCTGGCCAGCCCGCAGTTCGTCGCCGACAAGGAACTTTCGCAGCGGTTCATGCTGGCCTACGTGAAGGCGCTGCGGGACTACAACGACGCCTTCGTCAAGCGCGACAAGGCCAAGATGGCCGAGATCATCCCCATCATGACGAAGTACACGGCCCTGAAGGACCCCGCCCTGTGGGAGAAGGTCTACGTCCCGGGGCTGAACCCCGACGGCCGGCTGAATGTGGAGAGCTTGCAGGCTCAGCTCGACTGGTACCGGGAGAACGGCTACTTCAAGGGCGAGATCGACCTTCAGCGGGTTGTCGATCAGTCCCTGGTGGAGTACGCGGCGGGCGTGCTCGGTCCCTACGAGCAATGAGGGGACCGGGCGGGCCTGGCCAGCCCTGCCCGCCGCTGTACCGGCCGGCCGTTCCGGCGGGTACCGGGGCGACAGGTTGGGTGACGGCCGCCCGCGCGAGCCGGGAGCGTCCGGGTCCCGTTCCTGGCCCGCGCAGCGGCCGCCGCCCCTTTTCCCGGAGGAACCGCCGGTACCATTCCAGATCCCACTCCGGACTCCGTGCCAGTCATCCGTGCACCACCGGTCCGTGTTAGGGAGGGAGATGCATGAGCATGACCCCGGAAGCCGAGGAGTATCGCACCGCCCGCGCTGCCTCGCCGATGCCGGCGGGCCAGGATGCACCCCGAGCCGGCACTTCGACCGGCACCGTGAGGACAGCGACCGGGGCCGCATCCCGCCCGGGCCGGGATGGGCGCCGGCTGCTGGCCACCCACCGCGACCGCCTGCTGTCCGTCCTCAGCCCGCTGGCGCTGCTGCTGCTCTGGGAGCTGCTGGT
>DATCKH010000159.1:0-5715 GCA_036562425.1 Thermaerobacter sp. | reverse complement strand
GGAGGTCAGGATGACGTCGGCGTAGTCCGGCGCGGTGAGGGACTGGTCGGCATCGACGCCGATGGCCAGTTTCTGCTGTTGCTTGACGGCCTCGAACACGCCGCGGCCCGTGCCGCCCGCCGCGTGATAGATCACGTCAGCACCCTTCTGGATCTGGGCCAGGGCCAGCTCACGGCCCTTGGTGGGGTTGTTGAAGGCCTCGCCGGTGGTACCGGCGTAATCCACCAGGACCTCGACCTCCGGGTTGACATACTTGGCCCCGGCGCGGTAGCCCGCCTCAAACTTCTCGATCAGCGGGCTCTTCATCCCGCCGACGAACCCGATCTTGCCGCTCTTGCTCTTCAGGGCCGCCGCGGCACCCACGAGGAAGGAACCCTCGTGCTCCTTGAAGACCAGGCAGGCCACGTTATCGAGGGGCTCCGGGGTGCAGGAGTCGACGATGGCGAACTTCACGTCAGGGTATTCCTTGGCGACGTTGGTGAGGGGGTCGGTGAAGAGGAAGCCGACACCAATCACCAGGTCATACCCCTGCTCGGCGAAGGTCCGCAGCAGCTCCTCCCGGTTCTGACCGCCGGCGTCGGGTTCGGCGTCCTTGACCTCGAGCTGGTCGCCGAACTCCTGCTTGGCCTTGTCCAGGCCGGCGTACGCCATATCATTGAAGGACTGGTCGCCGCGCCCGCCCACGTCGTAGACGAGGCCGACGCGGACCTTCTTGCCGGAGGCACCCTGGCCGTCCTGGCCACCCTCGCCGCCATTGCCGCCGTTGCCGCCGCCACCGCCGCAGGCCGCCAGCAGCAACGACGCGGCCGCCAGGACGGCTACCGGCGCGAGCAGGCGCCTGTTGAGGCGTAACCGCATGGAATGTACCCCCCGCCGGATTCGGGATGATGGTGGTCCCGCCTCGAACCATGTCGAAGCGCGAACCATCCATTGGTTCCCCATTCCGGGGCAATCTCCTTCCCTACCGGCGGGGGAGACGGACGTGAACTTTCTGCCCGCTCTGGGCACCCCTGCAGCCGCTGGTGGCCCATGCCGGGGCCGGGCCGGACCGGGGCCGGCCGTGCCGCTGGCGGGCCCGTGCCGGGCTTGCGCTCCCGAGTGGGCGGCCGCGGTGGCGCCTGCCGGGCCGGGCGCTACCGCCCCGGCAGGGCTCGCGCCCGCGCCCGAGGCCCGGACGGGCCTGCGCCCCGGCCGGACCTCGGGGTGCCCGGTCCTTCCGCGCGCGCCCAAACCGGTACCCTCAGCGCGAGACGAAGGGGTTCCCCGCCACCCAGAAGCGCCAGGGCACGTCCTTCCACTCCCCGGCGTAATCGATGTTGATACGCGGCCCGCGCGCCACGGCGCCAACGGTGTAGGGTGGCCGCGGGTGGTGGAGGCGCAGCGGTGAGCGCGGGTCGAACAGCGCCAGGCCGTAGTGGGCCAGGGTAATGCCCAGGGCCTGGCAGAGGCGGCCCGGCCCGTTGGTGAGCAGGCGCTCGCGGCCGGGGGGCAGTCCCCGGCGCCTCCGCATCAGGTCCAGTCCCCGGCGCGGCTCAAGGGCCCGAACCAGCACGGCCTCGGGTTGCTCGGGTTCGGCGGCGACCACGTTGAAGCAGTAGTGCATGCCGTAGATGGCGAACACGTAAGCGTGTCCCGCGGGACCGAACATCACCTCCGTGCGGCGGGTGCGGCGGCCTCCATAGGAGTGGGCGCCGCGGTCGTGGGGTCCCGCGTAGGCTTCGGTCTCGACGATGATGCCGCTGGCCAGGCCTTCCTCCGTTTCATGGACCAGCTCCATGCCCAGCAGCAGCTGGGCCAGCTCGACCGCCGGGCGGCGGCAGAAGGCGCGATCGATGACGGGACCGAGGGGTACGTCGGGCTCTTCAATGGCGGGGGCACGGTTCGTCCTGAAACGCCTGGTACGGTCCTGCATGCTTCCAGTGTAGCGCACCGGGAGACCCGGGCGGCACGGGGTGGGTGAGGAGAGCATGACGCCGGCTGCCGGTCCGATCCGGCCATGTGACGGTCCCATGCAGTCATGTGACGGTCCGATCCGGCTGTGCGTGTTCGACCTGGACCACACCCTGGTCCGGTCCGACCTCGACCTGGACCGCGTCAAGCGCGACGTAACCGCGCACTTGCGCCGGCGAGGGGTGGCGGTGCCGGCCGGTGAGTCGCCCCTGCCCGTGGCGGAGCTGGTGCGGGTCGCCGCGGCCCACGACGCGTGCCATGGCGACAGCGTCACCGCGGAGGTGTGGCAGATCGTGACCGGCCACGAGCGGCGGGCGCTGGCGGCGGCCCGGGCGGAACCGGGAGCCCGCGAGACCCTGGCGGCGCTGCGCGGCCGGGGGTGCCGCGTGGCGGTTTGGACGAACAACGCCTCGTCCACCGCGGCGGAGGCGCTGGACCGTGCCGGCCTGGCGGGTATGGTGGACATCGTCGTCGGGCGCGATGAGGCCGGCCGGCTGAAGCCGGCTCCCGACGGCTTCGCCGCTGTGTTGCGCCGGCTGGCTGCCGCAGGCGAGGGGGAGACACCCGCGGCCCAGGCCGGGCCGCCGGAGGCCGCCGCCGAGGGCAAGGCTGATCTCGCAGATCCCACCCTTGCTCGCCGGCGGGCCATCGTCATCGGGGACTCCTGGATCGACGGCGCGGCCGCCGCTGCAGCGGGGGTTCGCTTCGTGGCCTTCCGCACGCCCGCCGCCGTGTTCGCGGCGCGGGGCGTTCCCGTATGGCGGCGGGTCGAGTTCCTCCCCGAGCTCCTCGACCTGCCCGGCCTGGCCGCCGCTGTCCGGTATGGGTGATGGCCGCGGCCGCGCCGGGGCGGGGCGGCGCCGGGTGGCCCCTTGACCGGGCCGGCGACCGGGCCCGTAGGCGGCCAGGCCGCCGGGTGGCCGCGCGGCTCGGCGGGCGGCCGGTCGGCCAGGCTCGCGGGCGTCCGGCCGGGCGGCCGGTTGGATGATGTGCCCGGCGCCGGGTCATCCTACCTCCCGGAAGGGGGGTTGAACATGGACCGCGACCACGTGCCCGGCCGCGCCGGCAGTGCCATCCTGGAACGCGATCCCGCCTACACCGCCAAGCTGCCCGACCCGCGGGGGGACACCAGCGTCGAGCTCCGCTACCTGGACGACGAGGGCCGCCACATGGTGCTCAGCATGGGTCCCCAGCACCCCAGCACCCACGGCGTGTTGCGGGTGGTGCTCACCCTCGAGGGCGAGGTGGTCGTCCACGCCGAGCCCGACATCGGCTTCATGCACCGCAACTGGGAGAAGCAGACCGAGTACCGGACGTACGCGATGAACGTTCCCTTTTCCGACCGCAACGACTACATTGCCCCCTTCCACAACGAGCGGTTGATCTGCGAGGCAGTGGAACGGCTCCTGGGCGTGGAAGTGCCGGAGCGCGCCCGGTGGCTGCGCCTGGCGCTGTGCGAGATGGAGCGCGTGGCCAGCCACGCCCTGTGGCTTGGCACCATGGGGCTCGACCTGGGCGCGGTCACGCCCTTCCTCTACGTCTGGCGGGACCGGGAGCGGTACTACGGCCTGGTGCAGAAGCTGACGGGAGGCCGCCTCTTTCCGCAGTTCATGCGCATCGGCGGGCTGCGGAACGACACGCCCGACGGGTGGGAAGAAGAGGCCCTGGCCTGGCTGGAGCACATGGAAAACGAGGCGTGGCCCGCTTATGTCCAGCTCTTGATCGAAAACGAGTTCTACGTGCGCCGGGTGCGGGACGTCGGTACCGTGACCCCGGAGCAAGCAGTGGCCTGGCAGGCCAGCGGGCCGGTGCTACGGGGGTGCGGCATCGCCCACGACCTGCGCGCCTCCGACCGGGGCGTACCCTACCGCGAGCTGGACTTCCGGCCCGTGGTGGAGGAAGGGGGCGACGTGTATGCCCGCAACCAGGTGCGGGTCCGGGAGATGCTGGAGAGTATCCGCCTGGCCCGGGAAGCCCTGAAGAACTTGCCCGGCGGCCCGGTCATGGCCAAGCTCCCCCGAGCCCTCCGCCCCACGGGCGAGATCTACCACGAGATCGAGTCGCCGCGGGGCATCATCGGGCTTTACCTCGTGGCCTCGGGCGACGTCATGCCCTACCGCGCCCACTGGCGCTCACCCTGCTTCGTCCACCTGCAGCTCCTGCCCATCATGGCCCGCGGCCAGCTCCTGCAAGACTTGACCGCCATCATCGGGAGCCTGGACATCGTCCTGTGCGAGGTGGACCGGTAACGCCAGCCTCCCACCCCGGGGCACGGGTCGTGCGCACCGGCCGGCACGGGGCTGGCTGGCGCCCCGCTTCCTCGCGCGGGTCCTGCGGGCGCCAGGAACATCCTGGCGACGACTGCCTGCGGGGGCGGCGAGGCGACGCTCCCCTGCGCGCGCTGTGCGGCGGATAGAACCTGCCGGAACCCTCCGGTCTCGCCCCCTCCCCGGGTTCGCGAGGCATTGACACGCCTGCCTTGAATCCCCTACGTTGCCGGTGTGTAGAAATGACCACGGTCACTTTGTGACTCCGGTCATCCATTCGGCACGGCACCCAAATCGTAGGGCGTGACGCCGGCAGGAAGGGGAGCCAGGGGTGAGCCTGCGCAAGGCCCAGCGGGAGGCGGTGCGCAACGCCCTGTTGCGGGAAGGGCTGCGGCTGTTGTCCCGCCAGGGATTCGAGGCGACCACCGTCGACCAGATTGCCGCGGCGGCGGGCGTGGCCAAGGGCACCTTCTACAACTATTTCGCCAGCAAGGAGGAGCTGGCCCTGGCGGCGCTGGCTCCGCTGCTGGCTCGTCTGGAGGACGACCTCTTCCAGCACCGGGCGGCGGCCGGGGACCTGCGCGGTCGCCTGCGGGAGCTGTTCTCCCGCCTGGTGGCGTGGATGCAGGACGTCAACCCCGAGCTGATCTGGCTCTGGTGCATCGAGAACCTGCGCCGCGGTGGGGAGGAAGCGGCCTCGCGCGCCTTCCACCGGCTCATGACGCGCCTGTGCGCCGAAGCGCAGCAAGCGGGGCAACTGCGGGCCGACCGGCGCCCCGAGGACCTGGCTCTCGACCTGGAGGGGATCGTCCTGGCCCGCATCGCGGCGTGGTATCACAGCGGGGCCCCGCCCGGCCTCTTGGAGCGGCTGCTGGCCTCCGTGGATACCTACCTGACGGGAGCCGCCCCGGCGCCGGGATCGCCTTCCCGGCCGGGGGAGGCGACGATGTGACAAGACCGGTGGATGGGAGGGACCGGTGGATGGGAGCGTCCTCCTTGACGGCAGGCGTGCAACCCCCTGAATTCCCGTCGCCCATGAGACATGCGGACCCCGAGGTGGTGCGGCCTGGCAGCTTCTCCGCCTGGATCTGCCGGGCAAGGGGGCGGGCGGCCCCGCCGGGCAGGTGGCGGGGCCCGCGGGCGGGTGGATGGCCGGCACGGCGGAAGGGGCAGCGCCTGCTGGCGGCCTTGCTCGTGGTTCTCGCCCTGCCGCTGGCGGCCTGCGGCCGCCAGGGAGGAGAAGGAGCCTCCGGTCCGGCGGCGGGCCAGAAAGAACCCGTGGCGGTCACCGTCGCCCAGGTGACCCGCGGCCGCCTGGATGAAACCGTGGAGCTGGTGGGCCGGGTCCGGGGCCATGTGGAGGTGGCCGTCCGGCCGCTGGTGGCCGGCGTGGTGGACGAGGTGCGGGTCCAGGTGGGCGATCGCGTGCAGGAGGGCCAGGTGCTGGTGATCCTGGACGCGGAGCAGGCCGAGGCCCAGGTGGAGCAGGCCCAGGCCG
>DATCKH010000241.1:0-8254 GCA_036562425.1 Thermaerobacter sp. | reverse complement strand
CGCCCGCTGGATGGCCGCCCGCGTCAGGTCGACGCAGGGCGCGTGCACGCGGTTTTGCGTGTACACGCCGGCGGCTACGCACGGCTCGTCGGCGACGATCCAGCCCAGATCCGGCTTGCGCCGCTTGATGCCGCAGTGCAGCCCCGCGGCCCGGAAACCCGCAGGCCGCGTGACCCCCCACCCTGGCACCAGGCGGTATCCCGCCCCTTCCTCCACCGCTTGCCCGGCAGCCGCTTGCCCTGCTTGCCCCGTGACGACCCCGTCCATCCGGCGTCTCGCCTCCCGGCATCCCCGTCTCCTGCCCTCGATCTGCCCCAGATCCTGTAGCGCTCCGTCCCTCAGGGGTACAGGGGCACGAGATCGAGGCCGGCCGTCTCGTCGAAACCGGCCATGAGGTTCATGTTCTGAACCGCCTGCCCCGCCGCACCCTTGACCAGATTGTCGATGGCGGCGAACACGGTGATCCACCCGCTACGCTCGTCCACGTGCAGGCCGATGTCGCAAAAGTTGGAGCCCTGCACCTGTTTGATGGCCGGGAAGGCACCCGGCTCCAGGACGCGTACGAAGGGCCGGCCGGCGTAGAACTCCCGGTAGAGGTGGTGCAGATCCTCCAGCGCCGGGGCGCTGCCGGGCCCCGCGGCACCCCCTCCGGGCCCTGCCGGGCGCACGTAGATGGTGGCCAGGATGCCGCGGTTCAACGGCAGCAGGTGCGTGGTCAGGCTGACGGTAACCGGCCGCCCCGCCAGCTGCTCCAGCACGTGCTCGATCTCCGGCGTGTGCTGGTGACGGCCCACCTTGTAGGGGTAGAAGTTCTCGTTGATCTCGCCGAAATGGGTGGCCAGCGAGGCGCCCCGGCCGGCGCCGGAGACCCCGCTCTTGGCGTCGATGACCACCGCCCCCGGCGCCAGCAGGCCCGCCCGGGCCAGCGGCGCCAGGCCCAGCAGGATGGCCGTCGGGTAGCAGCCCGGATTGGACACCAGTCGCGCGGAACGGATGCGACCGGCGAACAGCTCGGCCAGCCCGTAGACCGCCTCCCGCCGGATCGCCGGGTCCACCGCCGGGCGCCCGTACCAGGCCTCGTACAGCTCGGCCGGCAGGCGCAGGTCGCCACTGAGATCGATGATGCGCGTGCCCTTCTCCAGCGCGCGGGGAAGCACGCGTGGGAGAAGGCCGGCGGAGGCCCCGCTGGGGAGGGCCAGAAAGACGAAATCGACGCCCTCCCACACCGCCGGGCTGAGGGCCTCCTCCAGGGTCAGCGAGACCACGCCCCGAAGGTGCGGGAACACGCCGGCCAGCGGCTCGCCGGCCCGGGACGAACCGGCCACGGCCCGCAGTTCCACCTGCGGATGGCGCGCCAGCAGGCGGACCAGTTCCGCCCCCGCGTAACCGCTGGCTCCGATCACTGCGACCCCAACCGTCACGGCTCCCCTCGCCCCGTTCTCCGTACGCAACTTGTGTATGAGTATACGGGCCATCGTATATTAATGCAACCCGTTGCCACCATCCCGCTGGCCGGTTCCGTAGGATTGCAATTGTCAACCATACATTTAGAAAGGTTGACATTTACCACGCTGCCGGGTACGTTGATGCCGTGCAGCTTCCGCCAGGCAGGTCGCGCTGCCCGCGGGAACGGGCCGCCCGCGCCGGAGGCGGGCGGCAGCCATGGGGCGTGCCGTACCGTGCCGCCCCGGGACGGGCGGGGCGCCCGGCCTGCCGGTCTCGAGCCAGGAAGAAGGAAGAAAGGGGGAAGGATGAGGACCGTGCGCGAGGCTTCCGCCCAGCCGGCACCTTCCGCGCAGCGGAGCCCGGCACACGCCACCGGTGTCGCCACCCGCCGCCTGGTGCTGGCGGCCCTGTTCGCGGGCCTGACGGCGGTGCTGGCCTACGTCCGCATTCCCCTGCCTTTCACGCCCGTCCCCGTCACGGGCCAGACTTTCGGAGTCATGCTGTCGGGCCTGCTCCTCGGACCGCGCTGGGGGGCGACGGCTCAGGCCGTCTACCTGCTGCTGGGGGTCGTGGGGTTGCCGGTCTTTGCCGGCGGCAACGCGGGCCCGGGCGTGCTGCTGGGACCCACGGGAGGATACCTGGTGAGCTACCCGCTGGCTGCCGCCGTCACGGGCGCCATCGCCGGGCAGCGCCGCACGCCGGGCTTCGGCCGCGCGTTGCTGGCCTGCGTGATCGGCGGCATCGCCGTGGTCTACGCGCTGGGTGTACCGTGGTTTATGGTCTCGACGGGCCAGGCCTGGCGCGAGGCCTTGATGGCCGCCGCCCTGCCCTTCGTTCCGGGTGACCTCCTCAAGGCCGTGGTGGCCTCGCTGTTGGGGCAGCACGTGTTGCGGGCTCTGGGCCGGAGGCCTTAGGCCCTCGTGGCGGTCATGGTCCATGCGCCCCTCTGGTGGAAGGGGGCCGGTGAGCCGCCGGCCACGGCGGCTCCTGGCCCCCTTCACCCGGGTGTCAGTGGCCGCGGTCCTGCAGCTGCTCCGCCGCTACCAGGGATGAAACGGCGATCCCCGGCATCGCTTCCCCGAGGTTCTCGGACACCCGTGCCAGGAGTTCGGGATCGTCGTAATGGGCGGTGGCTTCCACGATGGCCCGTGCCCGCCGCACGGGGTCGGCGGACTTGAAGATTCCCGACCCCACGAAGATCCCGTCGGCGCCTAGCTGCATCATCAGCGCGGCATCGGCCGGCGTCGCGATTCCGCCGGCGGCAAAGTTGACCACAGGCAGGCGGCCGAGGCGCCGCACCTCCCGCACGAGCTCATAAGGAGCGCCGAGCTCGCGTGCGATGGTCATCAGTTCTTCCTCCGGTGCCTGGACCACCCGCCGGATCTCTTCGTTCAGCACGCGCAAGTGCCGCACAGCCTCGCTCACGTCCCCCGTGCCGGCCTCGCCCTTGGTACGGATCATCACCGCACCCTCGCCGATGCGGCGCAGGGCCTCGCCGAGGTCGCGGGCGCCACACACGAACGGCACCTGGAAGGCATGCTTGTCGATGTGGTAACGGTCGTCCGCCGGCGTCAGCACCTCGCTCTCATCGATAAAATCCACGCCCACCGCCTCGAGGATCTGGGCCTCGACGAAGTGGCCGATGCGGCACTTGGCCATTATCGGGATGGACACCGCCTGCATGATCTCGCGGATCCTGGCCGGGTCGGCCATCCGCGCCACACCGCCGGCCGCCCGGATGTCGGCGGGAACCCGTTCCAGGGCCATGACCGCCACAGCCCCGGCTTCTTCGGCAATCCTCGCCTGCTCGGGCGTCGTGACGTCCATGATCACGCCACCCTTGAGCCGCTCCGCCAGCTTGACCTTCTCACGCCAGGCATCGGATCCGGTACGGCCGGTCTCCCGCGCCCGCTCCATGGCGACCACCTCCCGCAGGTCGTAAGGATGATGGCTCGGCACCGGCCGGCCCGCCTGGGGAGGCGGCATGCCACCGGGCGCGGTGAGGGTTCCGGAAGCCTGCCGGCTCCCGGGAAAGGCGACCGGCGCCTGCCAGGGGGCAGGCGCCGGGTCACCGGTGAGACCAACCGCCGGCCGCGTGAGCCAAGGGTGTCGCGCCCTTCGTATCCGAAGGTGGACATGAGAGACACCCTGCCGGGAATCGGAAACGCCCCGGCAGGCCGCGTCCCGGACGCGACCCCTGGCGCTGGCTCACCGGCCACGGTGTGGACTCGACCTTTGCCCGTTCGGACTATACCGTCGGCTCCGGATTCTCACCGGATCAACCGCCGAGGCTGGCAGGCTCGTGGGCTGGTTCCGGCCGGAACCGCCCCATCACTGCCGGTCGGGAATTGGCGCCGGTGGCACCTCACCCTGCCCCAAAGGCTTGGCCACACCATGTGCCGGATCCACTGTCCCGGGGACCGCGGGCCGGGCCGCACCCCCGTCCCGCCGGTGTACCCCGGAGGCTCCTCTGCAGCAGAACCTTTTGCAGGCAGCAGACGGTATCCTGCTGCCCATGCCAAGGGCAGGGCCGCGGTGCCCCGCCGGGCCGGGCGGCCGGCGGATGCGAACGCCGGGCAACCCGTCGTTTCACGCCAGGCCCACCACCCAGCACGGCAGGAGCATTTATCACGCCAGTGGCATAGATCGGGAGCGGGAGGTGGAGGAAATGGGCGATCACCACGCCCGGGACGCCACCCGGGGATGTTCCGGCGGATTCCATTACGTGGTGCAGCCGGGCGACACACTATATCTCATCGCGGAGCGCTTTGACACCAGCCTCGATGCACTGCTGGCGGCCAACCCGCACATCCCCGATCCCATGCGGCTCGTCCCGGGCCAGGTCATCTGCGTGCCGATGGGAGGCGCGCCGTCGATCCCGGCCATGGAGTGTTCCATGCTGCTTTACCGGACCGCCGGCGGCCCCCGCGGGCCGGAGGTGGGTGGGGTGGCGCGCGTCTTCCAGACAGCCGGCACCGGCGCCAGTGTGCTGGTCGCCGTCACCGGGCTGCCCTCCCCCTCCTCTTCCTGCGGTCAGGCCCTGGTGGCGTGGTTGCGCCACGTGGCGCCGGGCGGGCGAACGATCAAGGTACCGCTGGCACCGACGGACCGGTCGCTGGCGCTCCGGGTCTGGGCCGGCGCGCTGGTGGTCGGCCCCGGCCGCCAGCTGGCGCCCTTCGCAGATCTGATCGTCACCGCCGAGCCGACCCCGGAGGTCACCCGCCCCAATCTCAAGCGGATCGTGGCCAGCGGCCTGTTCACGGCGTGCCATCCCCCGGTGGGCACCGGCCGCAGTGACCGCTAGCGGGCTTCACGCCACGCCCGCCCGGTCATCCTGGCGGCCGCCCACCCCGGCCGGGAGCATCCGGGCGATGGGCAATATCAGCAGGTTCAGCACCAGGATCGCCCACATGGCCGCGTGGAAGGCTTCGGCGAAGCCGGAGCGCAGTACCGCCAGCAGGGCGTCGTCCAGGAGGGCCCGGCGCGCTTCGTCCAGCAGCAGGTTCCCCGCGTCGCCACCCAGCCGGGCCAGGTCCGGGTGCCCCGCCAGGTGCGCGGCCAGCCGGCCGTTGATGATGGCACCGACCAGGGCCGCGCCGATGGCACTGCCCAGCATCCGCGCGAAGGCCTGTGAGCCGGTGACCACACCGCGCTCATGCCGCGGCACGGCGTTCTGGATGGAGACGATGTAGGTCGTCATGGTGAGTCCCATGGAGGCCCCGATCAGGAAGCTGCCGGCGGCCACCTGGGCCACCGTACTTCCAGCCCCCGTCGTCAGGAGCACCAGGGCGCCGGCCACCCCGATCACGGCGCCCGCCAGCGCAGTCGGGCGGAAGCCAAAGCGCAGCATCAGGCGGCCGGACACCGTGGCGGCCAGCGGCCAGCCAATGGACATGGTGGCGAGGGCGAAGCCGCCGACGGTGACGCTCCGGCCCAGGACGCCCTGGACGAAGGTGGGCACGGTGGACGAGATCCCGGCGATGATGGCGCCCCCCACCAGACCCCCCAGATTGGCCGCCCGGATCAGAGGCCGGGCGAGCAAACCCAGGGGCAGGACCGGATCGGGTGCCCTGCGCTCCTGGCGGATGAACAGCGCACCCGCCGCCCCGGCCACCGCCAGCAGCGCCGCCGCCTGCGGAGACAGCCACGGCCAGCCGGATCCACCCTCCACCAGCTGGACCAGCAAGGCGCTGATGGCCACCGTCAGCCAGAACGAGCCCTGGTAATCGATGTACACGTCCCCCTGGCGCCGGGGCTCCTGGAGGAAGAGCAAGATGCCCGCCATGGCCAGCAGCCCGATGGGCACATTGATGAAGAAGACCCAGGGCCAGCCGGCATGCTCCACCAGCAGCCCTCCCGCCGCCGGGCCGATGATGGACGAGATACCCCAGACGCTGGACAGGTAACCCTGCACCCTGGCCCGCTCTTCCAGGGGATACAGGTCACCGACGATGGTCATGGTGATGGGCTGGACGGCTCCCGCGCCCAGGCCCTGGAGAGCCCGGTACAGGACCAGCTCGTTCATGCTCCGTGCCGTCCCGCAGAGCACGGAGCCCAGGAGGAACAACCCGCTGCCCGCCAGGAAGACGGGCTTGCGGCCGTAGAGGTCCGCCAGCTTGCCGTAGATGGGCACCGTGGTGGCGGACGTCAGGAGGAAGAGCGAGAACACCCAGCTATAGCGGGCGAAACCGCCCAGGTCGGCGACGATGGCGGGAATGGCCGTGGCCACGATGGTGGCCTCGATGGCGGCCATGAACATGGCCAGCATCAGCGAGGCCAGGATCAGCCCCTTGCGGGTGGCGGGAACGGCGGCGCCTTCCGCCGGCAACCCCCCGCGCCGGGCGGGGGCGCCACCCGCCGCGGCGGCCGGCGCCCCCGTTCCTTCCGGTGCCCGTTCCCCCACCTGGCCACCGAGGGGGTGTCCCCCCCGGCTGGCGGGCCCGCGGGCGAAACCGCCCCCGGTGACCCCCGGGTCTCGCGGAGCCCCGCGGCTCACGAGCCGCTCGCCTCGCCTTGCGCCCCGCCGGGGCCGGATTCGCGCAACCGGCGCTCGACCGCCCGGACCTTGTCCTCCATGCACTGGGTACGGTCGCGGCGGTCGTCGATCTTGATCAGCGTCGACACCCGGACGGCACCTGCCGCGAACATCTCCTCGTGCATACGGCGGATGAGGGCCAGGATCTCGTCCAGATCGCCCTCCAGGGTAGTGAACATGGGGCCCACCTGGTAGCGAACGCGGTCCTGGTCCTGGAGCACGCGCACCGCCCGTGCCACCCAGGGGCTCACGCTCACACCCTCGCCCACCGGTGCGATGCTGACGGCGACAATGGCCATCTCCCTTCACCTCCTGCCGCCGGCCTAGAACCCGTACAGCTCCCCATACTTCCGGCGGATATAGCGCAGGAACGGTTCGGGGCTCAGTTCCCGGCCCGTAGCCCGCTGCACCAGCTCCAGGGGCTCGTACTTGGCGCCGTGGCGGTGGACGTGCTCCCGCATCCAGGCCAGCACGCCCGTCAGGTCGCCGGCGGCGATGCGCTCCGGCAGGTCCGGTTCGTCCGCCAGCGCCTTCTCCCAGAGCTGGAGGGCCATGAGGTTGCCCAGGGCGTAGCTGGGGAAGTAGCCGAAACCGCCCCAGGACCAGTGGATGTCCTGGAGCACGCCCTGGAGGTCGTCGGCCGGCACCAGCCCCAGGTATTCCTTCATCTTTTCATTCCACGCGCCCGGAAGGTCCTCCACGGCCAGGTCGCCCGAGAGCAAGGCCAGTTCCAGCTCGAAGCGTAGCATGATGTGCAGGTTGTACGTGACCTCGTCCGCCTCGACGCGAATCAGGGACGGCTGGACGCGGTTGACCGCCCGGTACATCGCCTCGGCGTCCACACCTTCGAGCTGGGCAGGGAACAGCTCCCGCAGGCGCGGGAAGAAGAAGGTCCAGAACTCCCGCGAGCGGCCCACCACGTTCTCCCACAGGCGGCTCTGGGACTCGTGCACGGCCGACGAGGCCCCGTCGGCCAGCGGGGTCCGCCGGAACTCGTCCGGGAACCCCTGCTCGTACAGCCCGTGGCCGCCCTCGTGCAGGCTGGCGAAAAAGGCCGGTCCGAAGCAGCCGGGATCGATGCGCGTGGTCAGCCGCACGTCACCCGGGGAGAAGGCCGTGGTAAAGGGATGGATCGACCGGTCCTGGCGGCCGCGGTTGAAATCGAAGCCGATGGCCCGCAGCGCCTCGATGGTGGCCTGCCACTGCCTGTCCTCCGGGAAGGACTGATGGAGGAAGTCGTCCCGAACGCGGCCGGACCGCTCCGCGATGGCCTGCACGACGGGCAGCAGGCCCTCCTTGAGCCGGGCGAAGAGCGCCCGGACCTGCGAGGTCTTCATGCCCGGCTCGTGGCCCTGAAGCAGCGCGTCGTAGCGCTCTTCCTCATAGCCCAGCGCGTCCGCCATCTGGCGGCACAACTCCAGCAGGCGCGCCAGGGCGCCCGCGAAAGGAGCGAAGCGCCGCTGCTCCCGGGCCTCGACCCAGGCATGATATCCCTGAGAGCTGGCCCGCAACAGCTCCGCCACCAGGTCGGGAGGAACCCTGCGGGCGCGCTCGTACTCGCGGCGCGTCACCCGGAGGATGCTGGCGTCGGTGGAATCCGGGTCCAGGCTCGCCTCCCACTCCCGCAGTTCCTCCAGCCACTCCCCCACCTCGGGGGCGGTGAACAGCTCGTGGGCCAGGCGACCGATGGTGGCCTTCTGCTCCGCCCGCGCCTCGGCGCCGCCGGGCGGCATGTAGACCTCCTCGTCCCAGCTGAGCAGCGCACCCGCCGCC
>DATCKH010000152.1:0-26728 GCA_036562425.1 Thermaerobacter sp. | reverse complement strand
ATGCACCCGGAGAATCGTGCCGAAGGGCAGCGTGCGGTGGGCGGCGGTGAATTCGCGGCCGGTGAAGATCTCGCCACTGGCCGTCGGCCGGCCGTAGAACCCGGGCCCGTACCACGAGGCGACCGCCTCCTGCCACCCCGCGCCCTCCTGGTTACGGCGGGTCCCGTCCTTGCCCCCGCCCGAGGCCGAGGCCGCGGTGGCCCGGCGTTCATCCCGCTGGGAGCGCGCAGCCCGCGTGCGCTCGCCCGCCCGTTCCTCCCGGCTGGCGGACGCGCCCCGCTCGCCGCCCCGTTCCCCCGCGTCTCCTCGTTCCTGTTGCTCCCGGGCGCCATTCTGTGCCGTGGGCGACGCCTCGCCGGAGCGGCCTGCCCCGTCGCCGTCCGCGGCGGCGGGGGTGCCCCCGGCCGCCGCCAGCAGGTCCGTCATCCGGCTTCCCACCGGCTCACCCGCCGTCTCGGCCGCGCCCTGCGCGCCGTCCGGCCTCGTGCTTTCGTCCGTGAGTCCCCGGCTCATGACGGGGAGTTCGAGGTCGCTTCCGCCGGCGGCCCGGCTTGGGCCGGCGGGCATGCCCGCCGCGGGTGCCTCGCCCAAGGGCGTGCCGGCGGCATCCATCAGCACCCAGCCGGGCCAGGTCAACGGCTCCATCGCCTCCCGCACCGCCGACCAGACCTGGCGTGCCTGCTGGACGGCCCGCTGCTCGTCCGCCCCGGCGATGTGGTCAACGGTGTCGTCAAGCACATAAACGACGAACTCGTTGATCTTCGCCACTTCCCGCTCGATTTGCTGCATCCAGGGGCGCACCGCCTGCCAGACCGGGGCGATGGCCGGAGAAGCCCACACCCCCGCCAGGACCACCGTCCCGCCGGCAGGCTGGTGACTACCCGCCGCGGTCCCCACGGCGAGCAGGAACAGCAAGGTGGATCCCACCCGCCGGAGAGGCCGCCAACCGAACATCACTATCTCCTCCCTGCGTTCGTGGCGCCAAGCTGGCACCGTTGTGCGGAAGTGGAGACTTCCGCCATTCGCGGTAAGTTTGCACAGGGATGGGCGGACCTATTCAGCCCGCGGTTTGGAGGGGCGGCAAGGAGGAGTGAAGGCGGCTTCCCGCGATCCCGCGGAGGACGGCGGGGGAACCCGGCCGGAGCACGGGCTGGAGGCGTTCATGGCAGCGGCAGGGCGGGAGAAGACGAGAGGTCACCCAGGGCAAGGGGAGGGCAAGGACAGGGACAGGCGCAGGGATAGGGATAGGGAGAGGGAGAGGGACAGGGACACGGGCAGGCGCTGCCGGCGAAGGACGCAGCGCCTGCGCCTGCGCAGCCGGCGGTGGGCGCGGTGGGGACCGCCATGGCCACGGGCGGGGGCGACGGGCGACGGCGTGCGGGCGACGCGCCGGGCGTTGCACGGTGGCCCGGCCGCAGGTGGCCGGGCACCGCGCCACGGACTAGGCCGGCGCGTCCGGGGAGCCGGCCGCCAGCAAGGCCACGGCCAGGGCGGCGATACCCTCCCCCCGCCCCAGGAAGCCGAGCCCCTCGTTGGTGGTGGCCTTCAGTCCGACGCGGGCCGGGTCCAGGGCCAGCTCGCCGGCCAGGCGCTCCCGCATGGCCGGGACGAAGGGCGCCAGGCGTGGCCGCTCGGCGACGACGGTCACATCCACCTGTACCGGGGTCCAGCCGGCCCGAGCCACCTCGGCCACGACTTGCCGCAGCAGGTCGCGGCTGTCGGCCCCGGCGTAGCGGGGATCGGAGGGCGGGAACAGGTGGCCGATGTCGGGCAGGCCGGCTGCGCCCAGGAGCGCATCCATGACCGCATGCAGCACCACGTCCGCGTCGGAGTGGCCCTGCAGCCCGAACCCCGCCGGGACCTCCACACCGGCCAGCACCAGCTTCCTGCCCGTTGCCACGGGGTGGACGTCATAGCCGATACCCACCCGCACGGGGAGCGCCTCCGCCGGGCCGCCGCCGGCCCGTGACGCGGGTTCCTCACCGGCGCCCAGCCAGGCCCTGGCCAGGGCAAAGTCCGCCGGGTGGGTGAGCTTGAGGTTACGGGGATCGCCGGCGACCACGACCACCGGCCGCCCGGCCCGTTCCACCACTGCCGCGTCGTCGGTGAATCCGCGCTCACCGCGGCGGCGGGCGGCCTGGTGGGCTTCCCACAGCACGGCGAAGTCAAATCCCTGCGGCGTTTGGACCGCCCGCAGCGCCTCCCGGGGCAGGGTGGTCTCGACCCGTTCCTCCGCCGCGGCGCCGGCGGCAGGCAGGGCGATGCGCTTCACGGTATCGCTGACCGGCAGCCCCGGCACCGCCGCGCCGAACCGGCGCGTGGCCGCCAGCACCCGGTCGACCAGTTCGGGGGAAACCAGCGGGCGGGCAGCGTCGTGCACCAGCACCCAGCGGGGCGTCGCCGGGCCGCCGGCCAGGTGCCGCAGCCCAGCGTACACGGAGTCCTGCCGCTCTTCCCCGCCCACCACCAGTTCCACCGCCAGTTCCGGCGGGAGGAACGGGCGTACGAGCCGCTCGAAAAGCGGCTGCTCGCCGTCCCGGAGGGCGATGACAAACCGCACCACGCCGGCGGCGGCCAGGGCGCGCACCACCCGCGCCAGCACGGGCTGGCCGCCCAGGTTGCGGAACACCTTGTTGACGCCCCCACCCATGCGGGCGGAGCGCCCCGCCGCCGGGATCACGGCCGCCACCTCTTCCGGCGGCAGCAGGGACGCCCCGGACATCACTGGGCGGCCCGCCCGACCATCTTGGGCCGGGCGAAGATCATACGGCCGGCGGAGGTCTGGAGGACGGTAGAGACCTCCACGTCGATCCGTTGCCCGATGAAGCGCTTGCCGCCCTCCACCACGATCATGGTCCCGTCGTCGAGGAAGCCGACACCCTGACCGGCTTCCTTGCCCTCCCGGATGATCTGGACCTGCATGGCCTCGCCGGGAAGCACAACGGGCTTGACCGCGTTGGCCAGATCGTTGACGTTCAGCACCGGGACCCCCTGGAGGCTGGCGATCTGGTTGAGGTTATAGTCGTTGGTGACCACCTTACCCCCCAGGCGGCGGGCCAGTCGCAGCAGCTTGCTGTCGACGTCGTCGCCTTCGACCTCTTCCTCGATGATCTTTACGGGCACCGGCGAGTCCTGCTGGATGCGCCGGAGCACCTCCAGCCCGCGCCGCCCGCGGTTGCGGCGCAGGGTGTCGGAGGAATCGGCGATGCGGCGCAGCTCCTCCAGCACGAAGCCGGGCACCACCAGGGTGCCTTCGAGAAAGCCGGTTTCTGCCACGTCGGCGATGCGGCCGTCGATGATGGCACTAGTATCCAACACCTTGTAGGAACCGCCGGGCGGCTCGCCCCGCACCCGCTCCCGGTCGCGGTCCCGCTCGCGGCCGGGACGCGGTAGCGAGGCCAGCAGGTGCGCGATGTCGTCGCGCCGCTTAATGGCCACCACCGCCCCCAGATAGGCCAGGAGCATCGCGAACAACGGGGGGAGCAGGGGACCGGCCACAGGCACCAGCTTGAGGGGGCCACTCAACAGGTTGGCGATGACCAGGCCGGCGATGAGCCCCAGGACTCCTGCGAGGGTGTCCTGGATGGGGGTGCGCAGCAGGCGCGTCTCGATCCACTGGGTGAACTGGACGACCTGCTGCCAGATGCGAAGGGCCGCCGCATAGCCGGTAACCCCGCCCAGTAACAAAAAAAGAAGGATAAGTCCGTACGTCCACTCCCGGGGCAAACCGGCCAGGAAGTGCAGCGGCTCTTCCTGGAGCACTCCGTAATACGCCAGGGCAAACCCGCTTAGGGCGCCGAGGGCGGCAAACCCGAGGCGGATGGATCGTAACCGCACATGTTTCGCCTCCTTCCAGGGGAAACCGCCAGCCACGCCTGGCGGCGGAGGAAGCGGGGCTCGCGGGAAGTGGACCGCAGCCCAGGGGCGATCCCGCGGCAACCCCATCCCTGGCTGCCGTCCGTGGCGCTTCAATTATACGGAAGCCCGCCGTAGCCCTTCAATCGCGGCACAACCCACCCCTCCCCCCTGTCCGCCGGCGCACCGGGCTGTGCCTCAAGCTTGCGCCGCGCCCTCTCCGCCGGCGCCCTCCAGTTGCCGGTCCACCAGGCGGGTGGCTTCGTGCTCGTCGAGGCCGGCCGCCAGGGCCAGCTCGCTGATCAGGATCTGGCGGGCCGTATCCAGCATGCGGCGCTCCCCGGTGGACAGGCCCCTCTCCCGCTCCCGCCAGCTCAGGTTGCGGACCACCTCCGCCACCTCGAAAACGTCGCCGCTCTTCAGCTTGTCGGCATTTTCCCGGTACCGGTGGTTCCAGTTGCCCGACATGGCGGTGGCGCCGGCTCGCAGCACCTCGAGGACCGCGTCCACCTGACAGGCGGGGATCACCGCGCGCAATCCGCACGCCTGGACCGCGCTGGTCGGAATCATCACGCGCATGTCGCCGACGGGCAGGCGCATGATGTAGTAGCGGTGGCGCTCGCCCAGGATTTCTCTCTCCTCGATGGCCTCGATCACGCCGGCCCCATGCAGCGGGTAGACGACGCAGTCGCCGACCTTGAACAAGGATTCCACCTCGCTCCCCCTTCCCTTTCCTTCGAGTCTACACCACCTGCCCGCCGTGCGCAAAATTCTTGGATTTTATCACCCTCAGCCCGTCATTGTCAATAAGAGGGCGGCCAGCCGGAACCCCCGGCGCCGCCGGGGGCGCTTCCGGAACCGGAAAACCCCGCCAGGGCGGCGGCTCCCGCCGGGGCCGGCGTCGTTGACACTGATTTTCGCGGGCCTCTATAATACCCCCAGGTCACGGGGACGCCCGACCAAGAGGGGTGACGCGGTTGAAGGACCTGTTGGTGGATGAGTTTCAACACGCCGTCGGCGAGTGCCTGGTGCGCCACCGCAGCGTGTTGGACGTCCTGTCGAAGTTCCAGGAAGCCAACGCCCGCGTGCACCGTGCGGTCGCCAAGGCCGTGACGACCTGTGGCTGTATCTCCATCAACGCCCGGCGCCCGGAGATCCCCGCCCATAGCACGCTACGTGACCTGAAGTCCTACATGGATGATCACATCGAGGGAACTCTCTGCGAGAGCTGCCGCGAGGTCCTGGAAGAAGAGCTGGGAAAGCAGCTTTTTTATTTAGTGGCCCTCTGCAATCTCTTCGACCTCAACACCTTCGACATCCTCATCAAAGAAAACCGCAAGTTGACCACACTGGGGATGTACCACATCTCCTGATGAAACCGCGCAAGCTGCTGCGGATCCGCCAACCGCGGTTCCGTGACCGGAAAGGAGGCCGGGGCGGCGCTCACGCCGCCCCGGCCGGTGAATGCCCGGTGCCCTGTCCCTTACCCCGCGCCGGCTGCTGCCGTTCTCCCGCCGGGCCGGTCGGGGCCGGTCACGCGTGCAGCCCGCACTCGGTCTTCTGGAAACCGCCCCAGCGGCCGGCGCGCGGGTCCTGCCCCGGCGCCACGGGACGGGTGCAGGGAGCGCAGCCGATGCTGGGATAGCCCCGGTCGTGCAGGGGATTGTAAGGGACACCGTGGTGCTGCACGTAAGCCCACACCTCATCCCGCTTCCATCGCACCAGCGGGTTGACCTTGACCAGGCCGAACCGCCGGTCCGCCTCCACCACCCGGGCACCGGCCCGCGCCGGCGTCTGCTCGCGCCGGATGCCGGTGATCCACGCGGAGAAGCCCTGCAGGAACCGCCACAGTGGTTCCACCTTGCGCAACCGGCAGCAGAGGTCTGGATCGCGCGCCCAGAGCCGGTCGCCATAGCGGGTCGCCTGTTCCTCCAGCGTCAACGCAGGCGTAACGGCCACGGGCTCGACCCCGTAGCGCCGCGCCACTCGCTGGCGGGTCGCGTGGGTCTCGGGGAAATGGAGCCCGGTCTCCAGGTAGAATACCGTCACCTGATCCAGGCCGCCCAGCCGGTGCAGCATGTCAACCAGCACCACGTCCTCGGCCTGGAAACTGCAGGCCAGGGCCAGGCGCCCGCTGAAGCGCTCCAGCGCCCAGGCCAGGATCTCTTCCGGAGCCGCCGTCTCAAGGCGGCCGGCCCACCGCTCCAGTTCCTGGGGTGACAGCCCGCCCCGCAGTTCACCGGCCTGCCCGCCGGCGTCGCGGACCGGCCTGGCGCTCCCGGTCCGGTCGTCCTGGCGGCTAAGGGAGCCACCGGCGCTGGCCCGTGTGGGAACGGCGTCTTGTTGCAATGCGCCCACCTCCGCTCGCCCCTGGCGGCGGCGCTGGCCAGCGGCCGCCGCCGGCCCGGCAGCGGCTGCCGGGTATGGTCGCTCTGGATCAGACTAGTGCGGGGGCGGGCCAGAGGTGCAGGCTGCCGGGGACGAAAACCCGCCCGGGCGGGGACGTCGGCGCGCCCGGGCGGGGCGCACGGCCCACCGGCCAGGCGGGAGCGGATCAGCGGACCGTTACCGCGATAGCGTCCTCCACCCGGTCCACGGGCACCAGTTCCACGTCGCCGGCGACAGACTCGCCGTCGAGCCCGCGCAAGGCCGCCCGGGGCAGCACGACGCGGCGGAAGCCGAGGCGCCGTGCCTCGCGGATGCGGTCGGCGGCCCGCTGCACCGAGCGCACCTCGCCGGTGAGGCCGAGCTCGCCGAAAACCACGGCCTCCGGGTCTGCGGGCCGGTCCCGCCAGCTGGAGGCCAGGGCCACCGCCAGGCCCAGATCCAGGCCCGGTTCGTCGATCCGCACGCCACCGGCCGCCTTCAGGTAGACGTCGCAGGTTCCCAGGTGCAGTCCCGCCCGCTTGTCCAGCACGGCGATCACCAGCGCCGCCCGGCCCAGGTCCAGGCCGGTGGCCACCCGCCGCGGGTGCCCGAAGGGGGTGGGCGCCACCAGCGCCTGGATTTCCACCAGCAGCGGGCGCGTGCCCTCGATGGCGGCCACCACGATGGACCCGCTGGCCCCCGCGGGCCGTTCCGAGAGGAGGCGGGCGGAGGGGTTGGGGACCTCCACCAGGCCGCGATCCTGCATTTCGAACAGGGCGATCTCGTTGGTGGCACCGAAGCGATTCTTGACCGCCCGCAACAGGCGGTACGCGTTCTGGTGCTGGCCCTCGAAATAGAGGACCGCGTCGACCATGTGCTCCACCACGCGCGGGCCGGCAATGGTCCCCGCCCGGGTCACGTGTCCCACCAGGACCAGCACCACCGACGTCTGCTTGGCCACGGCCTGCAGCAGGGCGGCGCTCTCCCGCACCTGGCTGACGGTGCCGGGGGCGGAGGCGATGTCGGGATGGGCCATGGTCTGTATGGAGTCGATCACGGCCAGGGCCGGCGCCGCCCGCTCGATGGCGCTGGCCGCCGCCAGCGCGTCGGACGTGGTCAGCACCGCCAGGGCCGGGGCCAGCGCACCCAGGCGCTCGGCCCGCAGGCGCACCTGCGCCGCCGATTCCTCCCCTGTTACGTAGAGGACGGGCAGGCCCCGCGCCGCCAGGTGATGGGAGACCTGTAGCAGCAGCGTCGACTTGCCCACGCCGGGGTCGCCGCCGATCAGCACCACGGAGCCGGGCACGAAGCCGCCACCCAGCACCCGGTCCAGCTCGGACAGGCCGGTCTCCAGACGCGGTAAGGCACCCCGGTCCACCCGGTCGATGGCCACCGGCCCGGCCGCGTCCCCCGCCGGCGCCGCAGGGTGGCGCCGTGGGCCGGGCCCCACCTGGACGCGTTCCTCCACCAGCGTGTTCCACGAGCCGCAGTCCGGGCATCGGCCCAGCCACTTGGGGCTGGAATGCCCGCATGCCTGGCAGACGTAAGCCGTGCGAGCGCGCAAGCTGCTTCCTCCCCTCGGGCTCCCTGCCTGCTCCCCTGCTCGCTGCCTGTTCCCCGGTTGCCCGTTTCTGCCCTGCCGCGCTCTCCCGCCCGCGGCACCGGCGGGCGGAGAGACGGGCGGGCCCTGCGGTGGTGCCGCGGAAAAATCAGGGCGGTGCGGGCCCCGTCCCGCACCGCCCCGGACACCGCGGGAAGAACGCCAGCCAGGTTCCGCCGTTTAGCGGGCAGCGTCGCCGGACGCGACACCGGGCTCGCCGGCGGCACCGCCCTGCCCGGCCGCACCGGCCGCGGCCATCTTCTCGCCGTGGCGGAAGGCGATCTTGCCCTCCTGGTCGACGTCCACGACCACGGTGTCGCCTTCCTTGAATCGGCCGGCCAGCATCTCCTCGGACAGCGGGTCCTCCACCAGCCGCGTGATGGTGCGGCGCAGCGGCCGGGCGCCGTAGATCACGTCCGAGCCTTCCTTGACGAGCTTGCGCTTGGCCGCGTCCGTGACCTCCAGCTCCAGCCCGTGTTCCTTGAGCCGCTCGGCCACGCGGTTGAGCATCAGGTCCACGATCTTCATCAGGTGCTCCTCGGTCAGCGCGTGGAAGACGATCAGCTCATCGATGCGGTTCAGGAACTCGGGCCGGAAGGTGCGCTTGACCTCGTCCATGATCTTCCGCTTCATGTCCTCATAGTCGGGCGCCTCCTGCTCGGCGGGCTGGAAGCCCACCCGGGACTGCCGCCGGATCAGGTCGGCGCCCACGTTGGAGGTCATGATGATCACCGTGTTGCGGAAGTCCACGGTGCGGCCCTTCGCCTCGGTCAAGCGGCCCTCCTCCAGGATCTGGAGCAGGACGTTGAAGACCTCGGGGTGCGCCTTCTCGATCTCGTCGAAGACCACGACGGAGTACGGGCGCCGGCGCACCCGCTCGGTCAGCTGGCCGCCTTCCTCATACCCCACGTATCCCGGCGGCGAGCCGACCAGCCGCGACACCGTGTGCCGCTCCATGTACTCCGACATGTCGAGGACGATCATGGCGTCCTCGTCGCCGAACAGCGCCTCGGCCAGGGCCTTGGCCAGTTCCGTCTTGCCCACGCCCGTGGGGCCGAGGAAGATGAAGGAACCGATCGGCCGCCGCGGGTCCTTGAGGCCGGCCCGTGCCCGCCGGATCGCCCGGGCCACAGCGCGCACCGCCTCGTCCTGGCCCACGATGCGCTCGTGGAGCACCTCTTCCAGCTTGAGCAACCGCTCGCCCTCTTCCTGCTCCAGGCGGCGGACCGGGATGCCGGTCCAGCTGGAGACGATCTGGGCGATGTCGTCGGCCGTGACCACGATCTTCTCGTTCAACTGGTGCTGCTGCCACTCGCTCTTCTTCCGCTCCAGCTCCTCGACCAGTTTCTGCTCCTGGTCGCGGAGGTTGGCCGCCTTCTCGAACTCCTGGGACTGGACGGCCGCTTCCTTCTCCTTGCGGATCTCCTCCAGGCGCCGCTCGATCTCCTTCAGCTCGGGCGGCGCGATGAAGGCCTGCAGCCGGGCCCGGGAGGCCGCCTCGTCGATCAGGTCGATGGCCTTGTCGGGCAGATACCGGTCGGTGATGTAGCGGTCCGCCAGCTTGACCGCCGCCACCAGCGCGTCATCGGTGATCTCCACCCGGTGGTGGGCCTCATAGCGATCCCGCAGGCCGCGCAGGATCTGGATGGCGTCCTCGATGTTCGGTTCCTCCACGATGATGGGCTGGAACCGGCGCTCCAGGGCCGCGTCCTTTTCCACGTACTTGCGGTACTCGTCCAGGGTGGTGGCGCCGATGGTCTGCAGCTCGCCCCGGGCCAGCGCCGGCTTCAGGATGCTGGCGGCGTCGATGGCGCCCTCGGCCGCACCGGCGCCGATGATGGTGTGCATCTCGTCGATGAACAGGATGATGTTGCCGGCGCGGCGGATCTCATCCATCACCTTCTTCAACCTCTCTTCGAACTCACCGCGGTACTTGGAGCCGGCCACCAGGGCGCCCAGGTCCAGGGCCACCACCCGCCGGTCCTTGAGGATCTCGGGCACCTTGCCCTCGGCGATGCGCTGGGCCAGGCCCTCGACGATGGCCGTCTTGCCCACTCCCGGCTCACCGATGAGCACGGGGTTGTTCTTCGTCCGCCGGCTCAGGATCTGGATGACCCGCTCGATCTCCTTGTCGCGCCCGATGACAGGGTCGAGCTTGCCTTCCTCCGCCATCTGGGTCAGATCGCGGCCAAAGTTGTCCAGCACCGGCGTCGTGCTCTTCTGCCGCCGCTGCCGTGCCGCCGGCGGCGGGGTGGCCGCACCGCCCAGCAGCTTGATCACGGTCTGGCGGACGCGATCCAGATCGGCGCCCATGTTCTCCAGCACCTTGGCGGCCACGCCCTCGCCCTCACGGATCAGGCCGAGCAGGATGTGCTCGGTGCCGACGTAGTTGTGGCCGAGCAAGCGCGCCTCCTCGGGCGCCAGTTCCATGACCACCTTCTTGGCCCGCGGCGTGTAGCCGATCTCGCCCTGGATGGGCCCGTTGCCGCGGCCGATGATCTTCTCCACCTCGGCCCGAACCTGCTCCAGGTTGATGCCCAGGCTCTGCAACGCCTTGGCGGCGATGCCCGTGCCCTCCCGGATCAGTCCCAGCAGCAGGTGCTCGGTACCCACGTAGTTGTAGTTCAGGCGTCGGGCTTCTTCCTGCGCCAGCAGGATCACGCGCTGGGCCCGTTCCGAATAGCGGCCGAACATGGCGGTCCCCCCTCGACCGGTTAGTTGGTACTTTTCCGTATGGCCTGAGCGATCCTCTCCCGGATCAGACGTGCCCGGCGCAGGTCCCGCTCGCGAGCGTCCAGCTCGCGCCCGGCCAGCTTCTGCAGGCAGGCCGGGCGAGTCAGGACGATCAGTTCATTGAAGATCTCCGGCCGCACGTGGGAGAGGATGTGGAGGTCGATCCCCAAGCGCACGTCCGACAACAGGCGTATCGCCTCTTCCGAGGACATCGTCCAGGCGTTGGTCAGCAGGCCGTAGGCGCGCATGATCCGATCCTTGAGAGCGTCCTCGTCTTCCCGGTAGAGGCGCTCCCGGGCGCTGCGCTCCTGGTCCAGGAGCTGGCGCGTGAAACCGATCAGGTTGTCGATCAGCTCCACCTCCGAGGGGCCCAGGGTGACCTGGTTGGAGACCTGGAAGACGTTGCCCAGGGCCTCCGTCCCCTCGCCGTAGAGCCCGCGCACGGCGACGCCCACCTTGCCCAGCTGGCTCAGCAGGCGGCCCGCCTGCTGGGAAAGCACCAGGCCGGGCAGGTGCACCATCACCGAAGCGCGGATTCCGGTGCCCAGGTTGGTGGGGCAGGTGGTCAAGTAGCCCCGCTCCTCATCGAAGGCGTAGCGGACCACGGACTCGATCACGTCGTCCACCTGCGTCGCGATCTCCCATGCCTTGTGGAGCTGGAAACCGGGCAGCAGGCACTGGATCCGCAGGTGGTCTTCCTCATTGACCATGATGCTGATAGAGCGGTCGTCATTCAGGATCACCGCTCCGGTCTCGATGTTGCGGGCGTGCTGGGGGCTGATCAGGTGCTGCTCTACCAGCACGCGCCGGTCCAGCGGCCCGAGGTCCGCCATGCGGATCATCTGGAAGCGCCCGAACCCGGCGCCGTTGAGCCGCTCGGTCACCGCCCTCATCAGATCCAGGATGGCCGCCGCCGAGTCGGCGGTGAGCAGGTTGGGGAAGGGGTAGTCCTCCAGATTGCGCGCCAGGCGGACGCGGCTGGAGAGGACGAGGTCACCGCCCGGGCCGCCACCCGACATCCATCGCACCTGGTCACCGAGCGTGATGCCGCTCATGCTCCCGCCCTCCCCTCAGCCACGGGCGCCGGTCCCGCCGGCATTGCCGGTGCGCAGGCGCTGCTCGAGGGCGCGGATCTCGTCCCGCAGCCGCGCCGCCAGCTCGTATTCCTCCCGCGCCACCGCCTCGCGAAGCCGGGCACGGAGCTCATCCAGTTGCCGGCCCAGCCGCAAGTGCGAACCTGCCCGGGAAGGAACCTTGCCCCGGTGGCGCACCTGTCCCTGGATGCGGCGCAGCACCGGCTCCAGCTGTTCCCTGAACTCGTCATAGCAGTGACGGCAACCCAGCAACCCGGTACGGGCGAATTCCCGGTAACGGAGGCCGCAGCGAGAGCAGCGCAGGTCCTGAGCCGTCCCTGCGGGGGGCTGCCATGCTCCCTCCAGCAACCCCGCCAGCAGGTTGTGGATCGAGAACTGCGGTTCCAGGAAGAACTCGGACTCGTGCTTGCGCGCGCACTCGGGACACAGGTGACGCTCCGTCTTCTTCCCATTAATGATCTGAGTCAGGTGAACCGTCGCTTCTCTCAGCCGGCATTCGTCGCACAGCATCGCCACCGCCTCCGTCCCGTTTGAGCAGTTCGAGGATCATCGCCTTCAGCAGGCGCGCCCGTACCACGTCACGCCATGGCAGGTCGACGGCCAGGGTGTCGCGGTGGACGGCGGCCCGCATCAGGGCGGCCTCCCGGGCGCTGGCCACGCCCTCTTCCTCCAGGCGGGCGATCAGCGCCTCGGCGCCGTCCTGGTCGATCATCTCACCCAGCCACTGCTGCACCAGGGCCAGCAGGTTGCCCCGCGCCCGCACCGGCAGCCGCACGATGCGGATGAACCCGCGGCCGCCGCGACGGCTCTCGATCACGTAGCCCGCGGCGGGCGTGAACCGGGTCTCCAGCACGTAGTTGATCTGGGACGGCGCGCAGGCGAAACGCGCCGCCAGCTCGCTGCGCTGGAGCTCGAGCACGCCGCCGGCCCGCTCCAGCTCCTGCTTCAGGTATTGTTCGATGAGGGTGGACAGGGACGGCACGGTCACCCCTCCGTGATTCCCCGCGCGGATGGCGTGGGGCAGGCCCTCCCGCCGCACGCCCCTTTGATGATCCCTGATGTTTTGACCTTCTTTGACCTTCGCCTTGTATTATAAGGACTCCTCTTAGAGTGCACAAGGGTGGCCCACCAGCCGCGCCGGTGGCCGACAGGTGCCGGCACGGCGGGAGGCGAAATGTGGATGGACCGCCAGCGGCGGGCGGGGACGGCCCCGTCCCGGCCTGCAGCGGGCCGCCGGCGGGCGGCGGCCCGGTCTCCGATGATCACGGCGCCCTGGGCGGGCGTGGGACATCCCGCCAGGAAAGGTGCGACGGCACACACCCCACAAGGAGACGGTAGACCCCGACAAGAAAGGTGTGACGGCACGCCATGGCCAGTTTCGAGCCACAGCCCCGGCGCTCCCCGAGCCGCCGGGCCCTGCTGGTGGCGGCGGGCTCCCTGCTCTTGCTCGTGATCTTCGGCCTCCTGGCCCAGGCCTTCGGGGGCCGCGCCCCCGGCGGTCCGGGTGAGGGAGGTGGCGCGCCCTCCGCGGCAGTCCCCGGGCAGGAAGCCGCGGGCGACGGCACCACCCCGGCCGGCGGCGCTCCCGGCCGTGCCGGTGACGAGCCCGGGCCACGGCACTTCGACCTGCTGGTGCGCGGCGGACTGGTCATCGACGGCAGCGGCCGCCCGGCTTTCCGGGCCGACGTGGGTGTCGTCGGTGACCGGATCGTCGCCGTGGGGGACCTGGCCGGGGCCGCGGCGGACGAGGTCATCGACGCCGCGGGACTGGTCGTGGCGCCGGGATTCATCAACGCCCATTCCCACACCTACGAGTACGTGGCCGGCGCACCCGAAGCGGACGCGGACCTCATGCAGGGCATCACCACGGTCATCGGTGGCGTGGACGGCCGCTCCCCGTGGCCCCTGGGCCGGTTCTTCACCCAGCTGGAAGAAAAGGGCATCGGAAACAACCAGGCGCTCTTCGTGGGCCACGGCACGGTACGCGCCCGCGTCATGGGTACGGCCGACCGCCCGCCCTCTCCGCGGGAACTGGAGCGGATGGGCCGCCTGGTGCGCCAGGCCATGGAAGAGGGCGCCCTGGGCCTCTCGACCGGCCTCGAATACGTGCCCGGCCGCTACGCGCGCACCGACGAGCTGATCGCCCTGGCCCGCCACGTCGCTCCCTACGGCGGCATCTACTCCTCCCACATGCGCAGCGAGGGTGACGACATCGGCGACGCGCTGGCGGAGGCGCTGCGCATCGGCCGCGAGGCCGGCGTGCCCGTCAACATCTCGCATTTCAAGGTGGTCTTCCGCCGCAACTGGGAGAAGCTTGCCGGGCTGATGGCCCAGATCGAGGCGGCCCGGCAGAGCGGGCAGGTGGTGGTAGCCGACGTCTACCCTTACCTGGCCCCCGACTACACCAGCGCCCTGCGCTTGCGCAGTGTCTGGCCGCAGTACCCGCCGGAGGACGTGTTCATCCGCCAGAGCCGCGTCACGGCGGCGGTTGGCAGCACCCTGGCCGAGTATGCCGCCCGGCTCGGTGTCCCGGCGCCCGAAGCGGCGCGCCAGCTCCTGGCCCGCGACCGCGACACGGTGGCCACGGTCTTCGTGGTCTCCGAGGCCAACCTGGAGCAGCTCCTGCGCGCGCCCTTTACCATCATTTCCAACGACGGCGGCGCCCGGCGGCCCGTGCCCGATCCCCGCACCACGGGCCTGCACCCGCGGGTCTACGGGGCTTATCCGCGCGTCCTGGCCCGGTACGTCCGGGAACGCGGCGTGCTGACGCTGGAGGAGGCCGTGCACAAGATGACCGGCGCGCCGGCCACCTTCTTCGGCCTGCGGGACCGGGGTTTCGTCCGGGAGGGGATGTACGCCGACCTGGTGGTGTTCGACCCGGAACACATCCAGGACGTGGCTGACTGGGTGCGGCCGCAGGCTTACCCTCGCGGCATCGTGGCCGTGGTGGTCAACGGGCAGGTGGCCGTCCGCGACGGCCGGCGGGTGCCGGGGGTGCTGGCGGGTCGGGTGCTGAGAGGCGGCAAGGACGCCCTCATCGGCAACCCGCGAACGGGGGCGGTCCCACCTGCCGGGGACCGGCCGGTGACCGGCCCCCGGCAGGGCGGGGTCATTCCCGCAGAGTGAGGCCCGGCCGGCCGCACTCCGGGGCGCGGGCCGGGAAACCGGCGGCTCTAGCCCGCGCTCCCGGCGTGCTCCGGTGCGTCCTGGCCGCCCCGGTTGCCAGCACCACCAGCCCCTTCCGTTTCCGCTCGCAACCAGGCCAGGTAGTCCGGGTTGCCGTCCCGCAGGTCCACGGCCAGGATGGCGGGGACGGAGTAACTGTGCCAGGAGCGGACGGCCTCGATCACCCGGGGCACGAGGGAGCGGCGCGTTTTGAGGATCACCACCGCCTCCCGGTCTTCCACCAGGTCACCCTGCCACCAGTAGTAGGAGAAGATCTCCGGGTAGATGTTGGCACACGCCGCCAGGCGCTGGCGCACGGCTTCGCGGCCGATCCGCCGGGCTTCCTCCACGTCCGCGGCGGTCACGTAGACCAGGACGAACCCGTCGTCCCCGGCGGGCGCGCCGGTCGCCGGGCCCTGCGCGGCGCCGTTGCCCTCACGCATCATCGTGTCCCTCCCGCGTCAGGCGGTGGAGGCGCTACGACGGCGGCGACGCCGCCCTTCCTCCTGCCGCTGCGGCAGGCCGATTTCGAAGTCCTGCTTGTAAATCTCCAGGACCAGGGACGTCTGGGTATTGGTGATGCCTTCGATCTTGGAAAGGTCCTCCAGCAGGAATTCGGCCAGCTCGCGGTTGTCCGCGAAGAAGGCGTAGACGATGATGTCGTAAATGCCGGTGGTCATTACCACCAGGTGCACGTGGGGCAGCGCGGTGAGCTTTTCGACGATCTCATGGATCCGGCTCTGGTCCACGTTGAGGCCAATGATCGCCGGTGCGTGGAAGCCGACCTCAAAGGGGTTGGTGACGGCGGCGATCTTGATGATCCCTTCCTCCAGCAGCCGGTAGAACTTGCGGCGGATGGTCCCCTCGGTCACCCCGATGTGCTCCGCCATGTCCACGAAGGACATCCGCCCGTCCTTCTGCAGCAGCTTGACGATCTCACGCTCGGTCTTGTCGAGGACGACCATGGCCCTTCGCCTCCATCCGCTCGTCTCGCCCGGGGCCGGCCATCAGCCGAACACCGCGGCAAGGGATTCTTCCAGCACGTCGCAGGCCTCGTCAATCTGCTCGTCGGTGATCACCAGCGGGGCCAGGACGCGGATCACGTTACCGTAAATGCCGGCCCGGGCCGAGATCACGCCGCGCCGCAGGGCCTCCTGAAGGACCCGCGTCGCTTCTTCCGCCGCCGGTTCCTTGGTGGCGCGGTCGCGAACCAGTTCCATGGCCACCATGGCACCGAGCCCGCGCACCTCGCCGATCTGGGGGAAGCGCTCCTGCATCCGCTCAAAACGCTGGCGGAACCGGCGTCCCACCTCCCGGGCTCGCTCCACCAGGTTCGCCTGCTCGAACACGTCCAGAACCGCCAGAGCGGCCGCGCAGGAGACCGGGTTGCCCACGTACGTCCCGCCGATGGCGCTGTCCCGGGCCGAGTCGATGACGTCGGCCTTACCGACCACTCCCGACAGGACCATGCCCCCGGCGATGGACTTGGCCACCGTCATCAGGTCCGGCTCGGTGCCGAAGTACTCCGAGGCGAACATGTAACCCGTCCGGCCGAACCCGGTCTGGACCTCGTCGTGGATCAGGACGATGCCGTGCTCCGTGCACAGCTGGCGCAACCCGACCATGAAGTTGCGCGGCGGTACGACGAACCCGCCCTCGCCCAGCACCGGCTCGATGATGATGGCGGCCACGTCTTCCGGCGCGACGGTCACCTCTAGCATGCGCCGGAGCTGGGCGAGAGCCCATTCCCCAACCTGCTCGGGCGTCATGCCCTGCGGCCCGCGGTAGGGATAGGGGTAGGGCGCCCGGTAGACCTCGGGGACGAAGGGCCCCAGGCCCGCCTTGTACGGCTTGACCTTGTGGGTCAGGGTCAGCGCCATCCAGGTGCGCCCGTGGAAGGCCCCCTCGAAGGCGATGACGGCCCGCCGCCCGGTGTGGTGCTTGGCAATCTTGATGGCATTCTCCACCGCCTCGGCACCGGAGTTGAAGAACACCGCCTTCTTCGGCCCGGACATGGGGGCCAGTTCCGACAACCGCTGGGCCAGGCGTACGTAGGACTCGTAGGGAACGACGCTGAAGTCGGTGTGGGTGAAGCGCTCGGCCTGCCTGCGAATGGCCTCGACCACCGCCGGCTGGGAGTAGCCGACGTTCATCACCCCGAAGCCGCCGGCCAGATCGATGTAGGTGTTGCCGTCGACGTCGGTCAGGAGCGCACCCTCGGCACGATCGACGAACACGGGTGCGAACACCGACTTGCCGTTGGCCACGTAACGTTCCTTGAGCCGCATCAGTTCCCGTGAGCGCGGCCCGGGGATCTCCGTCTTCCGCACGATGGAACGCGCCAACACGATCCCTCCCTCGTGACCAGGAGGCCTGACCCCGGAAGAAGAAAGCGCCACCGCCGCGATGGCGCGCAAACCCATGAAGTATTCAACGGTTTTCTCCGGTTCCCTGCAAGTTACGATTTGCCTGTCCGGTTTCTGCCGCGCGCGACCGCCCCTCGGCGCCTCCTTTCGGAGCCGGGGAAACCCCTGTCTTGGTCAGGAAGGAAAAAACGCCCATTGAATGGAAGATTATTCCCTAGGTAGCTCGTAATGTCGTTTCGTCAGTCCCGTCCCGTCCCGACAGCAGGCATCCCGCCGAGAGGAGGTCTCATCGTTGGCTATGCCCGAAGGTCCGCCGGATTCCGCGTTTCCTGCCACCTGGATTCCTGAGGGCGATATCCGCTGGGCGCTGGACCAGGCGCTGCCGCGCTCCTTCCCCACCGGTTCGACGATCTACACGCCCGCCCGGCCGCCCGCCGGCATGTACCTCCTCCGCTCCGGAATCGTCCGCATCGGCGTCGATGACCTCCACGGGGGAACGGAACACTTCCTCACCCTGGCCTGTGAGAACTGGTGGATCGGGGACCCGGGACCGTTGTTCGGCCAGCACCCGATCCGGCTGACCGCCACCTGCGTCACCCCCTGCGAGACCGCGTACTGGCCCTATGCCCGTCTGGAGAGCATGCTACGGGATCGGCCGGCACTGGCGGCGGCCCTGGTCTACCACGGCGCGGCCAGCTTTCGCCTGGCCGTCCGGCGCATGGAGGTGCTGATGCAGCCCTGCTCGCGCCTGCGCGTGCTGGACGCCCTCCGCCTGTTGCTGCAGGTCTACGGCCAGGGGGACGCAACGGCAGGTTCCCGCATCCGCTTCCCCCTCACCCAGGGCGCCCTGGGGGCCATCGCCAACGTCAGCCGCGTGACGGTGAACCGGGTCCTTTCCGAGCTGCGCCGGCAAGGCATCGTCGCCACCGGCTCCAGGACCGTGGTCGTGCGCCGGCCCGACCGGCTGGAAGCGCTGTTCCAGGCCGAAGTGGCGTCCCTGTCCACCCGCGGGCGGACACTGCCTTGACGCGGGGGACGACCCGCGCCGCGCGGCCATGACTCGAATCCCATGCCCCGGGAGGCGGCGGCAAGCTCCGGCAGCAGCCCCGCCAGACATCGGTGGTGCCGCCCGGGCGACTTTCCGGCCGGCGGCCAGGCGCAGGGGCGCCGGCCTCCGCCAGGCGCCCCTGCGGTACCCCGGTGCGTGCGAGACGAGGCCTCACTCGGGCGGGCTGGCGCCGGCGGCCCCGTGCGGGCCCGCATCCGGCTGGCTCCCGTCCGCGCCGCCACGAACCACGCGCCACGAGCGGCTGGACGGCCCGGTCTCCCGCGCCAGCAATGTCAGGTCCCGCAACACATCCCCCAGATGAACCGGCGCCACCGGTAAGCGCGAGCCAGCAATGCGTTCGAACAGGCACAGGGCTTCCTCTTCCCCACCGCCCGCGACCAGCGGGCTGATCGTGAAGTCCTCCGTCGCAAGCTGCCCGGCCCGCCACGTTTCCACGTGCGTCTTTAGGTAATAAAAGTCCTTGCCGTGGACGGACCGATCCCGGCAGAGCACGTACCAGTACCGGCGCTCCACGCCCTGGCCCGTCAGCCGGCGCGCGCACCGGGCCAGCTCGTCGGTGCGCAGCGGGCGCTGCGGAGGCCCGTTCTCCTCGGTGGCCAAAGGTTCTCCCCCCGTTCTCCGTGGAAATAGACCGGCCGGCTTTCAGCCGGTGGAGGCCATTATACCGGCACGGGCGTGCCTGCCGCTGCTAACTGCGCAACAATTGTCGAACTTTCCCGCTAGCCGATTCGGCTACAGGCTGGCGAGATGGGTCCACAAGGGCAAGGCAGGTGCTCCGTCCCCGTGAGCCCGTTCCTCCCACGCTGCCCGGGAACCCGGCCGGGCGCGGGCGGTTGCAGCCTGGTTTATGCTAGGATCGTGAACCGCACGTCCCGGGAAACGGGTGGGAAGCCAGGGGGGATCCGCGGGCATGGCCTCCTCGGCGGAATACTCGCCGCTGCTGGCCCAGATCGACGAGCGCTTGCTGGAACGCATCGCGCCCGAACCGGTGCGGGTGCGGGCCCTGGACCTGTTCCTGCTGGGCCGGGTCCGGAACCGCCTGGTCTCCGGCAACCGGCTCATGGCCGAGGTCACGGGAACCCGGGACACCTATCTCACGGCGGTGCACGTGCTGGCGTCCCCGGACGGCCCCGACGCCGCGGCCCGGTGCGAATGCCCGCGACGCCCGCAGAGCGGCCTGTGCAAGCATGCCGTGGCCGTGCTCTACGCCTGGATCCACGAGCCCGGCAGCTTTGCGTCCCTCGACCGGCGCCTCGACCGCCTGGAGGCGCTGCCGCGAGCGGACCTGCTGGCGTTGATCCGCCGGCTGGTAGAACTGGAGCCGTCCTTCCTGGCGGAGATCGACGCGGCCCTCCCCGCTGGAGCGGCCACGGGCGGGGAGCCGGCCAAGGAGGGCGAGCCCGCGGGGGGCGGCGCCGCGCTGCAACGATGGCTGCGCCGGCTGGAAGAGGAGCCGGACCCGGACCCGGCCGCCCTGGAGCAGCTGCGGCGGGAACTGGACGCGCTTCCGAGCGCCACGCCGCTCCCCGTGGCTATGGACGCGCTGCTGGTAGGCGCCCTCTGGCGCCAGGCGGGACGGGCCAGCCTGGCGGCCACGCGCGGTGAAGAGCGCACGCTGTCCTTCCTGACGGAGGGCTGGCGGCGCCTGCTGCCCCTGGTGCTGGCAGCCGCGGATCCCCGGCACGCCCTCCCCGCCATCGCCGCTACCGCCGGAATGCTGGGGCCGGCTGCGCTGCGGGACGCCGCAGCCGCCCTGCTAGAAGCCGGGCGGCCGGGTCCGGCGCTGGCGCTGGCACGGCGCGCGCTGGCCGCCGAAAGCAGTCCGGGCGGCGTCGTAACGGCCCGCCACCTGATCGCCCGCGCCTTGCTGGCCCTCGGCCGCCCGGGCGAGGCGATCCCGTACCTGGCCGCCAACCTGGCCCAGCAACCCGACGCCGCGGCCCTGCGGCTGCTGGAAGGGGCCGCCACCGCAGCCGGTCGCTGGCCCGAGATCGAGAGCGCCCTGCAGGAGTGGCTGGCCGCCCCCGGATACGAACAATTGCGGGTGGAACACCTCCTGCGCCGGCGCCGCCTCGCCGACCTGGCCCGGGCACTGTCCGACCCGCGGGTGCGACAGCGCGTGCCCGGGCCGCTGTTGCTGGAGAGCGCCGATGCCCTGCGCAAGGAAGAGCCCGTACTGGCGCGAGAACTGTATGAGGAAGTGCTGCGGCGAGGAGAGGCCGATCCGGACGAGCCCGCCATGCGCGCCCGGATGGCGGCGCTATCCGGCCTGCTGCAGGCGGACACGCCGCCCGCACCGCCCGGGCCCGGCGGTACGGGCGGCTCGTCAGGCCATGGCCATGGCCATGATGACCGAGAAGAAGACGGCGAGAAACGCTAGGATCAGCAGCGCCACGAGGGCAAGCCCGGGCAGGAGGGCGGTGAACAGCCCCCGCCACCGTGGCAGGTGCTTGGTGGCCCGCAAGGCCCGGTAGGTAAGGTAGAACGACCACACGAACAAACCGGCTCCGGCCACGGTGTTGAGAAAATCGCCGCCCACCGGCAGCCGCGCCGCCAGGGCATTGACGGGAAGTACGAACGCTTCCGGCAGCATAGCCAGGCCGAGCCCTGCCAGCAGGCGGCGGCCGTCACCCCGCCCGCCCAGCAGATCCGCCGCCAGGTGGTACATGCCCGCCAGTACGAACCAGAAGATTAGCCCGAGGGGTGCGCTCACCAAGGCGACAAACGTGGCTCCCAGGGACGCCACCTCGGGTCCGAGCCCGCCCGGTGGGAGCCCGACTCCGCTCTCCAGGGGAAAGTTACTACCGGGTTCCAGGAGCCGGGGCAGTTCCGCCGCGGTGGCCAGCCCGCTGGCGATGGTGACGAACACGGCAACGCCAATGGCCAGCGCCAGGGGCGGCCGCTCGCTGGCGGCGACCCGTTCCATGGTCTCCCGGGGCCGGAACAACACACCGTAGATCCAGTCGATGAAGCCCATGGCCGGCTGCGGCTCGCCGGCCGGTGGCGTCGCGTCACCGCCGGCCTGGCCGCCGGCAGGGTCCCGCGGTTGCCCGGGGGCAGGTGCCGGCGCATCGGCAGCGGGCTCCGGAACGGTACCGGACGGCCCGCCCCCGGTGGTGGGCTCCTGCTTTTCGTCCGCCTCCTTCGTCACACCGTGGCCTCCCTTCCGGTTCGGTCCCCGGGGTCAGCGCGGGAGGAAGCGGTACAGCTCCCACCGCACCAGGGATGGACTCCAGGTACCCGCCGGCAGCGCGGCGGCCCGCCACCCCGCGGTACCCAGCAAGCGCAAGAAGTCCCGCAGCGGATTGGGCTCGCTCAGATTGGTCAACTCATAGTCCTCGATCCGGGCCAGCTCAGCCGCCAGCTCCACGGCGTCCTCAAAGGTGCCCAGTTCGTCCACCAGGCCGGCCTCCTTGGCCTGGCGACCCGTGAGCACGCGGCCGTCGGCCAGGGCCAGCACCCGCTCACGACTCAGCCGGCGCCCCTGGGCCACGACGTCCACGAACTGCTGGAAGATGTCATCCACCAGCCCCTGCAGAAGGCGCCGCTCCTCCTCGGTCGGGGGGCGCGAGGTGGACCCGATGTCCTTGTAAGGGCCGCTCTTGATGGCCTCGACCTCGATGCCCAGCTTCTCGTAGAGGTCTTCGAAGTGGGTGACTTCCATGATGACACCGATGCTGCCGGTGAGAGACGCGGGGTTGGCGACGATGCGATCCGCGGTGGCCGCGATCCAGTAGCCGCCCGACGCCCCCAGGTCGCCGATGGAAACGACCACCGGCTTGCCCGCCTGGCGCACGCGCCGCACGGCCTCACCGATCTCCTGGGACGCGGCCGCGCTGCCGCCGGGGGTGTTCATGCGGATCACCACCGCGCGGATCGCCGGATCCTCCCGGGCCCTGTTCAACTGCTCCACGATCTGGTCGGCCCCCGCGACCGCGCCGAGGAACCCCTCCGCACCGGCGCTGCCGGCAATGGGCCCTTCAATGGCAACCACCGCGATCAGGTTGCCGGCCCCCGGCCGGCGCACCCGCCCGGCCGGTTGGCCCGGCCACACAAGCGCAACCAGCGAGAGGAGCACCAGGGCCAGCAACCCAATGACAACCCAGCGCTTCCGATCCATGGGCGTCGCCCCCCGCCGCCGCTGGCGGCACCCGCGAGGCCGGGGGTCGCAGCCGCTCACCCGGCCCCGCTCGCTTCACGTGATTCGGCTCACAGCGCCCGATCCCTGTCAGCACCGTCAACCCTTGGCCGCGGCGCGGGGCGGGCGAATCCCCGCCCGCTTGGCCGCCGCCCGGATGAAGTCGGCGAACAGCGGGTGCGGCCGGTTGGGCCGGGAGCGCAGTTCCGGGTGGAACTGCGTGCCGATGAACCAGGGATGCCCCTCCAGCTCGATGAGTTCGACCAGATCGCCATCGGGCCAAACGCCGGTGGTCCGCAGTCCGGCCTCGTTGAGCTGCTGCCGGTAACGGTTGTTTACCTCATAGCGGTGGCGATGCCGCTCGTAGATCACTTCCCGGCGCCCGTAGATCTCCCATACCCGCGAGCCCGGCTCCAGCCGGCACTCATAGCGGCCGAGCCGCATGGTCCCGCCCAGGTTGGTGATCTCCTTCTGCTCGGCCATGAGGTCGATCACGGGATGCGGGGTGTCGGGATCAAATTCGGTGCTGTGGGCCCCCTCCAGCCCGAGCACGTTCCGGGCGAACTCGATCACGGCGCACTGCAGGCCCAGGCAGATGCCGAAGAAGGGCAGCCCGTTCTCGCGTGCATAGCGGATGGCCGCGATCTTGCCCTCCACGCCGCGCATGCCGAAGCCGCCGGGCACCAGCAGCCCGTCCACGCCGGCCAGCAGCGCCTCCGGGCCCTGTTCCTCCACCGCCTCGGCGTGGATCCAGCGGATGTCGACCCCTACCCGGTGGGCGATGCCGCCGTGGATCAGGGCCTCCGCCACGCTCATGTAGGCGTCGATGAGGTCGACGTACTTGCCGACCACCGCGATGCGCACCTGGCCCTCGGGATGCTTGATACGGTCCACGATCTGTCGCCACTCGGCCAGGTCGGGCTCCCTGGCCGGAAGGCCCAGCCGCTCAGTGACGATCTCGCCCAGGCCCTCTTCCTCCAGCCGCAGCGGGACCTCATAGATGGTCTCCACGTCGGGATTGCTGATCACGGCGCGGGGGTCGACGTCGCAGAACAGAGCGATCTTTTCCCGCACCTCGCGCGGCAGCGGCCGCTCGCACCGGCAGATGATGGCGTCGGGCTGGATACCGATGCTGCGCAGTTCCTTGACGCTGTGCTGCGTGGGCTTGGTCTTCAGCTCGCCGGCGGCGCCCACATAGGGGACGAGGGTGACGTGGATGTACATCACCTCGTCCCGGCCGATGTCGCGGCGGAGCTGGCGGATGGCCTCCAGGTACGGCAGGCCTTCGATGTCGCCCACCGTGCCCCCGATCTCCACGATCACCACGTCGGCGCCGCTGGTTTCAGCGACGCGCACAATGCGCCCTTTGATCTCGTTGGTGATATGCGGGATGACCTGTACCGTGCCCCCCAGGAAGTCGCCGCGCCGCTCCTTCTCGATGACCGCCTGGTACACCTGGCCGGTGGTAACGCTGTGGTCCCGGGACAGGCTCTCGTCGATGAACCGCTCGTAATGCCCCAGGTCCAGGTCCGTCTCGGCGCCGTCCTCGGTGACGAAGACCTCCCCGTGCTGGAGCGGGCTCATGGTGCCCGCGTCGACATTGATGTACGGGTCGATCTTCTGGATCGCCACGCGCAGGCCCCGAGCCTTCAGCAACCGCCCCAGCGAGGCCGCCGTGATCCCCTTGCCGAGTGCCGACACCACCCCGCCGGTCACGAAGATGAACTTCGCCATCGATCCCCCTCCGAACTCGCCCGCTCTACATCCGTTCCGGAGCCGTTACCCCCAGGAGCCCCAGGGCTCGGCGGAGCACCAGGCGGGTCGCATCCACCAGCACCAGGCGCGCGCGGCACACGGGCTCGGGCTCACCCAGCACCCGGCAACGGGTGTAGAACTGGTGGAACAGCGTCGCCACGTCCTTCAGGTAGTACGTCAGCCGGTGCGGTTCCCGGGCCTGGGCCGCCGCCGCCACTTCGCCCGGCATGTCGAGGAGCCGGCGCGCCAGCTCCCTCTCCGCCGGGTCGCCCAGCAACGACAGGTCGGCCCCTTCCGGGTCGGGGTGGAGGCCGTACTCGCCGGCGGCCTGGCGGAGGATGCCGCACGTCCGGGCATGGGCGTACTGGACGTAGTAGACGGGATTCTCGGACGACTGCAGGTTGGCCAGGTCAAGATCGAAGTCGAGATGCGTGTCGGGCGACCGCATCAGGAAGAAGTAGCGGGCCGCGTCCACGTCCACCTCGTCCAGGAACTCGGCCATGGTCACCAGCTCGCCCTTCCGCTTGGACATGCGTACCGCCCGGCCACCCCGCACCAGGTGGACCATCTGGGTCAGCAGCACCTCGAACCAGTCGTCCGGCAGGCCCAGGGCCTTGAGGGCCGCCCGCATGGGTACCACGTGCCCGTGATGGTCCTGGCCCCAGATGTCGATGACCAGCTGGAAACCACGCTCGTACTTGGTCAAGTGGTAGGCAATGTCCACCAGGGTGTAGGTGTACTCGCCATTCCGGCGGACCATCACCCGGTCCTTCACGTCGCCTACCGCGGTGGAGCGGAGCCAGAGGGCACCGTCGTGCTCGTAGATCATGTCGCGGGCCCGCAGGCGCTCCAGCACCCGCTCCGGATATCCTTCCGCGCGCACCCGCGTCTCCGGATACCACTCGTCAAACTCCACGCGGAAGCGCGACAGCTGCGTCCGCATCTGGGCCACCAGGGTTTCCACGGCGTATCGCGCCAGCCGCTCGTAGCGCTCCTGCTCCGGCAGGTCCAGGACGCCGGCTCCTTCCGTGGCCAGGAAGTCCCGGGCGATCTCCACCAGGTACTCGCCGGGGTAGCCGCCCTCGGGGATCTCCGCCTCCTGGCCCAGCTGCTGGCGAATCCGCGCTTCCAGCGACTGGGCCAACTTGAGGATCTGGGTGCCGGCGTCGTTGATGTAGAATTCGCGCTGGACCCTGTAGCCAGCGGCCGCCAACACGTTGGCCAGGGCGTCACCCAGGGCGGCGGCGCGGGCGTTGACCACGCCCAGGGGACCCGTGGGATTCGCGCTGACGAACTCGACCTGTGTCCGGCGGCCGCCGCCCACGTTGGTATTGCCATAGGCGTCGCCCGCCGCCAGGATCTGGCGCAGGCCGTCCCGCCACCAGTCGTCTTCCAGGAAGAAATTGATGAACCCCGGGCCCGCCACCTCCGCCTGCCGGATCCATGACCCGGCAGGCAGGTGCTTCACCAGCACCTCCCCCACCTGGCGCGGCGCCCGGCGCGCATGCCCTGCCAGGACCAGGGCGGCGTTGGTGGCGAAGTCCCCGTGGCTTCGGTCCCGCGGCACCTCCACCTGGATGCCGCGCCAGGAGTCGCCCTCCGGCGCCGCCTCGGGCGGCAACTCACCGGCCGCCACCGCCGCCGCGGCGGCAGCCCGCAACGCGCCTGCGATCTGCTCTCGCGCCTCCCGTACCCGGTCGATGAACTCCGCCATGGCTAGACCTCCTCACCACCACCGAAGCCAAGCAAGATCTCCCTGGCCAGCTTGGCGGCCACGATCTCCGTCCGCCCGCTGGGATCCAGCGGCGGCGCCGTCTCCACGATGTCGACGGCCACCACGCGAGCGCCCGCCCGCGCCAGTCCCAGCAGTGCCTGATGCAACTCGACAAAATCGATGCCGCCGGGCTCCGGGGTCCCGGTACCGGGCGCGAAGGCCGGGTCGAGTACGTCCACGTCCAGCGTTAGGTACAGGGGAATGCCTCGCAGAGGCCCCACCAGCTCCTCCACCAGCACCTGGGCGCCGTGGGTTACGTCGGGGAAGGCCCGGGTCGCCTCCCGGGCCAGCGCGAACTCCTCCCGCAGTCCGGAGCGGACGCCCAGCTGCCACACCCGACCCGGACCGACCAGATCCAGCACCCGCCGCATAACCGTAGCGTGGGAATAAGGCTCGCCCAGGTACTCGTCGCGGAGGTCCGTATGGGCGTCAAATTGGACCACCACCAGGTCGGGATACCGCGCCAGGGCCGCGTTCACCGCGGCCAGGGTCACCAGGTGCTCGCCGCCCAGCAGCAGAAACCGCTTCCCATCCCGGACGGGCCGGCGCAGGGCGGCCTCGATACGGGCCAGGCTCTGCCCCACGTTGCCCAGGGGCAGGGCCACGTCACCCAGGTCACAGATCGCCAGCTCCTCCAGATCCCGATCCAGCTCCGGGCTGTAGGTCTCGAGGGCGTGGGAAGCCTCGCGGATCCGCGCCGGTCCCCAGCGCGTACCCGATCGATAGCTGACGGTCGCCTCCAGGGGGGCGCCGGCGATCACCCACTCGCACTCCTCGTACCCGGCCTCAGCTGCCACGAACCGGCCGGGCCG
>DATCKH010000151.1:0-4528 GCA_036562425.1 Thermaerobacter sp. | reverse complement strand
TTGGGAGACGGAAGAGGACGCCACCGTCGCTTCACCTCGCCAACCTCGAGGTCACGTGGCCGGCCTCGAGAAATCTAGGCACACGCGCTCCCGTCCAGGAGTTCACCGGAGATGGCGGGCTGTCCTTTCCGCCGGGGCGCGCCTGCGGCGGGGCGCGGCAGCTGCGAGGCACGCGGGGCGCCAGGCGCTGGACTTCACCTGCCACCCGTGCCAGCAGGTCGCGAGGGGCGGCGGCTGGCGGGGTGGAACCCTGCGTGCCGGCGGGAGGCACGGTTGATACAATGCGGGAGGTATGCAACCGCATCTGAGAAGAATTCTCAACTGGATTCTCCTGGCGGGACTGGTGGCGGTGGCGCTGGTCACCGTCGCGCCGGCCGACGTGGCCCGTCTCGCGGTCTTCGCGGGACGCCAGCCGGGTTTCACCGCCCTGGCCGTGGCGGCTTACGCCGCCGCCTTCGGGTTGCGGGCGGTGGCCTGGCAGTTCCTCCTGCCGGGTCCGGGCGCCAGGCTCCCCTTCACCACCCTCTGGCGCCTTACCCTGGTGGCCAACCTGGTCAACCACCTGGCACCGGGCAAGCTGGGCGAGGTGGCGCGGGTCGTCCTGGCGGAGCGGCAGGGACTGCCGCGGGAGGTGGCCATCGCCTCCGTGGTCCAGGCGCGGCTGGTGGACACCGTGGCCCTGCTGGCGGTAGCCGCACCGGCCCTGGCCTGGTCCCTGACGGGAAGGGGGCGGCCGCTGTCGGCGGGGCCGGGCCTGCGGCCGGGGCCGGGCCCGATGCCCGCCGGCCCTGGGGATGTTGCCGGGCTGTCGCCCACGTCCCCCGGCGGCTGGCCGGCAGCCGCCCTCCTGGCCGCCGGCCTCGGGCTCGCGGCGCTGTGGGCTCTGCGCTTGCTGGCACCCTGGCTTGCCCGGCGCTGGCCGGCCCTGGACGCCCTCACCCGGCCGGTGACCGCCGTACCCCCGCATCGCCTGGGCGCGTCCTTCCTCGCCGCCGCGGCCAGCTGGCCTCTGGAGGCGGGCATGCTGGCTCTGGCCAGCGGCGGCCTGGGCATCGCCCTGGACCCCGCGGCCCTGGTCGCCGTGACGCTGGTGGCGGTGGCCGGCCAGGTCATCGCCCTCACGCCGGGTGGCCTGGGCACCTACGAGGCCAACATGACCGCGGTCCTGCAGCTCTACGGGGTGCCCCCGGCCACCGCCTTCCAGATCGCGCTCTTTACCCACCTCGCCAAGTACCTCTTCGCCTTCGCCGCCGGCCTGGAGCCCGCCTGGCGGCTGGCGGGAGGCCCGGTACGCCTGCTGGGCCGGCTGCGGGAGTGACGGCCTGCGGAAGTGACGGGACCTACCGGATTTTCTTGAACGGCCCGGGGCTCGTTCCCGATTCCCGACAGGAAACCAGCCCCCCAGGAACCATCGGGGCGGGCGAGGCGGCCCGCAGAGCCGCTTCACCCGCCCCTCGGGTTCCGGGCGTGCGTTTCGCTCGATGTGTCGGGACCGTCCCCGGCGGAGATTTCTCGGGCGGCCGGATCACGGCACCGCTCCTTTTACTCGCTCGGCTTACTCGCTCGGGCGGCTCCGGCCACGTCCGCCTATTCCCCCGCCATGGCCGGCATGGGCGCGGCATCGCTCCTCCGCAACTCCTGGTCCGGCAGGAAGAACAGGCACAGCAGCCCCATCAGCGCCATGCCTGCGGCATAGAGGTAGACGCGGCGCACGGCCTCGGTGATGGCCTCGTTCATGGCCTGGCGGAGCACCGTCACCACCTGGCCGGCTTGCCGGTCCATCTCGCTGCGGATCCGCGCCAGCACCTGGCGCTCGGTCTCAGCCGCCACCTGCTGCGCCCGCGCATCCAGGGCGGCCCGCACCGAAGCCACCACCGCCTGGCGCGCGGCCGGATCGCGCGGCGGCGACTGCAAGACCTGCCGTGCTTCGGCCGGCAGCTGGGGGTCGGCCAGCAGGGCCTGGCGGGCGCGCTCGTCACCGTTGAGGGCCGCCTCGAACGTCTTGCCAACCTGGTCCATCCGGGCCCGCACCTGCGCCGCGATCCCCCCCGGGGGCAACTGGCGCTTGAGCTCCTGCGGCAGCCGCGGGTCCGCCTGCAGCTGCCGGTAGGCTTGTTCGTCCCCCTCCAGGGCGCGCTCGATCTCGCCGTAGACCTGCTCAAAGGCAGCGCGGACACTGGCTTCCAGGTTCGTGGCGCCGGCACCCTCCCGCACCTGGAACTGCTGGCTCGCCACCCGGTACTGGGGCGGCAGGTGCTGGGTCATCTGCGCCTGCATAGTGCCGCTCAGCACCGTACCCAGCAGGGCTACCGCCACCGTCGATCCCACCTGGCGGAAGAACTGGGTGGCGCTGCTGGCCGTCCCGATGCGGTCCCGGGTGACGGAATTCTGCACCGCCAGCGTGTAGAGCGGCATGGAAGGCCCGAAGGCGAGCCCCAGCAGGACCATCAGCGCCACGACCTCCCACAGGGGCGTATCCACTCTGAGGACCTGGTGGAAGACCGCGAAGAGCACCAGGGACGCCACGGAACTGACCACCAGGAGGGGCTTGTACCGGCCGACCCGCATGACCAGCTGGCCAGCCAGCATGCTCCCCGCCACGGTGCCCAGTGTCAGCGGGACCAGCGACAGGCCGGAATTGGTGGCCGAGAACCCCTTGACCTGGACCAGGTAAAGGGGCAGGAACATGACGCCGCCCAGGAACGTGCCGCCGAAGAACAGCAGCGCCACCGTCGCCCAGCGGAAGGTCGGGTTGGCGAACAACGTGAGGTCGAACAGCGGCTGCCGGCTCCGCCGCTCGACAACGATGAACAGCGCGAGCCCGATGGCCGCCAGGGCCAGGAAGCCCAGGATCCGCGGCGACGTCCAGGGGTAGGTGGAACCGCCCCACGAGCAGGCGAGGATCAGCGGCACCGTCCACAGGGTCATGGTCACGGCGCCCGGGACATCGAAGGACGAGCGCCGTTCCGGCGCCAGGGCGGGCATGTGGCGCATCAGGAAGTACAGGGCCACGGCCCCGACCGGCATGTTCACGTAGAACACCCAGCGCCAGGAGAGGTGGTCGGTCAGCAGGCCGCCCACCCAGGGCCCAATGACGCTGGACAGGCCGAACACGGCCCCGAACACGCCCTGGATGCGGCCGCGCTCCCGCGGCGGGTAGAGCAAGCCGATGGTGGTGATGGCCGTGGCGAACAGGCCGCCTCCACCGAACCCTTGCACGCCGCGGAAGGCGATGAGCGCCTCCATGCTGGGTGACAGCCCCGCCAGGGCCGAGCCGGCGAGAAAGATCACAGCCGCGATGGTGAAGACCCACTTCCCGGCCATGAGCTCCGTGAGGCGGCCGAAGATGGGCAGCCCCACCACCGAGGCCAGCAGGTAGCTGGTCGCCACCCAGGCGTAGAGGTCGAGGCCGTGCAGTTCCTCGACCACGCGGGGCATGGCGGTGGCCACGATGGTCTGGTCCAGAGCCGCGAGAAAGAGGCAGAGCATCACGCCGATGACCGCCAGGCGGCGCTCATTGAACCGGCTGTCGTTCACGGTTCTTCTCTCCCCTGTTTTCGTCGAGCATCTCGCCGAGCAGGCGCAGCAGTTCAACCTGCTCCCGCTCGTCCAGCCGGGCGACATAGCCCTCCATGGCCGCCGCCAGGCAACCGCGCGCCTCCTGCAGCACCCGCTCGCCGGAATGGGTCAGGGAGAACCGGTGCCGGCGCCGGTCCGCGGGATCGATGCGGCGGGACACCCATCCCTCCTCTTCCAGCCGCCGCAGGATGTGGCTGAGGGTCGGCAAGGGCAGGCCGAGGGCCGCGGCGATGGCCGAGGGCGTCGCCCAGGTCTTGACCATGGCCAGGACGAAGGGCGCCATCCGGAACAGCCCGTGCCGCTCCAGGCAGGGGGTCGCGTCCCGGAAGACGGCGTTCTGCAGGCGCCAGATGTGCTGGAGGATCTCCCAGCCGGTCATGGCCGGAATTTTAAGAGGGGCCCGAACTGTTGTCAACTGAAACTTTTTTAGAATAGAACCAACATTCCGTCAGGCGCCTCGCCGGCTCCCGTCAACAAGGCGCCGTACCTGGCGGAACAGCTGCAGGCGGAGATCGTACGGGACGGTGCTGCGCGGGGACGGGTTGGGCGCCACGAACTCCCTCACGCCGGGAACCGTTTCCCCAGGCTGCAGTCCCCACTCCACGGGCGCACTCCGGGACAGCCCGGCATAGCCGCGATAGACTAGCTTACCGAGCAGCACCACCAGCCGCGGCCGCACCCGCGCGATCTTGGCCCGCAACGCCTCCCCGCCGGCGACGAGTTCCTCCCAGGCCAGGTCCGCCTCGCCGCGGGTCGCCCGCGGGACGACGTTGGTCACTCCCAACCCGAACCGCGGCAGCAGCACGTCTTCCTCCGGCCGCAACAACCGCGGGGTCAGGCCGGCTTCGTAGAGCAGGCGCCAGAAGTGATTGTTGGGACCGGCGAAATGGTGGCCGCGGGCGGCACTGGCCCGGCCCGGGTTGAGCCCCACGAAGACCGCCGCCAGCCC
>DATCKH010000038.1:0-2365 GCA_036562425.1 Thermaerobacter sp. | reverse complement strand
AAGTCGTCCGGGAACGTGACCTCGATGTCTTTCTCCTCGCCCGGCCGCATGCCCAGCAACTGCTCTTCCACGTCATCCAGCAGCCGGCCCGACCCCAGCTCGACGCTGTAGTTCTCGGCCTGCCCGTTGGGCACGGGCTGGCCGTCCATGGTGCCGGAGAAGTCGATGACGGCGGTCATGCCCTTCTCCGCCGGCGCGTCCTCCACGGGGACCAGCGTGGCGTGCATCTCCTGAAGCCGCCGGAGTTCCTCGTCCACCTGCTCGGCGGTCACCTCCACCACCGGCGGCTCGAGGCGCAGGGACCGGTAATCGCCCAGGTCCACCTCCGGCTTGACCTCCACCTCGGCGGTAAAGCGGAGGCCGGTCTCCTCGTCGAAGGCCTCCACCGTCAGCTTCGGGCGGTCGATGGGCTCGATGCCCGTCTCCGCCACCGCCTGGCTGTACGCTTCCGGCAGCAGGTGATCCAGCGCCTCCTCATACAGGGCCGCCTTACCCAGATGCCGCTCGACCAGAAAGCGAGGCGCGCGTCCCTTGCGGAAGCCAGGGATCTGCACCCTGCGCACCAGGCGGCGGTAGGCCTGGTCGACCGCCTTGGCCACCGTCTCTGCGTCGACCTCCACCGTCAGGGTCGCGCGGCGGTCTTCCACCTTCTCCAGGGTCGCCTTCAATCCGTCCATCCTCCCCGGATGTCACCCGCGGTCCTCCCGCGGCCCGCACCCGCGCTGGCGCCGGCCCCCGTACGCGCCGGCTCCCGGCTCGCTGGCGCCTCCGCTTGGGGAGGCGGTTCCCGGGTCTCTTCACCAGCCTCGTGCTCCGGGTGAATGCGCGGGGGAAGGGGCGCACGGCCGCCTGCACCACCGGGACAGTGTCCCGGCGACCCACCCGGCCGGGCCGTGCCCTCGCGGGCCGTTCTCGCCTTATCAGGATACCGCTGAATTGTAGCACAGGGCCAATTTTTGCGGCAATCGCAGCCGCGCCGCCGCGATCGGCACGGCGATACGCCCTTCAGGGGGCAATACAAAAGGGCCGTGGAGCCTGCGCCGCCACGGCCTGCCGGTATACGCCATCGCACCTGAGCGGGAGACGGGATTCGAACCCGCGGCCTTCTGCATGGCAAGCAGACGCTCTACCCCTGAGCTACTCCCGCATCACCTTTTGCACGCGGCACCGCCCGGCAGCCCTCCCGGCGGCCCGTCCCGGGGCGCACCTGTCGCCCTCGGGCCTGTGCGGGCGGGGAGATTCGAACTCCCACGGGACGAACCCACCAGATCCTAAGTCTGGCGCGTCTACCATTCCGCCACGCCCGCAGGCGTCGCCGCACGGCTACCGCGCTCCTCATTCTAGCACCGGCCAGCCCCGTTGTCCATTACCACCGGGCGGGGCGGCGGCCGCCAGCTGGGCGGTACCCGCCAGCGGAACTGCCGCAGCCCGAGGCGGCAGCGGACCGCCCCCCTGCCGGCGCGGGAGGGTTTGACAGTTCAGGATGCGCCCGCGAATAATACCGGAGGACCGGGACCGTTGCCAAACCTCGCGATCCCGGCCCCCGACCCATGTCCCCCAGCAACGCCATAAGGAGTTGAACATCCGTGCCCGACACGAACTGGCAAGCCGGCGGCGACGGCAACTGGCTGGTGGAGGCGCAGACCGACATCATCGGCTTCCAGGTGCGGTGGAAAATCGTCCGCGAGCTCCACCACGAGCGGTCCCCCTATCAGGACATTGTGGTGGCGGACCTGCACCGTTTCGGCCGCGCCCTCTTCCTCGACCGCATCCTGCAGGTGGCGGAACTGGACGAGTACATTTACCACGAGATGCTCGCCCACGTCCCCCTGTGCACGCATCCCGACCCACGGCGGGTGCTGATCATCGGGGGCGGCGACGGCGGTACGCTGCGCGAGACGGTCAAGCACCCGGACCTCGAGCGCATCGACATGGTGGAACTGGACGAAGCGGTCGTACGCGTCTGCCGGCAGTGGCTGCCCGCCGTCGGCGGCGACGCCTGGGATGATCCCCGGGTGCGCCTCCACTTCGCCGACGGCTTCGCGTTCCTGCGCGACGCGCCGGCGGAGAGCTACGACGTCATCCTGGTCGACTGCTCCGATCCCGGCACGCCGGCCGACGTTCTCTACAGCGAGGAGTTCTACCGCCTGGCGCTCCGCGCCCTGCGCGAGGGCGGCTGCCTGGTGCAACAGGCGCTGTCCCCCTTCACCCACCGCGAGGTCCTGGCCCGGGTCGGGGAGCGGCTGGCGGGCGTGTTCGAGCGGGCGGGTGTGTACTATTGCCCCGCGCCGTCGTACCTGATCGGCCTCCAGGCCTTCGTCTGGGGATCCCGGGGTACGGACCTGGCCGCCGGCCCGCGGCGGGC
>DATCKH010000037.1:0-1909 GCA_036562425.1 Thermaerobacter sp. | reverse complement strand
CACGCCCGACGCCATCACCCTGGCCAAGGCCCTGGGCGGGGGACTGGTTCCCATCGGCGCCCTCCTTTGCACGGAAGAGGTCTACACCGAGGAGTTCGCCACCAAGCACTCGTCGACGTTCGCCGGCAACGCGCTGGCGTGCCGGGCGGGGCTGGCCGCCCTGGAGCTGCTCACCCGCGACGACCGCGCGCTGCTGCGGCACGTGGCGGAGACGGGCCAGTATCTGCGCCAGGGCCTGCTGGAGATCCAGCGGCGCCACCCGCGGGTGATCCGGTCCGTGCGCGGGCGCGGCTTCATGCTCGGCCTCGAGTTCGGGGTGGACCGGGCGAGCTTCCCCGGCAACCTGCTGGGCGTCATGGGCGAGCAGGAACTCCTGACGCCCGTCATCGCCTCGTACCTGCTCAACGTCGAGAAGTTGCGGGTGGCGCCGACGCTCAACGGGGCCGAGGTGATCCGCATCGAGCCACCCCTCATCGCCGGGCGCGCCGAGTGTGACTACGCGCTGGCCGCCATCGAGCGCGTGGTCGAGCTCATCGACCGCGAGGACACCGCCGGGCTCCTGCGGCACCTGGTCGGCGAGGGGCGCCGGACCGGCCCCCGCGTAACCGTGCGCGAGGCTGCCGCGGCCGCCGGGCCGGCGGCCCGCGATGCCAGCCAGGGGAAAGCCGGCGAAGACGGGCAAGCCTCCCACGCTGGCCTGCCCGCAGGTGGCAGGGCCCAGGAAGGACCGGTCGCCCCGTCGGGAGATCCGGAAGAAGGGCGCTTCGCCTTCCTCGTGCACCCCGTGGACCTGGAGAACTACCCGGAGTTCGACCCGAGCCTGGCGGTCTTCACGCGGGAGGAACTGGCGGAGCTGGCCGGCCGGTGGAATCACCTCCTGGAGCCCTTCCGCATCGGCCAGACCCGGATCGTGTCGGCCTGCGGGCGCACGGCCTACGGTGAGTTCTACGTGGTCCCGCGGACGGCCGACGAGCTGCTGGAGATGCCGTCCCGGGAGGCCATCGCCGAGGTGGAGAAGGCCCTGGCGCTGGCCCGGGACGGTGGCGCGCGCATCGTCGGCCTGGGTGCCTATACCTCGGTGGTGACCCGCGGCGGCCTGCACCTCCGGGATGCCGGCGTCGCCCTGACCACGGGCAACAGCTATACGGTGGCCGCGGCCGTCGAGGCCATCGGCGAGGCGACGCGTCGCCTGGGCTACCCGCTGGCCCGGGGCACGGTGGCCGTGGTGGGCGCCACCGGCGCCATCGGGCGCGCCACGGCCCTGCTGATCGCCGATCAGGTCGACCGGCTGCTGCTGATCGGCAATCCGGCGCGGGCTGAGCAGAGCCGCCGCCGGCTGCTGCGCGTGGCCGGTGAGATCTGCCGCCACGTGCTGGCCACGGCGCGGGGTTTGACGCCGCAAACGGTGGGCCTGCCCGCGGGCACCAACGGCGTGCGGGTGGCCACCAACGGTCTGGTGGCACGAGGTGTCACGGGCTCGGGCGGAGCGGCAGGCCTGGCCCCGCTGGCGGCACGGCTGCTGGCGTTCGGGGGCTGGCCGGACCCCGAGGCCCCGCTGGAGGAATTCATCCGGCGTTACGAGGAATGGGCGGCCAGCGACGAGTGCCCGCTGGTCATCACCACCGAGCTGGACACGATGCTGCCCCTGGCCGACGTGGTCGTCACGGCCACCAGCAGCACGGCGCACCTGGTGACGCCCGGCAACGTCAAGTTCGGGGCCGTGGTCTGCGACCTCAGCCGCCCGCCCAACGTGAGCCGCGAGGTCCGGGACGCCCGCCCCGATGTGCTGGTGATCGACGGCGGCGTCATCGAGGTGCCGGGGCGGCCGTCCATGGGCTGGAACTTCGGCTTCGAGCGCGGCCTGGTCTATGCCTGCATGGCGGAGACCATGATGCTCGCCCTCGAGCAT
>DATCKH010000137.1:0-3378 GCA_036562425.1 Thermaerobacter sp. | reverse complement strand
GGCGGTGCCGGAGAGGCTGGCGGTGCCGCTGGTGGCGGCGGGGATGCTGGCTCCAATGGAGCCGGCGGTGCTACCGGCGAGACCGGGGGAGGGGGTGAAGGTAGCGGCACGGCGGGTGCCGGCGGCGGCCGCGAGATCGTGATTGTCGGTATGGACATGAAATTCGAGCCCGCCGAGATCACGGTCAAGAAGGGCGAGCCGGTCACCTTCGTGTTCGAGAACAAGGGCTACCAGGAACACGACTTCACCATCGACGACATGCAGGTGGACATCCAGTCCCCCGGTCACACGGGAGAGAACCCGGACCACGCCGTTTACCTGCACGCCAGCCCGGGTCAGCGGGATCAGGCGACACTGGTTCCCATGCAGGAGGGCGAGTTCGAGTTCTACTGCTCCGTGCCGGGGCACCGCGCGGCGGGCATGGTGGGCCGCCTCGTGGTGGAACCCTGACGGCTCATGGTTGTGAAGGAGGGCAGGGCGGTCATGTCGTTCCGCCTCATGCGGAAGGCGCGGCTGGTAGCCCTGGTGCTGGTGGCGGCAATGCTGCTGTCCGCCTGCAGTCTCGGGGGTGGGGGCGGCCAGGGCGCCTCGCAAGCCGCCAACCTGAATCTGGGGCAGGAAGCCGCGGCGGTGATGCAGGAGCGGGGCCTCTCGGCTGCCGACGTGGTGTCGGCGCTGAAGACCTACGTACCCTCCGGCAAGCGGGACGAGTACCTCATGTTCGCCTCGGGCGGCCACTCGGGCCAGGTCCTGGTGATCGGTGTGCCGTCCATGCGCTTGCTCAAGGTGATCGGCGTCTTCACCCCGGAGCCCTGGCAGGGGTACGGGTACAGTGATGACACCAAGGAAATCCTGCGCCAGGGCGCGAGCGGTGAGGGCAAGGATCACTGGGGCGACACCCATCACCCCGCCCTCAGCGAGACCAACGGTGAATACGACGGCCAGTGGCTGTTCATCGGCGACAAGGCCAACGGGCGGCTGGCCGTGGTCGATCTGCGGGACTTCGAGACCAAGCAGATCGTCCGCAACCCTCTGTTCAACGGCAACCACGGGGCCACGTTCGTGACGCCCAACACCGAGTACGTCGTCGAGGGCAGCCAGTACGGCATCCCGCCGGGTGAAGAGGCGGCCCCGCTGGATCAGTACAAGGAGCGCTATCGCGGCGCCATCACCTTCTGGAAGTTCGACCGCGACAAGGGCCGGGTCGATCCCGCGAAGTCCTTCGCCGTGGAGGTTCCCCCGTACTGGCAGGATCTTTGCGACGCTGGCAAGGGGGAGAGCGAGGGCTGGGCCTTCTGCACCTCCATCAACACCGAGCTGGCCACCGGGAACTTCGAGGCCGAGACGGCGGCTCGGGACATGGACTACCTCCACATGGTCAACTGGCGCAAGGCGGAGGAACTGGTGGCCGCCGGCAAGGCCAAAGAGGTCAACGGCTTCAAGGTGCTCCCCTTGGAGGTCGCGGCCCGGGAAGGGGCCCTGTACTTCCTGCCCGTGCCCAAGAGCCCGCACGGTGTGGACGTCGCGCCGCGAGGCGACTACATCGTGACCTCGGGCAAGCTCGACCCCCACGTCACCGTCTACAGCTGGAAGAAGATCGCCGCCGCCATCGAGCAGGGTACGCAGGAGCGCGACCCCTACGGCGTGCCGGTCCTCAACTTCCAGGACGTGGTCGAGGCGCAGGTGGAGGTGGGGCTGGGCCCGCTGCACACCCAGTTTGACGACCAGGGCTACGCCTATACCAGCCTGTTCCTGGACAGCGCCATCGCCCGGTGGACGCTGGGGCCGCCGTACAACGACGCCGAGAACGCGTGGAAGCTGGTCGGCAAGGTCCCCGTCCACTACAACGTCGGTCACCTGGCGGTGGCCGAGGGTGATACGGCCAAACCCGCAGGCAAGTACCTGGTGGCCATGAACAAGTGGTCCATCGACCGGTTCCACACCGTGGGCCCGCTGCACCCGCAGAACTTCCAGCTGATTGACATCAGCAAGCCGGGGGAGAACATGCAGCTGGTCTACGATATGCCCATCGGCCTCGGGGAGCCGCACTACGCCCAGATCATCCGCGCCGACAAGGTCAAGGCGTGGGATGTCTATCCCGAGGTGGGCTGGAACCCGGTCGCCCAGGCCAAGGATCCCAACGCCGTCGAGTCGGGTAAGGAGCGCATCGAGCGGCGGGGCAACACCGTGGAGGTGTGGATGACCGCCACCCGCAGCCGCTTCACCCCGCACAAGATCGAGGTGAAGAAGGGGGACAAGGTGATCATCCACATCACCAACATCGAGCGGGCGAAGGATGCCACCCACGGGTTTGCCATCCAGCGCTACGGCATCAACCTGAGCCTCGAGCCGGGCGAGACCCAGACGGTCACCTTCGTCGCCGACCAACCCGGGGTATACCCCTTCTACTGCACGGAGTTCTGCTCCGCGCTGCACCTGGAGATGGCGGGCTACCTGATCGTCCAGCCGTGAGGGACGGGGAGGGTCGTGGGCGGCCGCCGTGCGTGCGGCCGCCCGCGTACCTTCCTTAGCGGGACGCACGGAACTTCACCAGGACGCACGGAACTTCGCGGGGAGGAGATGAGGAGCCGTGCAGGCGGGTGATCGGGCGACGGGCAAGCAGGGGGTGGCCGGTAGCCTCGGACGGTTCGTCCCGGTCGTGGTGGCCATCCTGATTGCGTGCTCGCTCTACTTGCCGTGGTGGTCCATCACCGTGCGCGCCCCCCAGTACCCGCAGGGGCTGACGGTGTCCGTCCACCTCACCGACGTGCGGGGCGACGTGGACGAGATCGACCTGCTCAACCATTACATCGGCATGATGTCCCTGCGGGACGCCGCGCCGGTGGAACGCCGGCTGGCTCCCTACCTCGTCTACGGCCTGGCGGCCCTGACGGCGGCGGCTGCTTTCCTGCGGGGCCGTGCCGCCGTGGCGGCGTTGCTGCCGGCGATCCTGTTCCCGCTGGGGGTCGTCGTCGACCTGTACCGCTGGCTTTACATCGCGGGCCATACGCTGGACCCGGCGGCGCCGCTCAGTAGCTCCATCAAGCCCTTCACACCGGTCATCCTGGGCACCGGCCAGATCGCCCAGTTCTCCACGGTCGCCACCTTCCGGGTGGGCTTCTACGTGGCGCTGGTGGCGGCGATCCTCGCTGCGTGGTGGAGCTGGCGCCAGGCCGGCCGGCGTGGCCATGGCAGGATGTGACGGGAACGGGGGCAGGGGCGTGCCGCGCCTGCCGCGGAGGGCCAGCGAGGAGGTTTTGCCGGTGATCTGGCGGGACCGCGCGGGGGTCAAGGCCGGGTGGGGGCGCCGGCGGAGGTTGGGGCGACGGCCGCTGGGCTGGCGGCTGGCGGCCGTCCTGTTCCTCGTCGCGGGCCTCG
>DATCKH010000113.1:0-32876 GCA_036562425.1 Thermaerobacter sp. | reverse complement strand
GGACGAGATCACCGGCGAGGCCATGGGGCGGCCCAAGAGCGCCACCTTCCGGACGCTGGACGTGGTCGGCATCGACGTGATGAAGGACGTGGCCGACAACACCCGCGCCGCCGTCAGCGATCCCGCGGAGCAGGAGGCCTTTACCCTGCCCGAGTTCATGCGCCAGCTGGTGGAGCGCGGCTGGACGGGGCAGAAGGCCGGCCAGGGCTTCTACAAGCGGGTCAAGGGGGAGGACGGCGGGAGCCAGATCCTGGTGCTGGACCCGGCCACCCTGGAGTACCGGCCGCGCCGGCGGCTGCCGGCTGCCTCGCTGCAGGCCGCCCGCGCCATCGAGGACCCGGTGCAGCGGGTGAAGGCGCTGCTGGCGGCCGATGACGTGGCCGGCCGCTTCGCCTGGGAGATCACCCGCCGCACCCTGGCCTACGCCGCCAGCAAGCTGGGCGAGATCGCCGACGACGTGGTCAGCGTCGACCGGGCGATGAAGTGGGGCTTCGGCTGGGCGGCCGGTCCCTTCGAGCTGTGGGATGCCCTGGGCGCGGCAACCGTCCTCGAGCGCATGGAGCGGGACGGCCAGGCGCTACCCGGCTGGCTGGTGGAGGCCATCAAGAACGGTCCGGGCCGCTTCTACGTGGAGGAAGAGGACGGCCGCCGGCTGGCGCTGGCCGCGGGGGGCCGGTACGTGCCGGTGGAGGACGACCCGCGGGCCATCGAGGTGCCGCGCCTCCTGCGCCGGCAGCGGGTGGTGGCGCGGAACGCCGGCGCCACGCTGGTGGACATGGGCGACGAGGTGTTGCTCCTGGACTTCCACAGCCCCAAGCAGGCCATCGGCGCGGACTTCATGCAGATGGTGGAGCGGGCGGTGGACGAGGTCGAGGCCAACTGGCGCGGCCTGGTCATCTCCAGCCACGTGCGGCCTAACTTCTGCGTGGGCGCCAACCTCATGCTCATCCTGCTCGCCGCCCAGGAGGGCGAGTGGGAGGAGATCGACGCCATGGTGCGCCTCTTCCAGCGCGCCAACATGCGCCTGAAGTACGCCGCCCGCCCCGTGGTGGTGGCGCCCTATGGCATGACCCTGGGCGGCGGCTGCGAGGTGGCGCTACACGGGGCCCGGGTGGTGGCCGCCGCGGAGACCTACCTCGGCCTGGTGGAGGTCGGCGTCGGCGTGATCCCGGCCGGCGGCGGCACCAAGGAGATGCTGGTGCGGGCCATCGAGGACGTGCCGGAAGTGTTCAGCGGCAAGTACGCCCAGACCCCCGGGCCGGCCACCACGGACATGACCGGTCGCGTCAACCTGCAGGTGCTGGTCAACCGGGTGTTCGAGACCATCGGCACCGCCAGGGTCGCCACCTCGGCCGCCGAGGCCCGGCAGCTGGGGTTCCTCCGTGACACGGACGCCATTGTCACCAACGGCGAGCACCTGCTGCACGAGGCCAAGCGCGCCGTGCTGGCCCTGGACGAGGCGGGCTACCGGCCGCCCGCCCGCCGGCGCATCCCGGTGGTCGGCGACAGCGGCCGCGCGCTGATGGAGCTGGCCGCCATCAGCATGCACTGGGGCGGCTGGGCCAGCGAGCACGACCTCAAGATCGCCCGGAAGCTGGCCCACGTGCTGGCCGGCGGCGACGTGCCGCCCGGCACCGAGGTGGACGAGGAGTACCTCCTGGACCTGGAACGGGAGGCCTTCCTCAGCCTGGCCGGCGAGCCCAAGACCCAGGCGCGCATGCAGCACGTGCTGAAGACGGGCAAGCCGCTGCGCAACTGACCGGGAGCATCGCGAGACTGACCGGGACCACCGGGGGAGAGGTGAAGCGGGATGCGAGAAGCCGTCATCGTCGCCGGTGCCCGGACCGCCATCGGCCGGGCCCAGAAGGGCTCGCTCAAGGACGTCCGGGCCGACGACCTGGCCGCCCTGGTGATCAAAGCCGTGCTGGAGAGGGCGCCGGGCATCGAGCCCGGGGAGATCGACGACGTGATCCTGGGCTGCGCCCTCCCCGAGGGCGAGCAGGGGCTCAACATCGCCCGCATCGCGGCCATCCGGGCGGGCCTGCCCACCAACGTGCCGGGGTTCACCATCAACCGGTTCTGTTCCTCAGGGCTGCAGGCCATCGCCCTGGCCGCGGAGCGGGTGATGGTGGGCGGCGCCGACATCATCATCGCCGGTGGCGTCGAGACCATGAGCCGGGTGCCCATGATGGGCCACAACCCGTCCCTCAACCCGGCGCTGGTGGCCGAGTATCCCCAGGTCTACATGGGCATGGGGCACACGGCGGAGGAGGTCGCCCGCCGCTTCGGCATCAGCCGGGAGGAGCAGGACGCCTGGGCGCTGTCCAGCCACCAGAAGGCCGCCGCGGCCATCGACGCGGGCCGCTTCAAGGACGAGATCGTGCCCGTCCCCGTGCGGCGGGTGCGGGTGGAGAACGGGCGCCGCGTCGAGGAGACGTTCACCTTCGACACCGACGAGTGCGTGCGGCGTGACACGTCGCTGGAGAAGCTGGCCCAGCTCAAGCCCGTCTTCCGCCGCGACGGCACCGTCACGGCCGGCAACTCGTCGCCCACCAACGACGGCGCCGCCGCGGTGATCGTGATGGCGGCCGAGGAGGCGGAGCGGCGCGGCCTGCCCGTCAAGGCCATCTTCCGCGGCTTCGCCGTGGGCGGCGTGGACCCCGACATCATGGGCGTGGGCCCGGTGGTGGCGGTACCCAAGGCGCTGAAGCTGGCCGGCGTGCGGCTCCAGGACATCGACCTGATCGAGCTCAACGAGGCCTTCGCGGCCCAGGTCATCCAGGTGGTGCGGGAACTGGAGCTGGACCCGGCCCGGGTCAACGTCAACGGCGGCGCCATCGCCCTGGGGCACCCGCTGGGAGCCACCGGCGCCCGGCAGACGGTGACCCTGATGCACGAGGCGGCCCGCCGCCGGGCCCGCTACGGCCTGGTGACCATGTGCATCGGCGGGGGCATGGGCGCCGCCGGCGTCTTCGAATTCGCCAGCTAGGTTCTCCAGCCAGGATCGACTCAATGGTGACGGGTGCGCTGCCGCGGGCGGGCCACCGCCCGCGGCGGGGGCCCGGAGGGAAGAACCAGCGAGGAGGAGGCCAGTCGCGCGAGGCACGCCGGGCAGGCGAGCCGAACCGAGCAGGGAGGGAGCGCATCATGGCGGATGCACAGCCGATGCCGCAGGGGGCGCCCGCCCCGGGCGCGGCAGCCGCGGGCGCGGGCAAGGGCAAGCCGCTGGGCGGCGGCTTCCTGATCGGGAGCCCGCAGCCGGAGGAGGTCTTTACCCCCGAAGACCTCAACGAGGAGCAGCGGATGATCGGCCAGGTGGCCCAGGACTTCGCCGTCAAGGAAGTGCAGCCGCTGCTGGACGAACTGGAGCAGGGCAAGCACGAGCACTCCGTGCCGCTGCTGCGGCGGGCCGGTGAGCTGGGCCTGCTGGCGGTGGAGATCCCGGCGGAGTATGAGGGCCTGGGTCTGGACAAGGCGACGGCGACGCTGGTGGTGGAAAAGCTGGCGCCGGCCGGGTCCTTTGGCGTGACCTTCGGCGCCCACACCGGCATCGGCACGCTGCCCATCGTGTATTTCGGCACGCCCGAGCAAAAGCGGCGGTACCTGCCGAAGCTCGCCACGGGCGAGTGGATCGCCGCCTACGCGCTGACCGAGCCGGACGCGGGCTCCGACGCCCTGGGCGGTAAGACCCGGGCGGTGCTGTCGCCCGACGGCAAGCACTACATCCTGACCGGGCAGAAGCAGTGGATCACCAACTCCGGTTTCGCCCACGTGTTCGTGGTCTACGCCAAGGTGGACGGCGAGAAGTTCACCGCCTTCATCGTCGAGCGGGACTTCCCAGGCGTGTCGGTCTCCGAGGAAGCCCGCAAGATGGGCATCAAGGGGTCGTCCACCCGCACCCTGTACCTCAACGAGGTGCCGGTGCCGGTGGAGAACGTCCTGGGCGAGATCGGCAAGGGCCATCACATCGCTTTCAACATCCTCAACATCGGCCGCTGGAAGCTGGCTGCGGGCAACCTGGGGGCCAGCAAGGAGCTCATCGGCATCTCCGCTCGCTACGCCCAGGAACGCAAGCAATTCGGGCGTCCCATCGCCTCGTTCCCGCTGATCCAGCAGAAGCTGGCCGCCATGACCACCCGTACCTACGCCCTGGAGGCGATGGTCTACCGCACGGCCGGCGCCTTCGACGCGGGCCTGGCCGAGATTCAGGGCGACGCGCCCGACGGCGGCCGGCAGGCCATCGAGGCCATCTCCGAGTATGCCGTGGAGGCGTCCATCAACAAGGTCTTTGGCTCGGAGACCCTGGACTTCGTGGTCGATGAGGCGGTGCAGATCCACGGCGGGTACGGCTACATGCAGGAGTTCCCCGTGGAGCGGGCCTACCGCGACGCGCGCATCAACCGCATCTTCGAGGGGACGAACGAGATCAACCGCCTGTTGATCCCGCGCGAGCTGATGCGCCGCACGCTCAAGGGCAAGCTGCCGCTGATGGAGGCCCTGGGCCGGGTGCAGAAGGAGCTTTCGGAGCTTGCGCCACTGGGGTCGCTGGCGGAGAGTGGCGCCACCGGTCCCCTGGCGGCGGAGCGAGCGCTGGTGGACAACGCCCGGCGCCTGACCCTCATGGTGGCGGGCCTGGCGGTGCAGAAGTACATGCAGCAGTTGGAGGAGCAGCAGGAGCTGCTGGCCGCCATCGCCGACCTGTGCATCGACCTCTACGCCATGGAGAGCGCCGTGATGCGGGCGGAGAAGGCGGGCGCCAGCGGGCTGCACGAGGACCTGGCGCGGCTGTTCGTCCACGAGGCGCTGGACCGGATGGAGATCACCGCCCGCAACGCCCTGGCGGCCATCGAGAGCGGCGACACGCTGCAGGTGCAGCTGTCCGTGGCGCGGCGGCTGCTGCGCCGCGAGCCGGTCAACCGCGTGGCGCTGGGCCGGCGGGTAGCCGCGGCGGTGCTGGAAGCGGGAGGCTACCCGCTGTCGGTGCGGTGAGTGGCGAGGTCGGGTACGAACATGCCCGCGGCCCGGGCCCTGGCCAGCGGCCGCGCGGGATGGGTGCGGGGGAGACCGGGGCGGGCGGGAGCGAGTTTCCCGCCCGCCCCGCCGCTCCCGCCGCGGGGAGTGGGGCCGGCCAGGAATCCCGAACGGGCACGGGGGCCAGGGGGGGAAACCCCGGCGCCCGCACCAGGGGGCACGGGGCCGGCCGCCCGGGCGCAGTGTGGGTGGCGCCGGGCATCCTGCGCCTCTCGTTGCCCACGCCCTATCCCGTGGGCGACGTCAACGTCTATGCCATCCTGGGCGCCGTCCCGACCCTGGTGGACGTGGGCCCGGGAACGGCGGAGGCCTGGGAGGCGCTGGTCCGGGGCCTGGCCGCCCATGGCCTGGCGCCGGCGGATTTCGTCCAGGTCGTGATCACCCACACCCACGCGGACCACTTTACCCAGCTCCCGCGCTTTCTGGCGGAAGCGGCCGGGCGCGGACACAGAGAAGGCCCGGCCGGCCGGGGCCGTCCCCGCGTCGCCGCCCACCGCTGGGGGGCCCGCAACTTCCGCGGCGGCGATGACCCCCAGCGGGTGGCTTTCTTCCGCCGGTTCGTCCGGCTGGCCGGCGTCCCCGCGGCCGATGCCGAGGCGCTCCTCAGGGGGCTGGCCGGTTTTCTGGCCATCGAACCCCGGCTGGCAGTGGATCGCTGGCTGGACGACGGCGACACCGTCACGATGGGCGACGACCGCTGGCGCGTGCTGCACACCCCCGGCCACGCCCAGTCCCAGATCTGCCTGTACCGGGAACGGGACGGTGTACTGATCAGCAGCGATCACCTGCTGCCGGCGGTCTCCTCCAACGCCCTGGTGGAACCGCCGCCCCTGGATGAGGCGGGGCACCCCGCGCGGCCCGAACCGCCCCGCAGCCTGCTGGACTACCGCACCTCGCTGGGCCGGGTGCGGTCGCTGCCCGTCACCCTCTGTCTCCCCGGCCACGGCGAGCCTTTCCGGGACCACCAGCGCCTGGTGGACGAGCGGCTGGCGGCCATGGAGGCGCGGGCCGGCCAGATCGCCCGCGCGCTGGAGGAACTGGGCGGGGCGGCTACCATCTACGACCTGGCCGTTCACCTCTTCGGGCGGGGCGATACCGGCCACCTCATGCTGGCGCTATCGGAGGTCAACGGTCACGTGGAGTGGATGGAGGCGGAGGGCCGGATCCAGCGGCGCCCGGGCGGGCCAGGGGGCGAGGTCGCCGTCTTCACACCGGTGCAACGCCGCCAATAAACGCCACTAATACAATAAACGCGACTAAATAAGGACAGGCCGGGCCGCGGGGGATCGGATCCCGCGGCCCGGATCGCTTCCCGGCCTTGCCGGCCCGGTCGCTTCACTCTCGCCACCGGCTCCATGCGCCTTTCCCGCTCACGCCCGTCACCCGCCCGGCCCGGCGGCTATCCTGCCGGCCGGATCGGCGCATCCTCCCGGCCCGCTCACTCCACCTTGATGCGGGCGTCCAGGATCTTGCACCCCTGGCCCGGCGGGAAGGCCTTCAGCGGGTTGATGTCCAGCTCGGTGATCTCCGGGATCTCTTCCACCAGGCGCGAGATGCGCAGAAGCACGTCCTTGATGGCCTCGATATCCGCCGGCGGGTGGCCCCGGTAGCCCTCCAGCAGCCGGTAGCCGCGGATACCGCGGACCATTTCATCGGCATCCCGGTCCGTCAGAGGCGTGATGCGGAACACCACATCCTTGAGGATCTCCACGTGGATGCCGCCCAGTCCGAAGGCGATGAGGGGCCCGAACAGCCGGTCGTCGGTCACGCCCACCATGAGCTCGATGCCGCCTGAGATCATGGGCTGAACGTGGTAGCCGTCCAGCTCCTCCAGCCGGCCGGCCGCCCGCAGGCGCTCGGCGATCCGCTCACAGGCCGCGCGGACCGCGGCGGCGTCGCGCAAGTTGAGCTGGACGCCGTCCCACTCGGTCTTGTGGACCAGCGTCCGGGACACCATCTTCACCACCACGGGGTAGCCCAGCTCTTCGGCCGCCGCCACGGCCTCGTCGGCCGTGCGGACGACCCGGCCCGTGGCCAGCGGCAAGCCGAAGGCACCGAGGACCTCCATGACCTCGTCGGCGCCCAGCCAGCCGCCGCCCCGTTCGCGCGCCCGCCGGCACACCTCCCGGGCCCGCTCGATGTCCAGATCGGGATGGTCGGGGATCCGCCCCAGGGGCTGCTGGCGCCAGCGGGCGTACTCGTAAGCCCGGGCCAGGGCGCGGGCCGCCGACTCGGGGAAGCGATAGGAGGGGATGCGCTCGTCGCCCACCGCCAGCGGCTGCCGCAGCCCGCGGGCGCTCATGAAGCAGGCGAGTACCGGCTTCTGGTGGCCGGCCGCCCGGGCCTCGGCCACCGCCTCCCGCACGGCGCTGGCGACGCCCTCCACGTCCGCCAGCCCCACGGGGATGAAGATGACCAGCACGGCGTCGAAGCCGGGATCGGCCATGACGATGCGCAGCGTCTCCCGGTAGTCGTCGGGGCCGGCCGAGGCGATCATGTCGATGGGGTTGGCCACGCTGGCGGCCGCGGGGAGGAACCGGCGCAGGGCGGCCTTGGTCTCCTCACCGGGCTCGGGCACCTGGAGACCGGAAGACACCAGCGCGTCGGTGGCCAGGATTCCGGGCCCTCCGGCGTTGGTCACCACCGCTACCCGGGGACCCTGCGGCAGTGGCTGGTGGGCCAGCAATGCAGCCACGTCGAACATCTCTTCCAGGGTGTCGACCCGGATGACCCCGGCCTGGCGGAACAGCGCCTCCACGGCCGTGTCGCTGGCGGCCAGGGCGGCGGTGTGGGAACCCGCGGCCCGCCAGCCAGCGGCGGTGCGCCCGGCCTTCACCGCCAGGATCGGCTTCTTGCGGCCGACCCGGCGGGCGAGGCGGGCGAAGCGGCGCGGGTTGCCGAAGGATTCCAGGTAGAGGAGGATGAGGCCCGTTTCCTCATCGTCCTCCCAGTACTGGATGAGGTCGTTGCCCGAGACGTCAGCCTTATTCCCGACGCTGACAAAGGTGGACATGCCCAGCCCCATATCCCGCGCGTATTCCAGGATGGCCACACCCAGGGCGCCACTCTGGGACAGCATGGCCACCCGGCCGTGGGGCGGGGTGACGGGGGAGAAGCTGGCGTTCAGGCGCACGTCGGGCGCGGTGTTGATGATCCCCAGGCAGTTGGGCCCGATGATGCGCATGCCGTACCCGCGCGCCTTTTCCACCAGCCGTTCCTGCAGGGCCCGCCCCTCCGGCCCCGTCTCGGCAAAACCCGCGGAGATGATGACCAGGGCCCGCACGCCCTTCATCCCGCATTCGTCGACGGCGGACAGGACGGCATCGCGGGGGACGGCGATCACGGCCAGGTCCACGGGGCCCGGGATGTCCAGCACCGAGCGGTAGGCGGGGATGGAGCCCACCACGTCGGCCTTGGGGTTGACAGGGTAGACCGGCCCGTTAAAGCGATTCATCACCAGCCCCTCGAGGATGCGGTAGCCGATGCTGGTCGGGTTCCGGGAGGCCCCGATCACGGCCACCCCCCGGGGGCGGAAGAAGGGCCGCAGCGAGGCCACGGTGGCCACCCGGTCGCGCATCTCGCTGCGCACCACGCTCTCGCGGCTGGGCTGGACATCGAGGCTGACGACCACGTAGCCGTCGCTACGGCGCTCGTCCAGGTGGAAGCCGCTGTTGCGGAAAACCTCCAGCATCTGGTGGTTGTCGGGCTGGGTCCAGGCAACGAAGCGCCGGATCCCGTGCCGGGCTGCGATCAGGGCGAGGCGCTCCAGCAGCAGCGTGCCCAGCCCCTTGCCCTGGTAGGCGTCCTCCACCAGGAACGCCACCTCGGCACTCTCGCGGTCGCCGGCCTCCCGTACATAGGTGCCGCTGGCGATGATCCGCGGCTGGTCGGGTCCTCCGGCCAGCACCACCAGCGTAAACCGTTCCTCCGGGGGACCCGTCTGGAGCAGGCTGTCAACGGCCGCTTCGCGGGACTCGCCGGCAAAGAAGCGGCGCATGAGCGACGTGTCCGAGACGCGGTGGAGGAACTCCAGGAACAAGCCGCGGTCCTCGTTGCGGGCGGGGCGCAGGACGGCGGCCGTGCCGTCCCGCAGCAGTACCCGTCCCGCCTCCACTGCGTCCTGGGGGATGGGTGCGGGGTACAGGGAGGATTCGGTGCCAGTAGGCATGGGCCTTTCACCTCCAGCCGAGGGACCATTTATCGCAGCCCCGATTCCTCCCTCCCCCTCCAACCTAAGCATTCCCTGAAAATCGCAGGCGGGGCAAGTGTCGCTTGCGCGCCTCCCGGCCGCAGCTCGCGGAGTTGCTCCGCCGGCACGGTCCAGAAGCCGGAGCGGCGCGCCAGGCGCCAGACCAGGTGGTGGCGGCCGTGGCCACCCTCGGCGCCGTCGCTGTACCACGCGTCTACCTGCACCTCGACCCGGGCTTCGCGGCCGGCGGGGTCGATGGAGACGGTCTTGGCGGGACCCAACTCCACGAACACGAGTCCCCGGGCCAGGCGTGCGGACTCCTCCTGCCAGGTGCCGGTGCCGGGGTCCGTGACCATGTGGGCGGCCGTGGCTACGTCCCCGTTGGCCAGGGCCACCAGCAGGTAGCCCACCACCTGGTGGGGAGCGGCGTCCCGGAGCGCCCGCACCAGTCGCCCGCTGCTCTTCAGGATCATGAGGTGGTGGGCCGGGTCGACCCGGTCGCCGCCATGGGTCGTGGAGCGCAGGGTGTGGACGCAGAAGTGGCCCGGGAAATCATTGTCGGCGATCACGCCCTCGCCGTGGGGCATGCCGTTGATGGAGGCCGCGATGCGCCGCTCACCCAGCTCCAGCACCACGGCGCGGCGGCGCCAGCTCCACGCGCCGCCATACAACGAGCGCAGCACCGCCGTGTCTGCGGGTGTGACGGGTTCGGCGTCGGCGTGCTGGGTGCCGCCGAAGCGGCTGACGCGGAAGCGCCGGCCCGATTCCAGGTCGCGGATGACGGCCACGGCGTCACGCGCCCAGAGGCGATCTACCCTTTCCCACGGGACCGGCTCGCCGAAGAACCGCTCCTCCAGCCGTGCCAGCAGGGGCCGGACCGCCTCCCACAGGTCCCCGGCCCGCGGCAGCGGGCCGTAGTGGGGATCATGGAACCGGCCACCGGCGGAGATGAACAGCACGTGGCGCCGGCCGGCCCGGTCGACGAGGGTCAGGGTCCAGTAAGCGAAGTGGGGGTCGGGTTGACTCTCGCTGGCCAGCCGTTCGCCCCGCCGCGGCGCCGCGGCCCGGGCTGCCAGCAGGGCGCGATAGATCCGCGACAGCAGCTGGGGATCGGTGCTGCGCAGCCGGGCCGGGTATTCCGGCCACGCGAAGCCGACCTCGATCGCCACGGGCCGTGAGGCCCGGCCGCCCAGGCCCGGCAGGTGCGGCCAGAAGGGCAGGCCCCGAGCCGCACGCAGGCCTCCGGTGGCCAGCAGGGCCGCCAGGACCAGCAGCAACCCTGCCACCAGCGGCGCGCGCCGGTTCCGCACCGGGCCGGGGGCGGATCCGCCATCGGGTTGGGGTGGGCGGGGATGTGGCATGGGGAGCTCCCTCCCGGCTGAACATATGCCCCGGAACCGGTGTCCATCCCGAGCCCCCGTCACTCACGGCTGCCCGGCACCGGTGCCCATACCGGGCTCTGGCTACGGCGGCAACGGCGGCACGGCCGGGAAGACGCGGTGGCGGCGGGCCCACATAGCGCGCTGGCCAGACCGGGACACTACGGCCAGACCGGGACACTACTCTCCGGAGGAGGGGGTTGCCATGGCCGGCTATGACCTGCAAGGGGGCGGCGGGAAGCGCGGCCGGCGGCGCCGTACCCTACCGCGCCTGCTGCTGGCCGCGAGGACCGCCGGCGTGCAGGCCGCCGGGGCCACCGGCGCCTCCGGCAACGAGCACGGGGTTCAGGCGCCCGCCGGAGGGGCCGGTTACCCGGGCACCGCCGGGGCGGCCCGGCAGGGAGCTTCGGGCACCGCGGTGGCCCGGAGGGCAAGCGATGGAGCCGAGGGCGGTACCGTGCCCACCCAGGGCGCACGCGCTGGGGTGGCGGGCGCCGCGGTGACCGCTCGGGAAGCACGCGATGGAAACGCGGGCGCCAGGGTGGCCGCCCAGGGAGCGGGCGGCGGCGCCCCTGACGCCGCCATGACCGGGCAGGGAGCGGAAGCGGGGGCACCTGGCATCCCCGTGCCGGTCCCGGGGGTACCCGGCGGCGCGGCCGGGCTCCCGGTGGCCAGCCAGGAGCCGGCGGCCCAGGGTGTTGCCGGCACGGCGGAGAACGCCGCTGCGGCAGCCGGGAGTCATGGCGGCGGGAACCAGGCCGGTAACGGTGAGCGGTCCCTGGCGTCCGCGCCCCTGGCCGCCCAGGTCGCTCACCAGGTCGCTCAGGTTCCGGTGGACGGGGCCGCGGCGGCGGCGACTCCGGGCGCTGCTGCCGGCACCGGTGCAGGCGCCGGCCAGGCGCCGGCCCCCGGGGGCGCGCCGCAGGGGAAAGGGGTGATCGCCGGGGGAGGTGGTGCCGCCGCGACCCAGGCGGTACCGCCGACCACCTGGCCCGGCGACCCGGCGGCAGCGTACGAGAAGCTCAGGAGTGAAATGGAAGACAACCTGCGGAAGCTGCGGCAGGTGATTCGGGAAAGCCAGGCGATTGCCGAGGAGATGGAACGCCTGCTGCTGGCCATCCGCAAGGATGGGGAAGGCGGCGGCCCGCGCGCGGAGGGCAAGCCGGAAGAGGATGGCGCGCGGCGCGAGGGCAAGCGGCGCACCGGATCGCGGCTGCCGTGGGCGAAGGGTCGCTAGAGATCGCGCAGCACGTTGCCTTGACATGGGACAAATGGAAACCATACAATAACGTTGCCCTTCCTGCACTGGAAACCGCTAACGGGCAAAGGGGTAGGTGTGGCGTAGAGAGGCGCTTGATCAGGTTTCTGACGGGTCACGTCCGAGGACGTTCCCACGCTGCATGTGCATGTCCTCCTCCTGACAGCGTCTCACGAGCCGATTCGCGAAGGCTCTCTTTTTATCGCTCGCTACCGTGTCGGGTCGCCCGTGACCCGGCCGGGTGAGAGGCCCCTGACGGGGCCGTGTTCCGGACCCCCCGCACACCAGCCGTCAGGCCCCGGCCGTACCTTTGGCACGCATACCCGGAGGGAAGCCAGAGGGCGCCGCCGCATGACCGGGCGGGCGTCCCAGTGACCGGAAGGAGGGAATACGCGTGCGTACGCGGCGCGTTGCCGTCATCGGAGCCGGCCACGGAGGTCAGGCGATGGCCGCCTACCTCGGGCTCCTGGGTTACCAGGTCACCCTCTACAACCGTTCACCCGATCGCCTGCGGCCCATCGCCGAAGCGGGTGGCATCCACCTGGAAGGCGAGGTCAGCGGCTTCGGCCCCGTCGAGCGCGTGGCCGCCGAGATCGGCCCGGAACTGCGGGAGTGCCGGCTGGTTATGGTGGTCGTCCCGGCCACGGCCCACCGGGCGGTGGCGCGCCGGTGCGCCCGCTACCTGACCGACGGGCAGGTGGTCGTCCTCCATCCGGGCCGCACGGGCGGGGCGCTGGAGTTTCACACCGTCCTGCGCGAGTGCGGTAACCACGCCGACGTGCTGGTGGGCGAGGCCCAAACCCTGGTGTTCGCCAGCCGCGTGATCGGACCGGCGCGGGTGCGCGTGTTCGGCTTCAAGCGGCGGGTGACGGCGGCCGCGTTGCCCGCCGTGCGCAATCCCGAGCTGATCTCCGCGCTGCGAGAGGTGCTGCCCTCCTTCACGGCCGCGGAGAGCGTCCTGGAGACCAGCCTCGACAACATGGGCGCCGTCTTCCACCCGGCGCCGTTGCTGCTCAACGCGGGCCGCGTCGAGTCGACGGGAGGCCGCTTCGAGTACTACCGGGAGGGCATCACGCCCGGCGTGGCCCGAGTTCTGGAAGCCATCGACCGCGAGCGGCTGGCGGTGGCGGCGGCCCTCGGCCTGCGCCTGCGGAGCGCCCGCGAGTGGCTGGCGGACGCGTACGGTGCCGAGGGTGCCAGCCTGTATGAGGCCTTGCAGTCCAGCCGTTCCTACCGGGGCATCGGTGCGCCGGACACGCTGGCCCATCGCTACCTGGAGGAGGACGTCCCCGCCAGCCTGGTGCCCCTGGCTGCCCTGGGTGAACAGTTGGGGGTTCCGACGCCCGCCATCGACGCCGTCATCGACCTGGCCAGCGCCTTGCACGGGGTCGACTACCGCCGCCACGGGCGTACCCTGGAAGCCATGGGCCTGGACGGCATGACGCCGGAACAGATCCGGCACTGGGTCACCCTGGGCGAACTGGACGAGGCCATGGTGGTCTGACCGCGGCTAGATGGGAGGTCGTGGGATGAACCGCAAACCGCGCATCCTGGGCGCCGCCATCGGGGATTGCGTGCACGTCGCCGGCGTCGTCAACTTCCTCCACCTGGCAGAGGCCCAGGGCTACGAGACTTTCTGCCTCGGCCCGGCCGTCTCCGTGGATGAACTGCTGGGGGCGGCGCTGGAGGACGACCCCGACATCATCGCCGTGGGCTATCGCTTGACGCCCGAGACGGGCGCCCGCGTCCTGGCCGAGCTCAAGGACAAGGCTGAACGCATGGGCCTGGCGGGCAAGCGGTTCGTCTTCGGCGGCGTCGGAGCCGTGTGCGAGCACGCCCGGCGCCTGGGCCTGTTCGAGGCCGTGTTCGACGCGGACACGACGGTGGACGAGATCATCGCCTACCTGCGTGGCGGGCCCAGCCGCCGGGACGAGACCGACTACCCCCAGACGCTGGTGGAGCGGATCGAGTTCAAGCACCCGTACCCCGTCATCCGGCACCATTTCGGGCTGCCGTCGGTGGAAGAGACGATCCGGGGCGTGGCGGAGATCGCCGAGGCCCGCTGCCTGGACGTCATTTCCCTCGGCACCGACCAGAACGCCCAGGAGCACTTCTTCCGGCCCGAGGAGATGGATCCGGACCAGCACGGCGCGGGCGGGGTGCCCGTGCGCACTCCCGACGACCTGCGGGCCATCTACCAGGCGTCGCGGCGGGGCAACTACCCGCTCATGCGCTGCTACAGCGGCACCCGGGACACGCTGAAGTGGGCGGAGATGTTGAAGGAGACCATCAACAACGCCTGGTGCGCCGTGCCCCTGTTCTGGTACAGCCAGCTGGACGGGCGCAGCCAGCGGCCCCTGGACCAGTCCATCGCCGAGGCGCAGGAGCTCATGCGCTGGCATGCCCGGCACGGCATTCCGGTGGAGATGAACGAGTCCCACCACTGGAGCCTGCGGGACGCCCACGACACCGTGGCCGTGGTGGCCGCTTTCCTGGCTGCCTATAACGCCAAGCAGGCGGGCGTGCGCACCTACGTGCAGCAGCTCATGTTCAACAACCCGCCGGGTACGTCGTTCAAGATGGACCTGGCCAAAATGCTGGCGAAGCTGGAACTGGTGGGCGAGCTGGAAGGGGACGACTTCCGCGTCCTGCGGGAGACGCGCACCGGTCTCTCCAGCTACCCCGCCGACCTGGACCGGGCCAAGGGCCAGATCGCCTCGTCGGTGCTGGTGCAGATGGCGCTGCGACCGCACATCGTCCACGTGGTGGCGTACACCGAGGCCAGCCACGCGGCCACGGCCCGGGACGTCATCGCCTCCTGCCGGATCGCCGAGCAGGCCATCCGCAACGCCGTCTACGGCCTGCCGGACATGCTCCGGGATCCGGACATCGAGGAGCGCAAGCGCCAGCTGGTAGCGGAGGCCCGTGAGCTGCTGGCGGCCATCCGCTCCCTGGCCGCGCCCGGGGTGCGGGATCCGTGGACGGACCCGGCGACCCTGAAGCAGACGGTGGAAATCGGCCTGCTGGACGCGCCCCACCTGATGGGGAACAAGGCGGCGCGCGGCCGGGTGCGGACCAAGATCATCAACGGGGCGTGCTACGCCATCGACCCGGCCACGGGCCGCCCCCTGACGGAGCGGGAGCGCATCGACCGGGTCCTGGCGGAATACGAGGAGGAAATGAAGGCGAGCTCGCCAGCGTGAGGCGCCGGCGGAGAGCCGGTGCAAGACCGGCGGGAACCGGTCAGTGGGCGACGGGCCGGCCGCCGGCCGCCCCGGCAGGGGTGGCGGCAGGCCGGCCCGTGGCGTTCCCCGGGGCCCGCGGGCGGCCACGGGCTTCTCCCCGAAACGCGGACCGCCCGGGCCGTCCTGGTGCCGGTCACCCGATCCCCCGCTTCCCGGGCCGGGGCACCGCCTGGATGCCCGCGTCTAACGGCCGGTGACCTCGATGGTCGCCTCGGCCTTGCCCTGGCCGCTGCCGGTGAAGTAGGTCACCTGCAGCAGATAGCGGCCCGGGCGTTCCGGCGCCGGCACCGGGCCCAGCTCGGCGGAAGCGCCGGGGGCCACCGGTACGAGCGCGGCCGTTTCCATCAGGCCGTGCGCCCAGGGTTCCCGGGCCCCTCCTTGCAGGCGCCAGCCCCGCAGGCCGCCCAGCCCGCCGCTCAGCTGGATTTCCTCCTGCCCCTCGTTCCGAACCGTGAGGCGCATGGGCTCGGCGGGCGCGTAGCGCTGCCGGTCGGTGACCAGCCGCACGGCCGTGGAGGCGGGTGCCGGTTCCTCTCCCGGCGCCTGCGCGCCGGACCCAGGAGTGCCGGCGGCTCCGCCCGGGCCACACCCGGCCAGGAAGAGGCCACCGGCCGCCAGCGCGATGACTGCCGCCGCCCACACGTTCCGCCGCCGGTTCCGGCGGCTGGGGGGGACCAGCCGATGCTTCATGCCTCCCTCGCTCCTTCCCAGCTACCGGTTCTTCCTGCCAGTGGCGCCCGCTGCATTGGACGACGGCCGCACCGGGCGGGTTCCCGTGGCCGGGCGCGTGCCCGCGACCCGGAGGGCACGCTGCGGAGCGGAGCGTGCTTCCCACCCGTTCCCGTTCTGATCCCCATTCCCGTCCCCGCCCCCGCTTCCAGGCACCGCATAGGTGCCCCCCGGGGCGCATAGGCATGGTGCGCGACGACCTGTCCCGGCAAGGTCGAGAGGAGGTTGCCCGTGAAACGTTCGCGTCCTACCCCGCGCCTTCCGGGCGGTGCCGGTCCCCAACCGGCAGAGACCGTGGCCTGGCATGCCCTGGAGACTGGCGAGTGCCTGCAGCGCCTGGCAACCGACGGCGAGCGGGGCCTGGCCGAGGCCGAGGTGCGCGCCCGCCTGCAGCGCCACGGCCCCAACCAGCTGGAGCAGCGCCGGCAGGATCCCGCCTGGCGCAAGTTCGCCGTCCAGTTCCAGGATGTCCTGGTGCTCCTGCTGGTGGCTGCCGCGGCCGTTTCCGCCGCCCTGGGCGAGCGGGCCGACGCCGTCACCATCGTCGTCATCGTCCTGCTCAACGCCATCCTGGGTTTCGTCCACGAGCACCGGGCGGAGCGGGCCCTGGCGGCGCTACAGGCGTTGAGTGCTCCCCAGGCGCGGGTGGTGCGAGACGGGCGCCGGCGCGTGGTGCCTGCCGCCGAGCTGGTGCCGGGGGACATCCTGCTGCTGGAGGCGGGGGACCGCGTGCCCGCCGACGCCCGGCTGCTGGAGGCCCACGGCCTGGAGACGGACGAAGCCCCCTTGACCGGGGAGTCGCGGGGTGTGAAGAAGTCCGCCGGCGCCACCTGCCCGCCGGACGCTCCCCTGGGCGACCGGCGAAACCTGGTCTTCCAGGGTACCACGGTGCTGGCCGGCCGGGGGCGGGCCGTGGTGGTCGCCACCGGCATGGCCACGGAGATGGGGCGGATCGCGGGCATGCTGGAAGGCGCCGCCGCGGAGCCTACGCCCTTGCAGCGGCGGCTGGCCCACCTGGGGCAGGTGCTGGTCACGGCAGCCCTGGCGGTCTGCGCCGTCGTGGTGGTCATGGGCGTGGCCCAGGGTGAGCGCCCCGGCACCATGTTCCTGGCGGGGGTCAGCCTGGCGGTGGCGGCGGTGCCTGAGGGGCTCCCCGCCGTGGTGACCATCGTCCTGGCCCTGGGCGTGCACCGGATGGTGAAGGCCAACGCCATCATCCGGCGCCTGCCCGCGGTGGAGACCCTGGGTTGCGCGACGGTCATCTGCACCGACAAGACGGGCACGCTGACCGAGAACCGGATGACCGCCCGCCGCGCCTGGACGGCCAGCGGGCAGTTCGAGCGGGGCGCGGAGGGCCAGCCGTGGCAGCCGGCGGCCGGCGCGGGACTGGCGGAGGGGCAGGGCGGCCCTGCCGGCACGGCGGGCGAGGGGCGCCGCCGGGACAGCGGCCCGGGACGTGGCCCGGCCGGGCGGCACCCCGCCACGCGGAACCCCGCAGCGGCACCGCGGGATCCGGGCGCCACCGCCGGCCCGGCCGGCGAGCAGGCCGCCACCGGCGAGCTGCGCCTGCTGCTGGAAGCTGTCGCCCTGTGCAACAACGCCGCGCCGGCCTCCAGCGCCGACGAGCCGGCCGGAGATCCCACCGAGGTCGGGCTGGTGAAGGCGGCCTGGGCCGCCGGCATCGACGCCTACCAGCTTCAGCGCCGGCAGCCGCGGCTGGTGGAGCACCCCTTCTCGTCCGAGCGCCGGCGCATGTCCGTGGTCTGCGATGCCGGGGGAGGGCACCGGGTCGCCTACCTGAAAGGAGCGCCGGAGGCCGTGCTGGAACGGTGCCGGGCGATCTGGTGCGGGGGCCGGGAGGTCCCGCTGGATGGCACGGCCCGTGAACGGGTGGCCGCGGCGGCGGGGGCCATGGCGGGGGACGCCCTGCGGGTGCTGGCGGTGGCCTTCCGGCCCCTGGCCCCCGGCGAGCCCGGCGACAGGGAGGAGGCGGTGGAGCGGGACCTCATCCTGGTGGGGCTCGTGGGCCTGATGGACCCGCCCCGGCGGGAGGTGCCCGCGGCCATCGAGCGGTGCCGCCGGGCCGGCATCCGCCCGGTCATGGTGACCGGCGATCACGTGCAAACGGCCCGGGCCATCGGCCGCGAGCTGGGCCTCCTGGAGGGCGAGGAGGCGGAGGTCGTGGACGGCCGGGAACTGGACCGCCTGGACGACGACCAGCTGGCCGAGCGGGTCCGGCACGTCAACGTCTTTGCCCGGGTGGCGCCGGAGCACAAGCTGCGTATCGTCCGCGCCTTCAAGCGGCGGGGCGAGATCGTGGGCATGACCGGCGACGGCATCAACGATGCGCCGGCCCTGAAAGAGGCGCACATCGGCATCGCCATGGGCCAGACGGGCACCGACGTCACCCGCGAGGCCGCGGACATGGTACTGGCCGACGACAACTTCGCCTCCATCGTCGCCGCCGCCGAGCAGGGCCGGGCCATCTACGACAACATCCGCAAGTTCATCCGCTACCTGCTGGCATGCAACACCGGGGAGATCCTGGTCATGTTCCTGGCCCTGCTGCTGGGACTGCCGCTGCCCCTGCGCCCCATTCATATCCTGCTGGTCAACCTGGTCACCGACGGCCTGCCGGCCGTGGCCCTGGGTCTGGAGCCGGCCGAACCCGACGTGATGAACCGGCCGCCGCGACGGCCCGAAGAGAGCCTCTTGGCCGGCGGGCTGGGGCGGCGGATCCTGATCCGCGGCGCCATCATCGGCGTGACCACGCTGGCGGTCTTCGTCGCCGGCTGGGTACACACGGGAGACCTGGAGAGGGCCCGGACCATGGCCCTCGCCACGCTGGTGCTCAGCCAGATGGTGCACGTCTTCGACTGCCGCTCGGAGCGGCGCACGGCCTTCGACGTGCCGGTGTCGGCGAACCCGGCTCTGCTGGGGGCCGTCGCCTCGTCGGTGGGCGTGCTGGCGGCGGTGATTTACTGGCAGCCGCTGGTCGCCTACTTCCACACCGTCCCCCTGTGGGCGGGGGACTGGGTGTTGGTGGCGGGCGGCGTGGCCCTCCCCTGGGTGGCGCTGCTGACCCGGCGCCTGATGACGAGGCGCGGCGGCGCGGTGGTCATGGCCACCCGGTCCTGAGGACTGCACTCCAGGGCTGGTAAATTTGGATGTCACGGGCGAACTCCCGCCGCGCCCAGCGGCATCGAGGCCGCGGGCCAAACCCGTTCAAAACCCGCCCGGTCATTTTCCCGCGCCGTGTCCCCTTCGCGTTAGGATCTCACGTCATGTTTTAAACCCACATGATGGTTCCTGCCACACGCCGATGGTGCGGTCATCACCATCGGCTCTTTAATGTCATGATTACGTTTTAATAATGAACGTCAAGTCATGAGAAAAAAATCACAAATTCAACTGGGTATTGCCATTTTAACAAGCCATTCCTACACTAGACACGGAAGGGGTGAAGGAAATGGGCCTTCACAATATTGGTTTTGCCGAAATTTCGTTGATTCTGTTGCTAGGGATTATCATTTTCGGTCCCAATAAGCTCCCAGAAATCGGCCGGGCGTTGGGAAACACCATCAAGGAATTCAGGAAATCTGCTCGAGACCTGGTGAGAGATATTGACGATGTGAAGACAGAGGGATCTAAGCAATAGGTTTTCGCCGGGATCGCTCTCAGGAGTGCAGCGAAAGGAAAGGGATGGCAATGACTTCGACGCGCAAGACCATCTACGAAGAATTGCGCGAACAAGGCATTACGCGGCGGGAGTTTTTAAAAATCGCCACGGCCATCACCTTGTCCCTCGGTCTAAAGCTCAATATGGTGCCACGGGTCGCCAAGGCAATGGAAACCCGCCCGCGCGTACCGGTCATCTGGTTGGAGTTTCAAAGCTGCACCGGCTGTACAGAATCCTTCATCCGCTCTTTCCAACCGGACATGCAGAAGGTCTTGTTTGAGGTGGTTTCGCTTGAATATTCCGAGGCCCTGATGGCCGGCTCGGGAACTGTGGCGGATGAGCATATCAAGAAAATCATGGAGGAATACCCCGGGGAGTATATCCTGGCGGCGGAGGGCAGCTTGCCCGTTCTGGCGGGCACGCTCACGATCGCGGGCCGCCCGGCAGTAGAGCTGTTCCGGGAAGTGGCCGCCAAGGCCAAGGCGGTCGTGTCCATGGGCAGCTGTGCGTCGTGGGGTGGTATTTCGGCGGCAAGGCCGAATCCGACGCTGGCCAAGGCGGTCACCGACTTTGTCCCGCCGGGCGTGCCGTTCATCCGGCTTCCCGGTTGTCCGCCCATTGCCGAAGTGATGACGAACACTCTGGCGCACATCGTGCTTTTCGGCACGCTCCCCGAGGTCGATGAACTGGCCCGGCCCAAGGCCTATTACCGCCACCGTATCCACGACAAGTGCCAGCGCCGCGCGTTTTTCGACGCCGGCCTGTATGCCGAGAAATTCAACGACGAAGGCGCCCGTCAGGGTTATTGCCTGTACAAGCTGGGCTGCCGCGGCCCGACGACCTATGCCGCCTGCGCCGAACTGCGCTGGAACGGCGGCTTGAGCTGGCCGGTGCAGTCGGGACACCCGTGCATTGGCTGCGCCGCACCGAACTTCTGGGATCAATCACCATTTTACGCCCGCGTCGCGAAACTCCCGGGCACGCAGACGACCATCCAACCGGAGCGCGTTGGCGCCATGATGGCGGGGGCGCTGGCTGCCGGCATCGCCGTTCACGCGGCGGCTACGGTCATTGCCAAGGGACGGATCACGAAGAGGTCCGAGGTTCAGGCACCGGCGGACGCGGGAGCCGGGCAGTGAAGATACATGCCTCCGGGCATCACCGCGCCGACGATCCCTGTTGATATCCAGAGGGAAAGAGAGGGGACCTCCATTGGCGCAGCAGCGCGTCGTGGTCGACCCGATCACGCGGATCGAAGGCCATCTGCGCATTGAGGCCGAGGTGCAGAACAAGACGATACAAAAAGCGTACAGTTCCGGGACGGCCGTCAGGGGCATCGAGCTCATCGTCAGGGACCGCGATCCGCGGGACCTGTGGGCGTTTACCCAGCGCATTTGTGGTGTGTGCACGACCGTCCATGCGCTCGCTTCGGTTCGGGCGGTGGAGGATGCCCTGGGCATTCGTATCCCGCACAACGCTCACCTGATCCGCAACATCATGGCCGCGGCGTTAATGACCCACGACCACGTCGTGCACTTCTACCATCTGCACGCCCTGGATTGGGTTGATGTGCTTTCGGCGGCCAAGGCCGATCCGAACGAAGCGGCCCGCATCGCGCAGTCGTATTCACCCTGGCCTAAATCGACGGCGAGCTATTTCAAGGACATCCAAGCCAAGATCCAAAAGCTGCTCGAAAGCGGCCAGCTAGGTATCTTCGCTACGGGTTACTGGGGACATCCGGCGTACAAGCTTCCGCCAGAGGTCAACCTCATCATGGTTGCGCACTATCTGGATGCCTTGGAGTGGCAAAAAGAGATCGTCCGCATCCACACCATTTTCGGTGGTAAGAACCCCCACCCCAATTATGTGGTCGGCGGGGTGCCGTGGCCGATCGATCCCGATATGGACAACGCCCTCAACACATCGCGTCTCACGGAAGTCGACCGCCAGATCGACAAGGCGCTCGAGTTCGTCCATCAGGTCTACCTGCCCGATGTCATCACCCTCGCCAAGTATTACCGGGACTGGACCTACGGCGGGGGGCTGAAGAATTACTTGTCGTACGGTGACTTTTCACCGACGAGCATCTACGATGTGGATTCGTACCGCTTCCCCCGGGGTGTGGTGCTCGACTTCAACTTGAACGAAGTGCATGACGTGGATCCGAGCGATCCGGCGCAGGTCCAGGAGTTCGTCGATCATTCCTGGTACACCTATGACGGGAAGCCGGGCGGCATCGGGAAGCACCCGTGGGAAGGGGAAACGAGCCTTGCGTATCAAGGGCCGGAGACGTTCGAGCTATTGAACGTCGAGGGCAAGTACAGCTGGATCAAGTCGCCGCGCTGGCGCGAGAAGCCCATGGAAGTCGGGCCCCTGGCGCGCCTCATGGTCGGCTATGCAAAGAAGAACGAGCGCATTCGCGAGTCCGTCGACCGGGCGCTGAGAGAGATCGGCGTGGACATCACCTGGATGCACTCCGCCACCGGGCGGACGCTGGCTCGGGCCATTGAAACCTCGCTGGTCACCCAGTTCGCCCGCGAAGACATGGATCAGCTGCTGGCCAACATCAGGAACGGTGACCGCGCCACGTTTGACGACAGCAAATGGGATCCGCAAACGTGGCCGAGCGAGGCGAAGGGGGTCGGCTGGGCCGAGGTTCCCCGCGGGTCACTCGGTCACTGGGTCACCATCAAAGACGGGAAGGTGGCACATTTCCAGGCCATCGTGCCGACGACGTGGAACGCTTCCCCGCGCGATCACAAGAACAACGCGGGTGCGTACGAATCCTCGCTGGTCGGCGCGCCGCTTGAAGATCCCGAGCAGCCGCTGGAGCTCATTCGCATCATCCACTCCTTCGACCCCTGCCTGGCGTGCGCCGTACACCTGACGGATCTTAACGACCAGCGGCATTACGAAGTGTTCCTGGGCATGTGAGGCGGGAAAGGGAAAGGGAGTGTGCTGCCGATGGCGGATCCAATCGGTGCCGGCGTGCAAACACCTCCTGCAAGACTGGGACAGAGGCGAGGGCGTGATCCCATCTATCACGCCGCGGCACCGGACACGGTCAAGGTGTACGTGTGGGAACTGCCCGTTCGGCTCTGGCACTGGGTCAACGCCCTCGCGATCTGCGTGCTCTTCGTCACCGGCATCTACATCGGCAACCCGTTCGTTCATTCGGCCAGCTCGGGCGAGGCCGACGCCTTCCTCATGGGATGGGTGCGCATCGTCCACTTCATCGCGGCGTACGTCTTCACCCTCGGCTGGATCTATCGCCTGTACTGGGTGTTCTTCGGTAACCGCTATGCGCGTGAGCACCCGTTTTCACGCCGTTTCTGGCGGGGCGTGCGGGAAACGATGAAATTCTACCTGTTTCTGCCGAACCGAAAGCCGCATTACGTCGGGCACAATCCGCTCGCCATACTCGCCTACTGGTTGTTCGGCGTCATGTCGCTGGGGATCGTCCTCACCGGCTTTTTCCTGCTGTTCGAGCCGCACCTGGATACGGCGTCCGGCCGGCTGATCTCCTGGATGTTCCTCGTCTTGGGCGACAGCTTTTCCATCCGTTCCTGGCACCACATCCTCGCCTGGTTGATCATGCTCTTCGTGATCCTCCACGTGTACCTGGTCATTCGCGAGGATCTCCTGGAGCGGACGGGCGTGGTTTCGTCCATTTTCACCGGCTACAAGACGGTAAGGCGCGCACACCTGGAGGAGGCTGAACGGGACCTCGCCGGTGAGGAGCAGACGGCCGATGCCGGATGAACAGGTGGCCCCTCCGCCGGGCCCTCCCCTGCGCATCACCATTCTGGGCCTGGGGAACACGCTGTTTTCGGATGAAGGGGTGGGGGTACACGCCCTACCCCTCCTTCGTGAAGCGCTCCGCGATGTCCCCGGCATCGAGTTCATCGAGGGAGGCACCGACGGTCTCCGCCTGCTGGGTCCGGTGGAAGCGGCGGAGGCGCTCATCGTCATCGACGCCGTGGATGCCAATCAGCCTCCGGGGACGGTGCTGGTGCTGGAAGCCGAAGACATTCCGGCGGTCATGACCCCCAAGTTGTCGGTGCATCAAGTTGCGTTCTCGGAAGTCTTGTTCCTCACGAAGCTTCGCGGCACGACGCCCCGGCGCCTGAAAATGGTCGGCGTTCAGCCGCAATCGCTAGAGATGGGTCTCGCACTCTCGGATACCGTCCGCGAGCGCCTGGGAGACGTAATCGCGGCTGTGAGGAGAATCATCGACGAATGGATGGATGAGCATGAATCGACGTGAATTCTGGCATGAAATGGCGAGAAGCCTCATCGACACCATCAAAGCAGCGGCGGGCCCTCTGGTTGAGGGCTACGCCGAGGGGATTCAAGAGACGGTCGATCGTTTAGAAGGCGTCACGTGGGTTCCGGTGCCCGCCGCGCCGGTACCCTCGCCGGGGGCCGCCGAGCTGGTCTTCGTGGCACGAAAGGCCTTCTATCTGTACAGAAACGGGAAGCTCGGCCTCGGCGCCATCGAGAACCGCTGCGACCGCTGTGGGGGCCTGCTTGTGTCCCTCACCGAAGCCAGCAAGGTGAAATGTTTTTCGTGCGACCGGGACTTTGACCTGCTCAAAGAAGAAGGATCGCTCAAACCCCGGCCGGTGCCGTTGAAGGAGGAGGACGGGCGGCTGTACCTCGGAGTGAAGGATCATGAGTCATGAAGTGGCGCTCATGGGCGACATGTTGCAGCTGGTCGCCGAGGACATGCGGCAGCGCGGGCTGTCGAAGGTCAAAAGGCTGAAGCTGCGGGTGGGGACGCTCTCCCATTCGGCTCCGGACGCCCTGGAAATGGCCTTCGAGATTCACAAGGCGCTGAAGTCCCCCATCTTGACGGATGAGAGCACGCTGGAAATCGAAGTCGAGGAGGCACGCGCCCGGTGTGTGCTTTGCGGGCACGAGTACACCCCCGACCAGCGTGTCGCGCTTTGCCCGAACTGCGGCGTCCCGGGTGGCGAACTGATCGCCGGCGACGAGATCCGGATCCTGTCCTATGAGGGGGATTGAAGTCCGTGGCTGAAGTCACCCTGTCACAAGACGCGTTCACGCGGAACAACCGTGCTGCTGCGGAGAACCGCCAGCTTTTTGAGCAGTACGGCGTCCTGGTGATCAACCTGATGAGCTCGCCCGGAGCCGGGAAGACGTCGCTACTGCAAAAGACCATCGAGGCCCTTGGCGATCGGTACCGCATCGGCGTCATCCAGGGCGATCTGGCCACCCAGATCGATGCCGATCGCGTTCGCGCGCGGGGGGCTCAGGCCGTGCAGATCAATACACACGGTGTCTGCCACCTCGAGGCGCACATGGTGAACAAGGTCCTGCCGCAGCTGGATCTGGACGAGCTGGACCTCCTCTTCATTGAGAACGTCGGCAACTTGATATGCCCTTCCGGCTATGATCTTGGAGAGCATCACCGCATCACCGTGCTCAGCGTTCCCGAAGGGAACGACAAGATCCTGAAGTATCCGGTGATGTTTCTGCGCACGGAGCTGGTCCTGCTGAACAAGATCGACGTCCTGCCGTACTTCGACTTTGACGTGGCACGGGCGGTCGAGGACCTGCGAGCGATCAACCCCAGGTCGCGCCTCATCCCCGTTTCCGCCAAGGAAGGAACGAACCTGGACGAATGGTACCGGTGGATCGACGAGGTGTATGCGCGCCGGTCGCGGGCCGCCGGGTAACCGCCCGCGGCCGCTCTTGCAAAAGGGGGGAGGGCCATGTGCGTCGGCATACCGGGCAAGGTAATCGAGCGGGATGAATACACGGCCATCGTCGATGTGATGGGATCCCGCGTGCAGGTCGGCATCATCCTTGTACCCGACGTTCAGGCAGGGGACTATGTCCTCGTGCACGCGGGACAAGCGTTGCAGATCGTCGATGAGGAATCTGCGCGAGCCAGCCTGGAAGCCTGGGCGCTCATCAGCGAGCTCCGCGACAAGGGCGTCCTGGCGGAGAGTGACCGCTGATGGAAACGGCGACGCGCGAAGGGGCATGCGGATGAATCCCGTAGACGTGGTCCGGAAGAAGCAGGGCGGCGGGACGCTCACCGCGGGCGAGATCCGCCGGTTGGTCGAAGGGCTCGTCGAGGGCATCGTGGCCGAGGCGGAGACGCGGGCGCTGATCCGGGCCGTCTCCCAGCACGGGCTCAGCGAGGAAGAAACCCTGGCCCTGACCCGGGCCATCGCCGAGACCGGGGAAACATGGGACCTGTCCTCCGTGCCGGGGGCGAAGGTGGGCAAGATCAGCACGGGGGGCCTCGGGGACAAGACATCCCTGGTGGCCCTGCCGGCGGTGGCGGCGCTGGGCCTTCCCGTCGCCCACCTGTCCGCCCGCGGGCTCGGGTGGCACGCCGGGACGATCGACAAGCTGGCGGCCATCCCCGGTTTTCAGAGCGCCATCGGCCGGGAAGCGTTCCTCCGGCAGGTCCAGGACATCGGCATCGCCGTCATGGAAAAGCCGGCGACGATGGCGCCTGCCGCTGACCGCCTGCTGGAGGCCGTCTACGCCCTCTCCCTGGAGGACACCGGTCCAGCGGGCGCGGCGGACGACCCCGGACGCGAAGGGGAAGCCGGTGCAGGAGGCGGCTCGCTCCTGCCGCCGGCGCTGGGGGTGGCCGTGTTCATGGGGCGGCTGCTGGCGGCCGGATACGATGCGTTCTTCGTGGACGTCAAGGCCGGCACGGGCGCGCTCTTACGTTCGGAAGAAGACGCCCGGACTTTTGCCAGGCTGTGGGTCCTCTTGAGCCGGCGGCTGGGGAAAAAGGGCGCGGCCGTGATCGTCAACATGAACCAGCCCCTCGGCCAGGAGGTCGGCTATGCCAACGAAGTGCGGGAGGCCGTTGAGGTCCTGATGGGGCGCGGCCCGGATGACATACTGGGCTTGACCATGCGCCTGGGCGCCGAGATGCTCCTTCTCGCGGAGACGCACAAGACCATTGGGGAAGCGGTCAACCGGATCCTGGAGACCATTCGTTCCGGCGGAGCGCTCTTGAAATTCAAGGAATGGGTGGAGCGGCAAGGGGCGGATGCAACGTTTATCGATGAGCCGGCCCGCCTGCCTCAGCCGGAGTATGAGGCCGTCATCGGCGCGGAGGCGGACGGCGTGCTCCTGCCGGTGGATGCGGGTTTGGTCGGCCGGGCGTTCATGCTGGCCGGCGGCGGCCGCCGGCGGGCGGATGCGCCGCCCGATCTGGCCTGCGGGGTGTCCATTTACTACAAGGAAAGCGACAAGATCTCCCAGGGCGATGGTCTCGCGCGTCTCGTCGCCAGCCGCGACATCCCCGACGAGGCGGCGGAAACGCTGGCCGCGGCTTTTCGGAGGACGGACCAGAGCATTATGTACAGCCATACGGTCATCGATGTGGTCAAATGAGTAACCCACGGAGGGGTGCCCGCCGGTCACGGCCGGTACTACCCTGGCGGCCACGGTTAAGTTGTCGGCTGGATGGCCGTCGGGTATCATCGAGATACGGCCGCGCCGTGCCCGGCCGGTGTGGAACCGGTGCATGCCCGCCGGCTGGCAAGGGATGCCGGGCGGCGGGAGGGTCCCGGGCGGTCGCCGGACGCCGGACCCGGCGCCGCTTTTTGTTTGGGACCGGTTCCGCGGCGCAGCGGTTGCCGGGGTGGATGAACCGGCGGTCCGGCCCGCGACGCGGCCGCCTGGCCTCGGGATCGGTTGCGGTCCTGCCGCGGGCGGTTCCGCCCGGGCGGCGCGACGCGGCGGGGGAGGTGGCCCCTTGCGGCGTCCCGTACGCTTTACGAAGATGCACGGGTTAGGCAACAACTACCTCTTCCTGGACGGGCTGGCGGATCCCGTGCCCGACGAGGCCGACCTGCCCGCCCTGGCCCGGCTGGCCAGCGACCGGAACTTTGGCATCGGTAGCGATGGAATCATCCTGGTCCTACCGCCAACGGCAAGCGAGGCCGATTTCCGGATGCGCATCTTCAACGCCGACGGGTCCGAGGGAGAGATGTGCGGAAACGGGATCCGCTGCCTGGCGCGCCTGGTCTACGACCGCGGTTACACGCGGAAGACGGAGATCACCGTGGAAACGGGGGCGGGCCCGATCCGGCCGCGCCTGCAGGTGGAAAACGGCCGCGTGGTCGGGGTGACCGTGGACATGGGGCGGCCCCGCTTGCAGCGGGGAGAGATCCCGATGACCGGACCCGCCGGGGACACGGCCATCGAGGTGCCGCTGGAGGTCGACCCGGGCCCGGCGGCGGGTGGACCCCGCACCTTCACGGTCACGGCCCTGTCCATGGGCAATCCCCACTGCGTGGTTTTTGTCGACGACACCGGAGCCATCGACCTGGAGCGCTGGGGGCCCGCCTTCGAGCATCACCCGGCCTTTCCCCGGCGGGTGAACACCCATTTTGCCCAGGTGATCGGGCCGGAGGAGATCCGGGTGCGGGTCTGGGAACGGGGGTCCGGTCCCACCCTGGCATGCGGGACGGGCGCCTGCGCGGTGGCGGTGGCGGGGGCCCTGACGGGGCGGACCCGGCGCCGCGTGACCGTCCAGCTTCCCGGTGGCCCGCTGGAGGTCGAATGGGCGGCCGACGACCGGGTCTGGATGACCGGTCCGGCCGAGTACATAGCCGACATCGTGTTCCATCCCCATTGAGAACACCGTGGAGATTGCGCAGAACCCCATGGAATTGGAGGTACAGCCCATGGTGCGAGCGGCCCAGCGGTTGGGGCGGATCCCGCCCTACCTGTTCGCGGAGCTGGATCGCCTGCAGGCGGAAGCGGTGGCACGGGGCGTGGACGTGATCAGCCTCGGCATCGGGGACCCCGACCAGCCCACGCCGCCCCACGTGGTCGAAGCCCTCCAGCGGGCGGCGGCCGACCCGACCAACCATCCTTATCCCAGTTACGCCGGCTCCCTGCGCTTCCGCCGCGCCGCGGCTGAGTGGTTCCAGCGCCGGTTCGGCGTCCGGCTGGACCCCGAGCGGGAGGTCCTGGCCCTGATCGGGTCCAAGGAAGGTTTGGCCCATCTGATCTGGGGCTACGTGGACCCGGGGGATGTGGTCCTGGTGCCCGATCCGGGTTATCCCGTATACAAGGCCCACACGCTGCTGGCGGGCGGGGAGCCCTACCCCATGCCGCTGGAGCGGGGGCGCGGCTGGCTCCCCGATCTCGGCCGGATCCCGGCGGAGGTGGCCGCCCGCGCCAAGCTGTTGTTCCTCAACTACCCCAACAACCCTACGGGTGCCGTGGCAGACCTCGACTTCTACCGGGAGGTCGTGGACTTCGCCCGCGCCCATGACATCCTGGTCGTCCAGGACGCAGCCTATAGCGAGATCAGCGAGCCGGGCTACCGGCCGCCCAGCATCCTGCAGGTCGAGGGCGCGCGGGAGGTGGCCCTGGAGTTTCACAGCCTTTCCAAGCCCTACAATATGACGGGCTGGCGCATCGGCTTTGCCGTCGGCCGCGCCGAGCTGCTGCAGCCTCTGGCCACCATCAAGACCAACACCGACTCGGGGCAGTTCACCGCCATCCAGGAGGCCGCCGTGGCGGCGCTCCTGGACACGCCCGATACGTGGTTCCAGCGGCTCAACGAGCTGTACGGGCGCCGGCGCCGGCTGGTGCTGGACACATTGCGGGCGGTGGGTATCGAAGCCGAGACGCCACGGGCCACCTTCTACATCTGGGCGGCTGTGCCCCCCCGCTTTGCCGGCGACAGCGAGTTCGCTGCGTTCCTCCTGCGGGAGGCGGGCGTGGTGGTGTCCCCCGGTTCGGCTTACGGCGAGCACGGGTCCGGATACTTCCGGATCTCCCTGACGGTGCCCGACGACCGGCTGGCGGAGGCCATGGAGCGCTTGCGCAAAGTGCTGGCCTGAAGGCCACCGCGGGCCGGTGGCGGGAGGGGGCGAGCCGGTGTGACGGCGGGCACCCCGCCGGTGCGCGTTCGAGCCTACCTTCACCAGGGCCGTCTCAAGGCCGAGTGGGTGGGGCGGCTGGCCCGCCACGAGCGCTGCTGGGCCGTGGGCGCCACCTGGACGCGAGACCCGGTGGATGTGGCCGCCTTCACCTTCGAGCCCGGTGACCGGCTGGTGGAGGTCTTCTGGCGGGACCGGTGGCTGAACATCATCCGTGTGGCGGCGCCCGGCGGGATGTTGAAGGGATACTACATCAACCTGGCCACCCCGGCACGCCTCGACCCCCCGCGGGATGCACCCGGGGGCTGCTGGGCGCTGCAGTATGTGGATCTGATCCTGGATGCGGTGGTCGATCCCACTGGCCGGTGGTGGTGGCTGGACCGCGCGGCTTTCCGGGAGTTCCTGGCCCCTCCGCCCGGCAGCCGCGCCGCCCGGCCTCCGGGTCTTCCGGAGCAGGCCGTGGCAGCGGGGGCTCCGGCCACCGTCTCCCGGCGGGACGGGGAGCCGGGACCGGACGCCGACCTGCGAGCCGGCGCCCGGCGGGCGGCGGGTCAGCTGGCCCGGGCGCTGGCCGCCGGAGCCCTGACCTTCGTCGAAACGCTGGCGCCGTGGGACGAGCTGGTGACGGTCCTCGGCCTGCCGCGCCGGGTGTCCGGGTGAGGGCGCGGGCAGGCGGAAGGCCGCCGGATCACCGGCAGCGGGGGGCGGGACGGCAGTGCCGGTGCCCGGCCCGGCGGGCCGGGCCGGACGGGGAGGATGGGCGTGGTCCGTAGCATGACGGGCTTTGGGCGCGGCAGCGCCCAGTCGGAGACGCATCGGTTCACGGTCGAGATTCGCTCGCTCAACCACCGCTTTCTCGACATCAGCGTGCGGTTACCGCGGGAATACTCGGCCTTCGAGGACAGAATCCGCCGTGCGGTGGCGCAGGCGATCGAGCGGGGCCGCATCGACCTGGCGGTGCGAGTGGATCGACTTACATCGACGGTCAAGGCCGTACACGTTGACACACGACTTGCCCACGCGTATCATGAAGCTTTGAAAGAATTGCGGAAAAGCCTGCGCCTGCATGGCACGATCGACCTCGAGCTCCTCATCGGCTTCCCGGACGTGCTGCGCGTCGAGCAGGCTGACGAGGATCTGGAGGCGCTGTGGCCGGTCTTCGAGCAAGCCCTGTCCGGCGCCCTGGCGGAACTGGTAGCCATGCGGGAGGCCGAGGGGGAGGCGCTGGCCCGGGACCTGGAACGCCGGGCGGCCGCCGTCGAGGACCGCGTGGCCGCCATCGAGGCGCGGGCACCCGAGGTGGTTCGTGAGTACCACCGCCGCCTGACCTCGCGCCTGGAGGAATGGGGGCTGGGCGGCATCGACCCCGAGCGGGTGGCTGCCGAGGTGGCCCTGATGGCGGAACGCAGCGACGTGTCGGAAGAATGCGTCCGCCTGCGGAGCCACTGCCGCCAGTTCCGCGAGGCGCTGCGGGCGACGGGGGCGGTGGGGCGACGGTTGGAATTCCTGGTGCAGGAGATGCACCGGGAGGTGACCACCATCGGATCGAAGGCCGGCGATGTCACCATCTCGTCGCTGGTGGTGGACATCAAGGCGGAGCTGGAGAAGATGCGGGAGCAGGTCCAGAACATCGAGTGAGCGGGGATGTCGCCGGGTAGGGAGAAAGGACGGTAACAGCATGGACATCAAGCTCGTGAACATCGGCTTCGGCAACATTGTCTCCGCCCACCGGATCGTCGCCATCGTCAGCCCGGAGTCGGCACCCATCAAGCGCATGATCAGCGAGGCGCGGGATGACGGCCGGCTGATCGACGCCACGTACGGGCGGCGGACCCGGGCGGTGATCATCGCCGACAGCGATCACGTCATCCTGTCGGCGGTGCAGCCGGAAACGGTGGCGCACCGGCTGATGAGCGCCAAGGATGCCGAGTAATCGAGTCGATTCGTCGAGCCGATTCGTCCGCAAGTTCGTCCATGGAGGCCGGCGGTGGATGACGAGTGAACAGCCCGAACCCCGGTGGCCGGGGTTGATGATCGTTCTCTCGGCACCGTCGGGCGCGGGGAAGGGCGCCATCCGGAGGCGGCTTCAGGAAAAGCTGCCCCACCTGCGGTACGCGGTGTCGGTCACCACGCGCCCCAAGCGGCCGGGGGAGATCGACGGGGTCAACTACCATTTCGTGACCCCGGAGGAATTTCAGGCCAGGGTGGAGGCCGGTTACTTCGTCGAGTGGGCCAAGGTTTATGGTAATTATTACGGTACGCCCCGGGAGCCCATGGAGACGTGGCTCCGCGAGGGCCACGACGTGATCTGCGAGAAGGACGTCCAGGGTGCCCTCAAGCTGATGGAGGTGTACCCCGAGGCGGTGTATATCTTCACGATGCCGCCGTCGCTGGAGGAACTGCGGCGGCGCATCGAGCGCCGGGGCACCGAGTCACCGGAGGCGCGGGCGCAGCGGCTGGCCAGCGCGGACTGCGAGATGGCGTGCGTCGACCGCTACGACTACGTGGTGGTGAACGACGACCTGGAACGCGCCGTGGACGATATCATCGCCATTATCCGCGCGGAGAAGCTGCGCAGCCGCCGCCAGCGCCATCTGGTGGAGCAGGTGCGAGCCGGCGGCAGGATCGGGTGAGGCTCCCGGGAGGGGGGAGGAACGGTCATGGACCGCAAGCGCGGAGACGGCCACCGCGTCACGCTGGACGAACTGCTTACCAAGGTGGACAGCAAGTACACGCTGGTCGTTCTCGCCGCCCGCCGGGCGCGTCAGCTGGTGGACGGGGCGGAACCGGTCATCGAACCCACCGCTTCTAAGCCCGTGACCATCGCCCTGGAAGAACTGGCGGCCGGCAAGTTGCAGTACGTGCCGGGCAAGGCGGGCATCAAGTGAGATGAAGGCGGGGGGCAGTCCTCTCGCCGGCCGTACGGTGGTGCTGGGCGTGGCGGGCGGCATCGCCGCCTACAAGGCGGCGGAGCTGGCCCGCCGGCTTTGGGAGCGTGGCGCCAAGGTCCACACGCTGTTGACCGAGGCGGCCACGCGTTTTGTGACCCCACTGACCTTCGCCAGCCTGACCCACGGGCCGGTGTACACCGATAGCGACCTGTTCCAGCCCCGGGGCGCCGTCGAGCACGTGGCGCTGGCCGATCGCGCCGATCTGGTGATCGTGGCGCCGGCAACCGCCAACGTGATCGGGAAGATCGCCTGGGGCCTGGCTGATGACTACCTGACCACCGTCGTCGCCGCCGTGGCCCTGCGCGTGCCCGTGCTGGTCGCGCCGGCCATGAACAGCCACATGTTCCGCAACCCCGTCGTCCAGGCCAACATCCGGCGGCTGCGCGAGCTGGGTTACGAAGTCCTGGAACCCGAAGAAGGCCCGCTGGCCGAGGGTTACAGTGGCATCGGCCGGTTGCCGGAGCCCCTGACCATCGTGGCCGCGGCGGAACGGTTGCTGGCGCGGCGGCGGGATCT
>DATCKH010000112.1:0-17412 GCA_036562425.1 Thermaerobacter sp. | reverse complement strand
GCAGCGGCCGCACGCCGGTCCCGGCCGCGCGGAGCTGGAACCAGTCGCCAGGAGCGCTGGTCCACAGCACCACGTTCATCCCCGTGGCGGCGAGGCCTCGCGCCAGAGTGGTCAGATACGCGCGCAGGCCGCCGCGGGCAGTGCCGGCCAGCAGCCACACGGTGCCCGAGATGTCGCCCATGCGCCTGGACCTCCCTACCAGTTCCCAAGCTTGCCCCGCCGTCGGGCCTTTCATGCTGCCCGGACCCCGCCGGGCCCGGCAGGCGGCCCGTGTCGTCGGGCCCCGCACCGGAGGCGTGAGCCGGTGCCGGGTCGCACGCAGGCGTTACCCCATGACGTTGCGGGGTTCGTCCCGGCCGTGTCAGGTTTGCGCAGGCGCCACCCCATGCCGTTGCGGGATCGTCCCGGCCGTGTTAGAATGTGCTCGAGTTCGCGGCGGGCTGTGGCGCAGCTTGGTTAGCGCGCTACCTTGGGGTGGTAGAGGTCCCCGGTTCAAATCCGGGCAGCCCGACCAACCACGACGAACGACGGACGGCCGCGCGGGTAGCCGGAGGACCCGCGCGGTTGTTTTTTCTCGTGAGGGCGAGCGACTGGCTGGCCGGCACGGCGCCGATCTCCGGAGGGCGTCGCGCCGAAAGACCGAGGTGAGCCGAGGTGAACACGCCTGGAGGCGCGCGTGGTGCGCCGGTTGCGCGCAGGGCATATGTTCATTAGTATAAATCCACGAAAAGCTATCGATGTTGTCCGGATGCGTGCTTGCGATGGGTGCTTCCTAACCGGCGCTGGGCCCGGGGCTCACGGGCGGCGGCCAAATCGAGGCGAGGTGTTGAGCGTGGTTGAGGTCTACATCCCCACACCCTACCGGTCCATCACGGGCGAAGCCAGGATCAAGGTCGAGGCGGAGACGGTCATGGACCTGCTCCGCCAGCTGGCGGAACGGTACCCGGATCTGCGCGAGCGGTTGTTCGACGGTGACGAGATTGCCCACCATCTCAACGTCTACGTCAACAAGCGGGAGATCCGCACGCTCCAGGGGCCGGAGACACGACTGTCCGACGGCGACGAGGTGGCCCTGATCCCCGCCATGTCCGGCGGCTCCGAGCCCCTGCTGAGCCAGGAGCAGCTCCAGCGCTATTCGCGCCAACTGCGCCTCCCCGAGCTGGGCGTCGAGGGCCAGCGCAAGCTGCTGGACAGCAAGGTCGCCATCGTGGGCGCCGGGGCGCTGGGATCCCCGGCGGCCATCTATCTGGCCGCGGCGGGAGTGGGCACCATCGGCCTGATTGACGGTGACCGGGTGGAGATCTCCAACCTCCACCGCCAGATTCTCTATTTCGACCACGACCAGGGCCGCCCCAAGACCCAGGCGGCGCGCCGGCACATCGAGGACATCAATCCCGACGTCCGGGTCATCGAGCACCGGACCTTTCTCAATTCCCAGAACGCCCTGGAGATCCTGGAACCCTACGACGTGGTGATCAACGGCAGCGACAACTTCGCCACGCGCTACCTGGTCAACGACGCCTGCGTCCTCCTGGGTAAGCCGCTGGTGGACGCCAGCATCCTCCGCTTCGAGGCCCAGGCGACGGTCTTCATGCCCGGCCGCGGATGCTATCGCTGCCTGTACCCGTCGCCGCCGCCGCCAGGCATGGTTCCCAGCTGCGCCGAGGCCGGCGTCATCGGCGCCCTGGCCGGGCACATGGGGACGCTGCAGGCGCTGGAGGCCATCAAGATCCTGCTGGGGGTCGGCGAGACCCTGGCCGAGCGGCTGCTGATCTACGACGCCCTGAGCGCCAGCTACCAGGTGCTGCACTGGCAGCGCAATCCCCAGTGCCCGGTGTGCGGCGACAATCCTACCATCAAGGAGCTCATCGATTACGAGGCCTTCTGCGGCACGCCCCTGCCGGGCCGGGAGGCGCGGGACGGCCACGCCGGCGAGCGGGCGGCCCAGGCCGCGCAAGAGGCCGCGGGCCCTGTGGAGCTGTCGCCCGTGGAAGCTGCCGAGGCCGTGCAGCGCGGCGAAATGCAGGTCATCGACGTCCGGGAGGAATGGGAGTTCGCGCGGGATCACATCCCCGGCGCCCGGCTGATCCCCCTCGCCAAGCTGGCCGACCGCCTGGAGGAGGTGGACCCAGAGCGGCCCCTCCTGCTGGTCTGCGAGGTCGGTGAACGCAGCCGCCTGGCCGCCGAATTCCTCTCCCAGTCGGGGTTCCCGCGCGTGTACAACCTGCAAGGGGGCATGATCGCGTGGCGTGTCCACCGCCTGCCGGTCGAGGCGGGGAGCGGGCGTTGACGGGCGAGCAGGCTCGCTCCTCCCCGCGCTCGCTCTTCATCCCCCAGGACGTGGCGGAGGCCATGATCGCCCACGCCCGCGCGGAGGCGCCGCTGGAGGCGTGCGGGATCATCGGCGGCACCGGCGAGCGGGCGCGCCGCTTCTACCCGGCGCGCAACGCGGATCGCTCCCCGGTCCGCTATACGGTGCACCCGGAGGATCAGTTGCGCATTCTCTGGGAACTGGAGGAACGCGGCGAGGAGTTGTGGGGGATCTTCCACAGCCATCCCCGCTCCGAGGCGTACCCGTCATCCACCGACGTGCGCTTCGCGTACTACCCGGACGCGTACTACGTGATCGCGTCCCTGGCGGACCCCGCGCGCCCGGTCCTGCGCGCCTTCCGGATCGTCGACGGGCACATCACGGAGCACCCCATCGTTTTCGAGGCGCCGGGGGAACGGGCCGGATCCTAGCGCCCGTTCTCCCGGCCGGTCTCCCGGTAGTGCTTCACCCCGCTGTACAGGCCCATACTTCCCAGGCCCGTGGCCAGGCCGCCGATCACCGCCTCAAACCACAGCGAGCCGCCGGCGGCGGCGTAGCCCAGTGACAGGGCGACGCCCAGCACGATGGCCGCAAGCGGCGCCCAGGCGGCCGGCATTCCCTGCCTCTTCAAAAGTTCTACCACGCCCGTGATGAGGGGGACGGCCATCACCGTCCGCGCGAGCTCCGGGTCCAAGGGTTGCCGCCTCCCTCGCTTGCACGGCTCCCGGCCCCGCGACCGGCGCCGGTGCCGATCAAGGGCCCGACCGGGGTCAGGGGTCAGAGGATGATACAGATCAGGTTGCCACTGCCCTCGTTGGCGATTCGTTCCAGCGACTCGCGGATCTTGTCCTGGGCGGGTGCCGGCATCGACCGGATCTTGTCTTCGATGCCCTCCTTGAGCAGCTCGTCGAGGGACTTGCCGAAGATGTCCGATTCCCAGATCTTGCGCGGGTCGTCTTCGAACTTTTCCATGAGGTAGTTGACCAGTTGCTGGGACTGTTTTTCCGAGCCGATCATGGGCGCCACTTCCGTGGTCACCACGGTGCGGAACAGGTGCAGTGCGGGCGCGCTGGCGCGCAGGCGCACGCCGAACTGGCCGCCCTTGCGGATCAGCTCGGGTTCCTCGAAGACCATGTCATCCAGGGAGGGCATGACGACGGCGTAGCCCCGGTCGTCGACCTCTTCCAGGCTCCGGCCGATGCGGTCGTAGACGGCCTTGGCCCGACTCAGGTCGCGGATCAGGCGGACCAGCGCGTCCTTACCGCGAATCTCCATGCCGCTGATCTCGCCCAGCACCTGCCAGAACAGGTCCTCCGGCACCGTAACGTCCACGGTGGCGACGCCCGTACCCAGGTCCAGGTCCTCCAGCACGACCTTCTCCATGTGCTGGTACTCGGCCAGCTGGGCGATGGCCCGTTCCACGTCGCGGAGCCGCTCCACGTTCTGTACCGTGGCGGCGATGGCGTCGTTGTAGTGGCGGCGCAGCCAGAAATCCGCGGGGAGCTCCTCGATCCAGGCGGGGAGGCGCACCACCAGTTCCCGGACGGGGAACTCCAGGAGGAGCTGTTCCAGCACGACCAGCAGGTCCTGCTCGGTGACGCGGTTGAGGGCGATGGGGATCACCTGGACGTCGTACTCGTAGGCCAGGTTCTCCGCCAGCTGGGCGGTCTCGGGCGACAGCGGGTCGGCCGTGTTCAACAGGATGACGAACGGCTTGCCGATCTCCTTCAATTCCTGGACGACCTGCCGCTCCGCCTCGACGAAGTTGTCCCGGGGGATCTCGCCAAAGGAGCCGTCGCTGGTCACCACGATGCCCAGGGTCGAGTGCTCGGTGATGATCCGGCGGGTCCCCACCACCGCGGCTTCCTCGAAGGGGATGTCCTCCTGGAACCAGGGCGTGGTGACCATGCGCGGGCCGTCTTCCTCCGTGTAGCCGATGGCCCCGGGCACGGGAAAGCCGACGGAGTCCACCAGGCGGACGCGCACCGTCAGGCCTTCCTTCACGGTGATCTCGACGGCCTCGTCGGGAATGAATTTGGGCTCCGCCGTCATGATGGTGCGGCCGGCGCCGCTTTGCGGGATCGCGTCCTGGGTCCGTTGCCGGTCGTGCTCATCGGCGATGTTGGGCAAGACCAGGAGCTCCGCGAACTTCTTGACAAAGGTCGACTTGCCCGCCCGCACCGGACCGACCACGCCGATGTACAGGTCGCCGCCGGTGCGCTCGGCGATATCGCGAAAGATGTCATAACGCTCCACGCGCCTTCCCTCCCGTCGCTGCCGCCGTCCCCCGCGGCACTGGCTGGTCGGTCAGACAACGGCCGGCCCCTGTCCGAGGCCAGTACCATGTATATGAGCCCCGGGAGGGGATATGTCGCGAGGTGGACGACCTTGTGCGCGGGAACGGCCGGCGACGGGCGAGCCGGGCGGTAGGGTTTACAGCCTGAGACCGCCCGCGGCCAGGACGCGCCCGAGCTCGTCGGGCCGGTCACGGTAGCGTTCTCGTTGCGCGGGATCTGCAGCCAGTTCCTCCACCAGCCGGGCGAGGGCGCCGTTGACAGGCGCCTCCAGGCCCCGGGCAACGGCCTCCCGGGCCACGGCGCCGTGCAGGTAGGGCGTTTCCGTGCGCTGCCGCCCGGCGGCCAGGTCCAGGGCCACCGATGGCAGCTTGCCCCCGCGCCCCCCGGCGGCGCGCGGGCCCACCAGCCGCGCGAACAGCGGGGCGGGCAGCCATTCCACCAGGCGGGCGAAGGCCCGGACGGGATAGCCGGGCAGGTCGACGAGGACCGGCGCGGCGGCGCGGGCCACCATCACGGCCTCCCGCAGGCTGCGGTGCTCGAGGCGGGCCGTGAAGGGATGCCGGAAGATGCGGCCGACGTCCCACTGCAGGATGGCGCCGACGGCGTTCCCCACCAGGTTGAGGAGCACCTTCGACCACTTGAGGGAAGCGGCGTCCGGCGCCAGGGCCAGGGGTACCGGGAGGCCGGTCCAGGCCGTCGCCAAGCGGCGGCAGGCCGCTTCGCCACCGGGAACCGGCGCCAGGGCCAGGCCGCCGGCGCGGTTGAAGACCACCACCTCGCCGTCCTGGAGACCGGCGCTGAGGGTGACGGTGGCGGCGACGACCCGTTCCGGGCCGAAGAGGCGGGTCAGGTGTTCTTCCGTGCCGATTCCGTTCTGGAAGGCGACCACGGCGGGGACGGCAGGCCACGCCGCTTGCAGGGCGCGGGCTGCCTCAGGCACGTCGAAGGCCTTGACGGTGAGGGCTACGACGTCGGGCGTACCCCATTCGGCCGCGGCAGCGGCCGGGCTGGCGAAGACGGCCGGGCACGACGCCAGGCGCTGGCCCCCGGGAAGCCGCACGCGCAGGCCACCTTCCACCACGGCCGCCAGGCGACCCGGGCGGCCGATCAGCGCGACATCATGGCTTGCGGCCGCCAGCAGGCCACCGACCAGGCATCCGATGGCACCCGCTCCCAGGACGGCGACCCGCATCCTCAACGGCCTCGCGTGTCGATCTGAAGGGTGATGGGCAGTTCCTCGCGGCGTAGCAGCCGCTGGATGTTGGCCCGGTGCCGCACCAGCACCACGACGAAAGCCGTGATCCCGAAGGCCAGTTGCGGCGCCGGCGCGTGGAGCCAGGCCATGACGATGGGCACGCTGAGGGCGGCGGTCATGGAGCCCAGCGACGAGTAGCGGGTCAGCAGCACGACGGCCAGCCAGGTCCCGGCGGCAATCAAGGCCACGCGGCCGTCGAGGCCGATCAGCACGCCCAGGCCCGTGGCCACGCCCTTGCCTCCGCGGAAGCGCAGCCATACGGACCAGCTGTGACCGGCCATGGCCGCCACGCCGGCCAGCACCGCCGTTCCCTCCCCGAGATCCAGCGCCCGCGCCAGCCAGACCGGCAGCCATCCCTTGCCCGCGTCGGCCAGCAGCACCAGCAGGGCGAGGCCGGGTCCGCCCACCCGCAGCACGTTGGTGGTGCCGATGTTGCCGCTGCCGTACTGGCGAATGTCGACGCCGCGGAACGCCCGCACGAGCCATAAGCCGAAGGGGAGCGAGCCCAGCAGGTACCCGAGAATCACGATGAGCAGAGGCATGACCGCCTGCAATGTATCATCTCACCTTCGCAGCACTCGGCCGCCCGTACCGGCCCCGGGGGAAACACGTGGCTCCCTCCGGCCCCGGTGCCGGGCTCCTTAACCGGTTCGTCCCGCGCCGCCGATCTCCTGTCACCGCCACTGCTGCGGCGCGTACCGGTTATTCCCGGGACTTGTTGCCTGCCGCCCGGAAGATCAGGCGCAGGGGCGTACCGGTAAAGTCGAAGGCCTGGCGCAGGGTGTTCTCCAGGAAGCGCTGGTAGGAGAAGTGGACCAGGTCCGGATCGTTCACCGTAAAGAGGATGGTCGGCGGGCGCTCGCCCACCTGCGTGACGCGCTTGATCTCGAGGCGCCGTCCCTTGCGGCTGGGCGGCTCGTGTACCACCATGGCGTCCTCCAGCACCCGGTTGAGGGCCAGGTTGCTTACCCGGCGCCGGTGGTTGCGGGCCGCCTGGGCGATGGTCTCCACGAGACGGTCCAGCCGCTGTCCCGTCAGGGCGGAAATGAAGACGATGGGCGCGAAGCGCAGGAAGTCGTACTCCCGGTAGAGCGCCTCGCGGTACTCGTCGGCGGTGGTGGGCCCCTTGCGGATCAGGTCCCACTTGTTGACCGCCAGCACGCAGGCCTTGCCGCCCTCCAGGGCGAGGCCGGCGATGCGCTTGTCCTGATCCGTGGCCGGCTCGCGGGCGTCCAGCACCAGGCAGGCCACGTCGGCCCGAGCCAGGGCCCGCTGCGTGCGCAGGCCGCTGTAGAACTCCACGTCGTCCTTGACGCGGCTCCTGCGCCGCAGGCCGGCGGTGTCGATGAACCGGAACACCGCGTCGCCATGCCGCCAGACCACGTCTACCGCATCCCGCGTGGTACCGGGCACATCGCTGACGACGACCCGTTCCTCACCCACCAGCCGGTTCACCAGGGACGACTTGCCCACGTTGGGACGCCCGACGATGGCGACCGCGATCTCGTCCTCCTCCGCTGCCGGCTCGGGCGCCTTGTCCGGCAGCAGCCGGACCACGGCATCCAGGAGGTCGCCCACGTTACGCCCGTAGCTGGCCGCCACGGGCACGGGCTCTCCCAGCCCCAGGCGGAAGAAGTCGTACTCCACCCCGTCCAGCCGCGGGTCATCCACCTTGTTGACCGCCACCACCGTGGGCTTGCCCGCGCGTCGCAGCAGGCGGGCCACCTCTTCATCGGCCGGCGTCAGCCCCGCCTGCCCGTCCACCACCATCACCAGCACGTCGGCCTCGCGGATGGCGATCTCCACCTGCTTGCGGACCTGGACCGTCAGGGGATCCTCTCCCTCCGCGATGCCGCCCGTGTCCACCAGCGTGAACTCCCGCCCGGCCCAGTCGGTGTCGGCATAGAGGCGGTCGCGGGTGACACCGGGCACGTCGTCCTCAATGGCGAGGCGGCGTTCCACCACGCGATTGAACAGGGTCGACTTGCCCACGTTGGGCCGGCCCACGATGGCCACGATGGGCTTCATTGGCTGCGCTCCCCTCCCGCTCCGCCCTCATCATGCCAGTGGTCACGGGGGCCGTCAACGCGAGCCAGCCTGCGCCGCCCTGCCCGGGCCGCTGGCCAGGGGGGTCAATGGCGAACCAGGATCAGAACCCCGTTCTCCAGGTCGTGGACCATGGCGTCCAGGATCCGGGACAGGAGGAAGGCCGTGTGCTGGGCCTCGTCCTCGTCGCGGGCGTAGAACACGGGCGCGCCGCCGCCCGCCGCCACTTTGTCCCGGTCGGTGGTCACCATCGCCAGGATGGACTTGCGCGGTGCTACTTCGGCCATGCCGCCTCCTCCCCGCCCTTGCTGGCGCCCCGTTCCGGCCCCGCCGGGGAGGCCACGCCCCGCCGCGCCGACTCCAGCACGGGTACCCGCTCCAGCACCCGGCGCATCGCGGCGGGATCCGCGTCGATGACGGCCGCGACCAGCGCCATGCGTCCCGTGTCGGCGTTCTTGCGCAGCATCGGCGTCCAAAATGGCTCCGACGTGTCTTTGCGCAAGCCCAGGGCGTTGACCAGCTCGAAGAGGATGGCCTGGCGCTGACCCGGCTCGGCCAGGGCGTCCCGAGCCCGGGCGTCCCGGGGTTCGATCACGAAGCCGCGCCCGTGCTTCTGCAGCAGCTCGCGCTCCTGCGCCAGGCCCACGTTCATGATGTAGACGTCCTCGACGTACAGGTGCGGTCCCTCGAAACGCAGGGGCGCCTCCCGCACCGTGGCGATCTCCCCCAGGATGCGGCCCGTCTTCAGCTTCAGGGCCTGCAGTAACGCCAGCCCGCCCAGGAGCGCGCCGGCGAGCCAGGATCCGGTGAGCACGACGGTCCCGCTGGTGACCAGGGCGGTGAACATGGTGAGGTAGCTGCGTGCTTCGAAGACCCGGGCGATGCCCTCGATGTAAGCCGCGCCCCGGGGCACCAGGGCCATCTCGTCGATGGCGCGCAGGGTCTGGCGCTCCATGTCCCGGATCTCCCGGAACTGGGTGGCGACGACCACCAGAAAGGTGACGGCCGTCCACTCCCCCCGGACGAAGGCCGGCACCGCCGCGGCGCCCACGGCCGCCGCGATGACGCCCAGGGACAGGTGGGTCAGATAACCGTGGGGAAGCGACGGGTAGCGGCGGTAATCGGAGGACAGCAGGAGCATGCGCGTGAGCACGCCGGCCACCATGCCCAGGGCCACGGCCTGCCCCAGCAAGGGCGGGAAGGACGGGTTCACGGCCGCTCTCCCCCGGGCCTGCCGAGCAGCGACAGGGCCGCGCCCGTAACTGCCCCAATCACCAGGGCGTCGTATCCCTCGGCGCCGCCGACAGTGACCAGCACGGGCTCGGCGGCCAGGGCCAGGTCCAGGGCCACCCCGCACTGCGCGGCCAGGAGCCCGGCGCACGCCGCCACCGCCACCGTGCGGGGCTCGTGCGGCAGGAGTGAGGCGATCACGCCCGCCGTGACGCCCGTCAGCACCGGCGGCGAGACCCAGGCAGGAGATGGCGAGCTACCGAGAACCCGCATCATGGCGAAGCCGACGGCGGCCACCGCCAGCATGGCCCACAGGCCCCGGCGCCGCTCATCCGCCGGGGTACCCACGCCCCAGGCCACCGCGGCCGCCACCGGGACGAAGACGCCGCCGGCGTTCACCGACAGTGCCACGGGCCAGCGGGCGACGTCGAAGCTCACCGCGCTCCCTACGAGCAGCAGGCACCCCCACAGGGCCAGGCGGAAGGGAGGCATGCCCAGGGCTTCGGTGCCCGGCATCATGCCCAGGGCCAGCGCGGCCAGCCCCAGGACCAGCAGGAGCTCCCCGCTCACCGGGTGTCACCCCCGCTGTAAGGGTGCCCCCGCCCCCGGGAGGCTACGCGGCGAGACGAGCCGTACGCGGGCAGGAGCGACGCCCGGGCGGCGGAGAAAAAGGCAGGCGGCGCGGCCCACCCCGGGCGGTGGGCGCCCGCGCCGCCTGCCGTACGCGTCTCCCCGGCCGTTGCCATCTGGCTGCTGGCGAGCCTGCGGATCCTGCCGAGCCTGCCGGGCGGCTCGTCTTTCTGGCCCTCTGGTCCTGCTCAGCGCTCCTGCTCGCTATTCGAGCTCGTCTCGCCGGCCGCCTCGGCCAGGCGGTCCTTGGTTTCTTCCAGGAGGTCGCCGAACATCTCGCCGATGGTAATTCCGCCACCCGTATCCGCGGCGGGTGCGGGTGCCGGCCGCGCCTGGCCCCGCTCACGCTCCCGCTCGCGCCGGGGCCGCTCGGTACGAGGGCCCGATCGCCGCGGTTCCGCCGGCGGGCGCATGCTGAGGCTGATGCGCCGCTCCTCGGGCTGGACCCGCAGGACGCGGACCTCCACCTCCTGCCCTTCCTGGACGACTTCCTCCGGCGACTCGACCCGCCGGTCGGCCAGCTGGGAGATGTGCACCAGGCCCTCAACCCCGGGCTCGAGCCGGACGAAAGCGCCGAAGGGCACGATACGGACCACCTGTCCCTGGACCGTCGCGCCCGGCGGGTACTTGCGCGCCACGTCGTCCCAGGGATCGGGCATCAGTTCCTTGAGGCTGAGGGAGATCCGGCCGCGCTCCCGATCCACCTTGAGGACCTTGACCTGGACGGTTTCGCCCTCACTGAGCAGGTTGCGCGGATGGTCCACGCGGCCCCAGTGCATCTCCGAGACGTGGAGCAGCCCGTCGACGCCGCCAAGGTCGATGAAGGCGCCAAAGTCGGTCAGGCCCTTGACGACGCCGGTGCGGATCTGTCCTTCCTCCAGGCTGGCCAGGGTCTCCTCGGCCCGGCGCCGCGCCTCTTCTTCCAGCAATTCCTTGCGGGAGAGGATGACCCGGCGCTTGCTCCGGTCCAGCTCGATGATCTTGGCCCGGACCGTGGTGCCAACGTACCCGCTGAGGTCGGCCACGTAACCCCGCTCCACGTGGGACGCCGGCATGAAGGCGCGCACGCCTGCGTCACACACGAGGCCGCCCTTGACCTGTTCCACCACCGGCACCTCGATGGGTTCTCCGGCCTCATAGGCGTGGCGCAAGCGCTCCCAGGCCTCGCGTTCCACGGCCCGGCGGTGGGACAGCAGCAGCCCGCCCTCGCCCTTGTCGGTGACGCCGATGACCACCACGGGGATCTGCTGCCCGACCTGATACACCTCGTCGGGACGCTTGCCGCCCAGCAGCCGCAGCTCGGTCTTGGGGATCGTGCCGTCCGTCTTGTAGCCGACATCGACCAACACGTGGTCGTCGGCGACTTGTACCACCGTCCCGGTGACCAGCTGGCCCCGGCTGAGGCGGGTGGGCGCCAGCTGCTCGGCGATGGCCTGCTTGGGTTCGGTCGCCTCGCCACCCTGTTCCGCAGCTGCCGTGCCGGCGGCCGTGCCCCCCTCAGCGGCAGCGCCGGTAGCCGCCGTCGCCGGCTGCGGGCCGGGCTCCCCGGCCGTAGCCGGTCCGTCCCCCGCCGTGGCGGCACCGCCGTGTTCCGCTGTAACCCCTCCCGCCGGGCCGGCCGGATCGTCCGCTGCCCCCGGGACGTCCTCAGTGCCCTGCTCCTCCGGCGCGGACCCGGCTTCGGCCTGGGCCTCCAGCTGGCCGCGGGCCACGGCCCCCGGCCCATTGGCAGCCTCCGCCGCTTGCGGTGTGCCTGCCCCCGCAGCCGTCCCGCCGGTCACCTCCTGCGCGGCGTGGCGCCCCTGCTCCTCGGGTGTTGCGGCGCCCGCCTGCGGATCGCGGATCTCCTCCATCCTCGACACGACCCCCTTCGAGCTGCTTAACCTGCATGGGTACGGCCGCTCGTCGCGTGCTTCCTGGCATCCCGCGCGAGCAGTGCCGCGATGGCCTCGCGCATCCTGTCCGTTACCGCCTCGATGGACCTCTCGCCGTCGGTCTGGTCCCAGCGCAGCGGCGGCCCGATCCGGACGCGAACCTGCCTGCCGATGCGATAGGGCCCGTCGATGGCCACCGGCAGCACCGGGGCACCGGACTTGACGGCCAGCAGGCCGGCCCCCGGTTCAAAGGGGCCGAGGCTGCCGCGATTGCGGGTGCCTTCCGGGAAGAGCCCCACCACCTCTCCCCTCCGGAGCAGGTCCAGGGAGTGGCGCAGAGCCTGGCGGTCAGGGTGTCCCCGCCGTACCGGGAAGGCACCCACTCGCTTCAGCAGCCACCCGAAGAGGGGGTACCGGAACAGTTCCTGCTTGGCCATAAAATGAACTTTCCTGGGTAAAACCGTTCCCACCAGCGGGGGATCGAGCCAGCTGAAGTGGTTGGCGACCACCAGCAACGGACCGCCCTTGGGTACGTGCTCGAGCCCCCTCACATCCCACCGGAACACCAGGGCGAAAAGCAGCCAGAAAATCGCCTTGGCCAGGCTGTACAGCACTCAGGCGTCCTCCCGGCAATACCGCAGGATCTCTTCCACCACCGCGTCGATGCTGCGGCCGGTGGTATCCAGCTCGATGGCATCCGGGGCCCTTTGCAGCGGTGCGGCCGAGCGGGTCATGTCCTGCTCGTCCCGCCGCCGCAGGTCCCGCTCCACCTCAGCCAGCGTCGTCTGGTGTCCCGCTGCCACCAGCTCCCGGTACCTCCGGCGGGCCCGCTCCGCGGGTGACGCGGTGAGAAACACCTTGAGATCCGCATCCGGTGCGACGTGGGTGCCGGTGTCGCGCCCCTCCAGCACGACGCCGCCCCGTTCGGCCAGCTTGCGCTGGACGGCCAGCAGCCGCTCCCGCACTTCCGGCACGGCGGCCACGGTGGACACCGCGGCGTCGATCTCGGGCTCCCGGAGGCGGCTGGTGACATCGATGCCGTCGAGAACAACCTGCGGGGCCCCGTCGGGCCCCGTCACCAGCGCGATGTCGGTTTCCTGTGCGATCTCGGCGACGCGCTCACGGTCTGCCGGGTGCACGCCACTCATGAGCACCTTCAGGGTCATCGCGCGGTACATCGCCCCGGTGTCCACATACAAGTATCCCAAGGCGGCAGCGATGCGTCGGGCCACGGTGCTCTTTCCCGCACCGGCCGGCCCATCGATGGCGATCACGCGTTTCAAGGACGACGTTTCCCTCCGTCCACTTCGACGCAGCGTGGGCAATTCCCTGCGCCCGGGCGGCCGTGCCCTCCACCACGCCCGCCCGGTCACCGCGCGCGTTCCAATCGCCCGCAATTATAACACGTCGCCGCGGGACGGGTCAGGAGCCGCCGCGCGCCCGGACCTCGATGAACACCGGTTCCTGCCCGGCGGCAACCCGCTGGCCGGACTGGGGCGACGACAGGCCGGCCGAGGCGTAGGTCACCCGCACGTGGCCGCGGGCGGGACCCGCCGCTGCGACCGCTACCCGGTCGCCGGGCCGTACCGCGACCGGCCGGATCTGGCCTGGATGCAGCACGGCCACGGGCTGCTTGTTGAGGTGCAGTACGACCGGGCCGGGCCCTTCACAGCGCAGGGTGATGACGAAGGGCGGGGGCTGTGCCCTTCGTTGCCCGCCGGCTCCCGCCGGCCACGCCGGTCCGGCCATCACCGGTGCCGGCTGCTGGGCGCCCGCCTCCTCGCCAGCGCCGCCGGCGCCGGGAAAGGCCAGGGCCATGTCCGGATCGTAGCCCCATTCCGCCAGCACGCGGCCATACGCGTCGTCACCCGGGGACTGGCGGGCGGCTGCCCAGGTCTGGACCATGACCAGCAACACCAGGGCGCCGATGACCACCCGCACGAACACGCGCTCCCCTGCGTCCAGCCAGGCCGGCCACCAATCCGGTCTGGCCGGCGGCCGCGAGTTCGGGTCCCGGGCCCCAGGTAGGGTGCGCTCCCCCTGCATGCCACTCCCTCCGGACGCCGCAAGATGGGTCCGGGGGAGTCTATGCGCCAGCGGTACGGCTTCTGTCTGCGGGATGTCCTCCCAGGACGAAGGGGATGGAAGTGCGGGAGGGCGCGGAGGGTACGAGTCAGGATTCGATCGGCACCAAGTGATCAAAGGCGTCGGGATTGCCCACGTACACCAGGGCCTCGGTCTCCCCCGCTTCCGTGCGCACCCGGACCGTACGCCGGAAATAGTAAGGCGGGTCTTCGTCCGCGCCCTCGTAGTGGTCGAGGTGCACCAGGTCGCCCGGCTCGATGGTCCAGACCACACCCCGGACGCGATGACCGGCTTCTTCCAGTATCACCGGGTAGCCCCGGCCCGTGTCGTAGAGCCGGTAACCCTCCAGGGTTGCCGGCTGGGGATCCTCCAGCCTGCGGCCCACCAGGGCCTCGATGCGCCCCCGGCGGCGTAACGTGCCATAAGCGAAAAGCTTCACGCCGGATCCTCCCGTTTCTCTAGCAGCCCCCGCTCGCGCAGGGCCGCTGCCAGGCGGCCGTGAACACCCGCGATGGCATTGTAAAGGCGGTTCTCCCTGGGGTCGTAGCTTCCTCCCAGCGTTGCCACCTCGCCCAGTCGCGAGAAGAGATCGTAAAGGTCCGCCCGCAGGGCTCGTCCAAGGGTTGTGCGCATGGCCGCCTGCAACAGCCACTTGCGGTCCACCGGCGGCTGCTGGTCCGTGTAGAGGCAGAGGTGCAGCACGTGGTCGAGCCACTCGACAAAGCTGGCCAGGAAGGCGAAGGCCTGCCCCCGCCGCAGGTTCCAGGCGATGGACGCGGTGCGGCGGCGCACGCACCGGTAACGTTCCCGGATGCGCGCGCCGTACCAGGCGGCGGGCAACGGGAACAGCTGGTCCATCACGCCGCGCACCCGCCCGGCCGGGTCGAACAGGGGCTCCGCACTGGCCAGCAGGGCGACGACCGCTTCCGTGGCCGCGCCGGCCTCCGACTCCAGTTCATCCCATGTCAGGAGGACCAGCTTGCCGCCACCCGCCCAGGCGGGTAGCTTGTGGCAGGTACCCGGTCCTCCCCGCCCGGGCCGGGCCGGCAGGCGCCGGCGCAGCGCATTGACGCCCGCGGCCGGGCCCGTGACCAGGAGGTCCAGGCGGGAGGAGGCGTCGCGGTAGCCGGTAGCTCCGGAACCGGCCAGCGCCACCGCCCAAGCTCCCGCCTCTCGACCTTCCGCGACCGCCAGCGGCTCGATCCACTCGACGTACAGCCGCTCGCCAGCCTGGCGGGCCTGGCTGAGGAGTTCCGCGCGTGAGATAGCCATCGGTCACCTCCGGGGGCGGCGCGTCAACCCTGGCGATACTGCACGCCGTAGCCCCCGCGCGGGTTGAGCCACTTGATGTTGCGGAAGGGGCAGCCGATGCGGCACGTGCCGCACTCGATGCACCCCTCGTAACCGACCAGGATCTTCTGGGCTTCCGCATCCCACTCGTAGACGTGGGCCGGGCAGAACTTGGTGCAGTACTGCTCCGGGCACTTGGTCAGGCAGATCTCCGGGTCGATGATGAACAGGTGCGATTGCTTGTCGGCATTGAAACGGTTCAGGTATAGCTTATCCTCGATGGACACCGGTCTGGAGTCCTTCTTCTCCTTCTCCTCGCCTGGGACCGGCTTCGCCGCCAGGGCCTGCGCGCTCATCCGATCGCCCTCCACATCTTGAACAGGTCGTAGGCGATGCGCCACAGCGGCCGTTCACGGCGGACCATGCGCAGGATCTTGGCCTGCTTATCCCACTTGGGCGTGCTGTCCACCGTGAAGAACTCGCGCATCATGCGGCTGAGCAACTCCGGGTAGTCCCGGAGGAACTGCGGGTTCTCGTCAAAGAACTCGTTGGCATGATTGTATTTCCGCAAGTCCTTCAACACGTACGTTTCTTCCAACCGCTCCTGATACCTGCGTAGCACGCGGCTGGTGGGATCTCCCTCGGCCAGCGCCTCCAGCGCCACCTCGCCGGCGATGCGACCGGACGTCATGGCCAGGTTGGAGCCCTCGCGGTGGATGGCGTTGGTCAGGCCCGCCGCGTCGCCGACGACCATCACGCCGTCCTTGAACAGCCGCGCAATGGCCTTGTACCCGCCTTCGGGGATGAGCTTGGCCGAGTATTCGATGACCCGGCCGCCTTCGATCAGGGGCCGCACCTTCGGATGCTGCTTGAGCCGCTCCAGCAGGTCATTGGGATTCATGCCGCTGTAGACCAGGTGCTTGACCAGGACGCCGACGCCCAGGGACAGGGATTCCTTGTTCGTATAGAGGAAGCCCATCCCCAGCATGCCGGCGGAGGCGTCGCCCAGCATCTCGATGGTGGCGCCCTGGCCGGGCTCGAGGCCAAACCGGTCCTCGATCTTCTCCCGCGGCAACTCGATGACTTCCTTGACGGCCAGGGCCGCCTCGTTCATCTTCCAGTCGTTGTGCAGGCCGGCCTTCTGGGTCAGGAGGTTGTTGACGCCCTCGGCCAGGATGACGACGTCCGCGTAGACTTCACCCTCGGGGCGCCCCGCCCGCACGCCGACCACGCGACCGTCGTCGTCCTGCAGCAGGTCGACGACGGTGGTGCGGGTGATCAGCGTCGCACCCGCTTCCTCCACCTTCTTGGCGAACCACTGGTCGAACTTGGCCCGCAGCACCGTGAAGCAGTTGGGGGGATCTCCCGCCCAATCCTGGTTACGGTAGCCGAAGGAGACGGCGGAGTCGCGGGTCATGAGCCAGTAGTTCTGCTCGATGATGTTCCGCTCGATGGGCGCCTCGCGCCACCCCCCGGGGATCAGCTCGTCGAGCTGGTGGTTGTACAGCACGCCACCCATGACGTTCTTCGAACCAGGGTATTCACCGCGTTCCAGGATCAGCACGTTGGCGCCCCCGCGGGCGAGTACCAGGCCGGCCGAGAGACCCGCGGGACCGGCACCCACCACCACGACGTCAAATCGCTCTGCCATGTCCATCCCTCCGTCAGGCGCCCCTGGCCTGGGCGGGTACGTCGCCGCCGGTCGCTACGCCGCGATCGCCCGCGGTCCCTTCCCCGGCACCGGCACCATGGCCCGCTTCCTCGTCGAGCCGCCGCTCCAGTTCGGCCTGCAGCGCCGGGAGGATCTGGAACAGGTCGCCCACCACGCCGAAGTCGGCGACCTTGAAGATGGGCGCCTCGGGGTCCTTGTTGACGGCGATGATCAACTCGGAGTTCTCCATTCCCACCGTATGCTGGATGGCACCCGAGATCCCGAAGGCGAAGTACACCTTGGGCCGGACGGTGAGCCCGGTCTGGCCGACCTGGTACTCGCGGCCGATCCACCCCGCGTCGACGATCGCTCGGGAGGCGCCGACCACGCCGCCGACGCGCTCGGCGAATTCGAAGAGCAGCTTCAGGTTCTTGGGATCCTGCAAGCCTCGCCCGCCGGCCACGACCACGTCGGCCCGCTCCAGCTGGGCCTGGGGATCGGGCTCGTCGATGACGCCCAGCACCTCGGTGCGCAGCTGCGACTCGTCCAGGTCCACGTCAACGCGGATGATCTCGCCCTGGCGCCCCGGCTGGGGCTCGGCGGGCTCCATCATCTTGGGACGAACCGTCGCCATCTGCGGCCGGTGCTTCTTGCACAGGATGACCGCCAGCTGCTTCTCCAGGAAGGCCGGCCGGATGGCATCCAGCAACCGGGTCTCGGGGTCCACGTCCAGCTGCGTGCAG
>DATCKH010000106.1:0-2768 GCA_036562425.1 Thermaerobacter sp. | reverse complement strand
CCAGAAGGATTTCTACGGCCAGGACAAGGATGACCGTGTGGATGCGCGGGCGATCGCGGCCGTGGTGCTCCGCCGGGGCGACACCCTGCCCGACGCCACGGAAGCAAGTCGTTTGGCGACATCCATCCGGGAAACGGCCCGCATGTTGCAGGATTTGGCGCGGCAGCGGACCCGAGCGCTCAACCAGCTCCACCGGCAGTTGTCCGACACCTATCTGGCCGCCTACGAGACGTTCTTCGGCAACCTCGGACGGCCGTGGGCGCTCCGGTTCTTCGCCCGCTTCCCCCTGCCGCAGATGCTGCGCGGGTTCACGCCCGAAGCGCTGGCCGAGGTTCTCGTGGAGTTAGCAGGCGGCAAGACAGGACCGGTGCAACGCCACCGGCGTCGTGAGCACCTCCAGCAGCGGGCCGCCAAAATCCTGACAGCCACAGCCGAGCTCCAGCGCCGGCCCTGCACTCTCGTGCTGGAATGGAAGGCCGAGCTGATTCGCCAGCTGTGCCAGGAACTTCTCCTGATCCACGAACGTACGCTCCGGCTCCGCCGGCTGCTGCGTGAACAACTCCTCCCGGCCACCGGCCAGCAGCTCGAGACCCTACCCGGCGTTGGCGAGATTGTGGCCGCTACCATCCTGGGTGAGGTGGGGGACATCTGCCGGTTTCGCAACCGACACGCCTTCGCCAAGTACAACGGCACTGCCCCCGCGGCCCACAAGAGTGGCGGTCGAGAGCAGCACCGTGCTCGTCGTGCCTGCAATCACCGGCTCAAGCGCGCTCTGTGGCTGGCGGCCTTCACGGCGGTGCGCCACGACCCGTTGGCCAAGGCCTATTACGAACGCTGCCGCCGACGTGGACTGTCGAAGATCGAGGCCATCAAGCGGGTGGCACGGCGGATGTCGGACATCATCTACGTCATGCTCCGCGATCAGATCCCCTATGACCGAACGCGGGTCGAGGCCGCCATCGCGAGACGGCACCCGCAAAACCAGCAAAACGTAGCGCCGGCGACCGGTGGCACCGCTGCCTGAGGCAACGTTGCAAAGCCTTACCGGTCCCCGGCGGGTCCAGTCTATGGGATGATGGACCACGCTTCAAGCGCAACAGGAGGCGGATCTTGACAGAGAGCGCCACACTGGTTTTGGAGATACTGGGCCAGCTCCCGCACCCGATCGCGTGCCTCGCCCCGCGCCCGCCGGCGAGCCGCATCCAGGATCGCCTCCACCTCGCGCCACGGCTTCCCCTCGGCCAGGGCCGCCGCCAGCTGCCGGTGGGCTTCCGCGTCGTGCTGCAGTCCCCGCCGCATGGCCCGTTTCAGGTGGAACGGATCGAGGCGATACGAAGCCTGTGGGAGGTACTCAAGGGCCTTGCGGATCCACGGCGCCCCGTCCCCACCCACCGTGCACTGTTCCACCCGGGCCCAGTCCCACTCCGCCGCAAAGGCCGCCAGCGCCTCCTCGATGGACGCCGTCCCTTCGCCCACGGCCACGTGCACCCGCCGGTTCTTCAGCACCGTCCGCCCCCGCGCGTCCGTCGCCTTGCCCTCATACGCCAGCGCATGCATCAGCGCAATCCGCTCTTTCTGCCCATCCGGCCCGCGCCGCCGGCCCCGCACCAACAGCTCGTCAAACTCCAAGTCGACGGCGGCCGCCGGCCGGCTCCCGGGCGGGATCTCGCCCCGCTCAAACACCGCCTCCCGCTGCGCCTTCGCCGCTTCGTCCGCTCGGGCCCCGGCCGCCTGCACATCCGCCCACAAGGCCATGGCGCTCAGCCGCACGGCCCCGCAGCTCACCCGCTCCAGCCAGTCCGCTGCCGCCGCAAACGGCACTTGGGTGCACAGCTGAATCCCGAACTCCTGCACCAGCGGCGAGTATCGCTGCCGCGGCGCCAGCCCGAGCACTTCATCCAGCAAGAACCGCCGTGCGCCGCTCGGCCGCTCCTGGTAATACCGTCGTTCCCACTGGATCTCGCCCACCCACGTCATCAGGCTTCGTGGTTGCCGGTTGACGCACTTCAGTTGCCGGCGGTCCCGATGCTCCATCAGCTGCCGGTCCAGCGTTTCCAAGGCCGTGACCAGCAGTTGCCGCGCGGCATCCTGGGTCGCCCGAATGATGGCGACCTCCAGGGTGCGAAAGTCGGGCATCTCCCGAAGGGCCTTCTCGACGGCTTGCGCCAGCTGCAGGGTAATGGCGCCGAGCTGACGAATCACCCCATCCATGGAGAGACCTCACCTCCACTCTTGGTCGGGGTGATCGGCTGTCCCGTTGGGACAACCTGGTGAGGTCTCTCCTTCGCTTTTCCCCCACCAGCACCTACCGAAACTTTAGACAGTCGGCCAACCCGGCGGAGCTGAAGCGCTTGGGTTCAGGGCGGCACACCGACCGCGTGGACGCCGCGCGGCTGGCCAAGATGGCGGCGCTGGGCATCGTACCCACCGTATGGGTCCCGCCCCAGCCGATGCGGCAGGTGCGCCGGCTTTTGAAGACGCGGGAACGGCTGGACAGCCAGCGCCGGGCCCTGCTCAACCAGGCGCGGGCTGCGTTGGGCCGCCACGGGGATCGGCTGCTGCGGAGGGCGCTGATCGAGGCGGCCTGGTCGGTGGCCCGGCATGACGAGGGGGAGCTGGGCCGGTTCTTCCGGCGCAAGGCTGCGCAGCTCGGTACCCGCAAGGCCCTTGTGGCGCTGGCGCGCAAGCTCTTGATCGTGGCTTGGCGGATCCTGCGGACGGGGGAGCCGTACCGGGCGCAAAAGCCGCGCACCGTGCAGCGGAAGCTG
>DATCKH010000087.1:0-1673 GCA_036562425.1 Thermaerobacter sp. | reverse complement strand
AAAGCAAGCGGCGGGGCGCCCTGGGCGACCCCGCCGCCTGCCGGGAGAGGAGAAACCGGAGGAAGAGCCTTGGGGAGGATCCGTGACGGATTGGCCTCCGCAGCTCTTGCAGTCGATAATATGGGGGAAGGCGACGGCCATTATGCACCGCGTGGCTCCTCCGGGCGCTGGAGGATGCTGCCAGTTCGGTGCCCGGCTTCGGCGGTGAAAATCCATGCGCGTGACGGGCGGGGAATGGCGCGGCCGCAGCCTGCGGGTGCCCCGGGGGCGAGCGGTGCGCCCCACCTCCGACCGGGTCAAGCAGGCCCTGTTCAACGTCCTGGCGGCGCGAGTGCCCGGCAGCCGCGTGCTAGACCTGTTCGCCGGGTCGGGCGGGCTGGGGATCGAGGCCCTGAGCCGGGGCGCCCGGGAGGCGCTGTTCGTGGAGGCCGACCCGCGCGTGGCAGGCATCCTCAAGGAGAATCTGGCGGCGCTGGGCGCCGGGGACCGCGCCACCGTGTGGCGGCAGGATGTCTTCTCCGCCATTGCGAAACTAGCGGGCGATGCCCGGCGCTTCGACCTGGTCCTGGCGGACCCGCCCTACCGGCGAGGTCTCGCCACACGCACCGTGGAGGCCGTCGCCGCCGCGGGCCTGCTGGCCGCGGGCGGCCTGCTGGTCATCGAGCATGATCCCCGCGAGGAGCTGCCGGAGGCCGGCGCCGCGCTGGAGCGGGTGCGGGCCGACCGTTACGGGGACACGTGCCTGACTTATTACCGGGCCGCCGCCGTTGCGCCGGGCGCGGGCGGCGACCATCTCCTGGCCGGCGGGATGGCGGAGGCCACGGAAAGCACGGGAGCCGCGGGCGGGTCGGGCGGTTAGCGCGGCCGCTGCGCGAGCCGCGGCCGGGAACAGAGGGGCCGGGGGCTCGCGCCGTGGCGGAGCGCCGGCGGCCGGCAGGGTGACAAAAGCCACGACAAGCCGGCCGGGACAGGCCGGCACCCACTCCCGCCCGCCGGCCGGAAGGACAAGGGAAGGAGACGCCCATGATCACGGCGCTGTGCCCGGGGAGCTTCGATCCGATCACCAACGGTCACCTGGACATCATCGAGCGGGCCAGCCGGCTGTTCGACCGCGTGCTCGTGACGGTGTTCGTCAACTCGTCGAAGTCGCCCTGGTTCACCGCCGAGGAGCGGGTGGAACTGGCGCGCCAGGCGACCGCCCACCTGCCCAACGTCACGGTGGACTCTTACGACGGCCTGCTGGTGGAATACGCGCACCGGCACGGGGTGAAGGTGATCATCAAGGGACTGCGGGCCGTGTCCGACTTCGAATATGAGTTTCAGATGGCCCAAATCAACAAGTACCTGGCCGAGGACCTGGAGACCATGTTCATGATGACCCGCCCCGAAAACGCGTATCTGAGCTCGAGTATCGTCAAGGAACTGGCCCGGTACGGGGTCGATCCCGTCGGCCTCGTGCCCGAGCCGGTCCGGGAAGCCCTGCGGGCGCGGGCCGCCGAGCGGAGGAGGAGATGACTTTGGACGTCCGGTCCGAAGAAACGGATGCGCCGCCGGAGCGGGACCTGTTCGTCCTGATCCGGGATTTTGAGGAGTTTGTGAATAGCGCGGCCCGCCTGCCCCTGACCAGCAAGGTGATCCTGGACGAGGACGACGTCTACGCCTTCCTCGACCAC
>DATCKH010000086.1:0-8644 GCA_036562425.1 Thermaerobacter sp. | reverse complement strand
AATATAGCCCTGGCGGGCGCCCGTGTCAACGGCTGCCGTGACCGGCTTGACCGCGGCGGGTGACCGCGGCGGACCCCACCGCCACCCGGCACCGGCGGCGGGCCCGCGAGGGACCGCTGGGCAGGTGCACCGGGAGACCGGCGAACGGGTAGCAGGAATCGGCGGCCCGGGCACGGAACAGGAACAAATGTTCGCAGCGACTCCGCCTGGGGCGCCGGCCAGTCGCGGCCGGGCTGGGGGACCGGCCACGCTGGCGTCTAACAACCGCTTATTCAAGCACCGCCCGCCCCATGCGCACATGTTGCGCCGCCGGAGGGCTCCATGCCGGAGGGCTCCATCGCCGGGGTCACATGAAAAAGCCCGGTCACGGCAGCAAGCGAAGCGGCCATGACCGGGGGCCGTGGGAAGTAAGGGGTGGCCGGCAGAACCGGCCAGGCATTCACGACCCGGAGGGCGCCTGCTGGCCCAGGGCCGCCCGCGCCTCCTGCAATTGCCTCTCCACCGCCTCGCGGGCGGTGCCTCCGTACAGCTTGCGGGCGGCCACCACCGCTCGCGGCGACAGGCGCCGGAGGGCGTCGGGACCGAAGCGGTCCGAGCGGGCGCGCAACTCGTCCGCCGTCAGGTCCTGCAGGCGGCGGCCGCGACGGATGCAGTCGAGGACCAGCTCGCCCACGATACGGTGGGCCTCGCGGAAGGGGACCCCCCGCTCCACCAGGTAGTCGGCCAGGTCGGTAGCGGCGGAAAAGTCGTTCTCCAGGGCGGCCGCCATGCGGTCGGCCCGCACCCGCATGGTGCGGATCATGCCGGCGCACAGCGGGATCGCGGCTTCGAGCGTGTCCAGGGCGTCGAAAACGCCGTCCTTGTCTTCCTGCAAGTCCCGGTTGTAGGTCAGGGGCAGCCCCTTGAGCACGGTCAGCAGGCCGAAGAGCGCTCCGTAGACGCGGCCCGTCTTGGCCCGCACCAGCTCGGCCACGTCGGGATTCTTCTTCTGGGGCATGATGCTGGAGCCCGTGCAGTAGGCGTCGTCCAGTTCGATGAAGCCGAATTCCTCCGACGCCCACAGCACCAGCTCCTCGCAAAGCCGCGACAGGTGCATGGCCAGGATCGCGCCCGCCGCCAGGAACTCCAGCAGGTAGTCGCGGTCGCTGACGGCGTCCATGCTGTTGGGGTAGACCCGGGCAAAGCCCAGCTCCCGGGCCACCATCTCCCGGTCGAGGGGGAAGCCCGTTCCTGCCAGGGCCGCCGCGCCCAGGGGACACCAGTCCGCCCGCTTGCGGGCATCGGCCAGCCGCCCGGCATCGCGCTCCAGCATCCAGAAGTAGGCCAGCAGGTGGTGGGAGAACAGCACCGGCTGCGCCCGCTGCAGGTGGGTGTAGCCGGGCATGATGACGTCCAGGTGGGCCTGGGCCTTTGCCAGCAGCGCCCGCTGCAGGTCCCGCACCGCGGCGATCAGGCGGTCGATGGCCTCCTTCATGTAGAGGTGCATGTCGGTGGCCACCTGGTCATTGCGGCTGCGCCCGGTGTGCAGCTTGCCCGCCACCGCGCCCACCACCCTCGCCAGCAGGTGCTCGACGTTCATGTGGACGTCCTCCAGGGCCGGGTCGAGGCGGAACTCACCGGTCTCCAGACGGCGCCGGACCTCGTCCAGGCCGGCGATGAGCGTCTCCGCCTCCTCCCGGCTCAGGATGCCCCGGGCACCCAGCATGCGGGCATGGGCCTGGCTGGCGCGGATGTCCACGTCCAGCAGCCGCGCGTCCACGTCGATGGAGGCCGTGAAGGCCTCCACCGACCGGTCCGTGGCGGCCGTAAACCGGCCGCCCCAGGGCTTGGGGTTGGGCTTCTCCTCCCCGGGCCGGGCGTCCCGGGCCCGGGTTCCTCCGGCGTCCGGTTGCTGTGTCATGGGATCCTTCCCTCGTTCACGGCCTGCCCGTCGTTCACGGTCTGCCGTCGTTCACGGTCTGCCGTCGTTCACGGTCCGCCCGTCGTTCACGGCCGGCTCCTCGTGCAGGACCTGCCCCGCGCTAACGGCCTGCGCCGGGCCCGTCCCGGCCTCCACGGGCGCCACCACGTCCCCAATGCGGATGATGCCCTCCGTGAGGATGCGCGCCCGCAGGCCGCCCCGGTGCACCAGGGCCTCCCGTACCCCCGGCCGCGTAAGCCGCTCCAGGTGCCCGCACGGCTCGCACAGCCGGATGCCCTCGACCAGGACGGGGCCGAGCCGGAACTGCCGGCCGGCCAGATGGTTCAGGGGCACTCCCCGCGTCACGATGTTCCGCCGGGCATCGGCCGGGTGCAGGCGGATGCCTTCCTCCCGCTCCAGGGCTTCCAGGGTCTCGATCTCGATCAGGGTCAGCTCGTAATCAGGCAAGGGGCGCCAGAAGGTGCCGGTCCCCTGGAAGTACCGGTCCCCCTCGAGCCCCCGGCCGGGTACCGCCCGTACCTGCTCCACCGTGGTCATCGGTGCCGCCGCCGACGGGGCGATGCAGATGAAGGCGACGCGGCCGGTCCACACCTCACAGGCCCTCCTGCGGCCGCCCGCCTGCCACGGCCCCGGCCACCGGCTCCCCACCGGCGTGCACCGCCGCGTGGACGCGCGTCGGCAGGCCCCAGAGCTGGATGAAGCCCACCGCCGCCTTATGGTCGAACCGGTCACCGGGCGAGTAGGTGGCCAGCTCGTGGCTGTAGAGGGAGTAGGGCGACCGCCGCCCCACCACCGTCGCCGTGCCCCGGTAGAGCTTCACTCGCACCTCGCCCGTCACCGCCTGCTGCGTTTCCTGGATGAACGCGTCCAGCGCCCGCTTCAAGGGCGAGAACCAGAGGCCGTTATAGATCACCTGGGCCACCTGCTGCTCCACCACGGGCTTGAAGTGCAGCACCTCCCGCGGCAGGCACAGGGCCTCCAGCGCCCGGTGGGCCTCGATCAGCACCACGGCGGCGGGCGCCTCGTAGACCTCCCGCGACTTGATGCCCACGAGGCGGTCCTCGACCATGTCGATGCGGCCCACGCCATGGCGCCCGGCCATTTCGTTCAGCCGCTCGATCAGTTCCACCAGCCCCAGGGGTTCCCCGTTCAGCGAGACCGGCACGCCGGCTACGAACTCGATGGTGATGTACTCGGGCTCGGCGGGGGCCTGCTCGGGAGGCACGGTCATAGCGTAGGCCTCCTCGGGCGGTTCCGCCCATGGGTCCTCCAGCACGCCGGCCTCGCAGCTCCGCCCCCACAGGTTGGCGTCGATGGAGAAGGGGTTCTCCTCGGTGACCGGGATGGGGATGCCGTGCTGGCGGGCGTAGGCGATCTCCTCGTCCCGGGACCAGGCCCACTCCCGCACCGGCGCCACCACCTTCAAGTCGGGGGCCAGCGCCGCCACCGAGACGTCGAACCGCACCTGGTCGTTGCCCTTGCCGGTGCAGCCGTGGGCGACGGCGGTGGCCCCGTACTGGCGGGCGGTCTCCACCAGGAGCTGGGCGATCAGCGGCCGCGACAGCGCCGCCGACAGCGGGTAGCGCCCCTGGTAGAGGGCGTTGGCCTGGAGCGCCGGCAGGACGAACTCCCGGGCGAAGCGCTCCCGGGCATCCACCACCACCGCCTCCACGGCGCCGGACTGCAGCGCCTTCTTCCGGATGAACTCCAGGTCCTTGCCCTCACCGACGTCGGCGGAGAGGGCGATCACGTCGTAGCCGTAAGTCTCTTTCAACCAGGGAATGGCGACGGAGGTGTCGAGACCCCCCGAGTACGCCAGCACGATCTTTTCCGCCATCGGTGTGGCACCCTCCCTCGGTGGCTTACCTCGGTACTCTGGCTTTCCCTGCGGGACGAGCCGTCACGCCCCGGGCATCACGCCGCGGAGGTGCCCCTGCCGGGATCAGCCGAGCAGCGCCGCCAGGATCGCCTTCTGGGCGTGGAGGCGGTTCTCCGCCTGGTCAAAGACGACGGAGTGGGGGCCGTCGATGATCTCGGCCGTCACTTCCTCCCCGCGGTGGGCGGGCAGGCAATGCATGAAGATGTAGTCGCCGGCGGCGTGGGCAACGAGGCGGGCGTTGACCTGGTACGGGGCGAAGACCCGCCGCCGCTGGTCGGCCTCCGCTTCCTGCCCCATGCTGGCCCACACGTCCGTGTAGATCACGTCCGCGCCCATGACCGCCTCCACCGGATCGCGCAATACCGTGATCTCGGCCCCCGTCTGGCGGGCGATGGACTGGGCCCGGGCCACGATCTCGGGAAGGGGCTCGTACCCGGCGGGGCAGGCGACGCGCAGCCGGAGGCCGAACTGGGCCGCCCCCAGGAGCCAGGAGTGGGCCACGTTGTTGCCGTCGCCCACATAAGCCACGGTCACCCCGGCCAGGCCGCCCTTGTGCTCCCGGATGGTCAGCAGGTCCGCCATGACCTGGCAGGGGTGATAGAGGTCGGTGAGGCCGTTGATCACCGGCACCTCGGCCGCATCGGCCAGTTCCTCCACGGTGCCGTGGGAGTAAGCGCGGATCATGATGCCGTCAACGTAGCGGGACAGGACCCGGGCCGTGTCGGCGATGGTCTCGCCCCGGCTGAGCTGCATGTCCCGGGTGGTCAGGGTGAGGACGCGCCCGCCCAGTTGCTGCATGCCGACCTCGAAGGAGACGCGGGTCCGCGTCGACGGCTTCTCGAAGATCAGGGCCAGCGTCTTGCCGTACAGGGGTTGCCCGCCGCGCCCGGCCTGCCAGTCTCGCTTCATGACCAGCGCCAGGTCCAGCAGGGCAGCCAGTTCTTCGGGTGTGAATTCGCCCAGCGTCAGGAAGTCCCGCCCCCGCAGGGCGGGCAGGGGCGAACCGGGTTCGTCCGCCACCGCGGGAACCCGGCCGTCACTCCCGCGTGCCATCGGGTGGCCCATGGTGCTCCCTCCCGTCCTCTGCCGTGCTCCCGGCTTCTCCCATGCGCCCGTCACTTGGCCGCGTTCACTGCTCTCACGCGCCGTGCCCGGCTGGGTCGCCCGCACCCGGGCTGGGGCTGCCAGGCCGCGCCACCGTCACCGGGACCCGGGTGCCGCGACCCCTGGCCCAGGCCGGCGCCCGGCCCGGCTCAGGCGGGCACCCGCACCGTCCGGGCCAGCGCCCGCTCCAGCCGCCGCACGGCTTCGTCCAGCAGTTCCACATCGATGGTCAGCGGCGGCAGGAACCGGACCACCCGGCCGCCGGCCACCGTGACCAGCAGTCCCTCCTCGAAGCAGGCCTGCACCACCGGTGCCGCCGGCCGGTCCAGGACCAGCCCCAGCATCAGCCCCCGGCCCCGGACCTCGACGCAGGCCTCGTACCGGCGGGCCAGCTCCTCCAGCCGCACCCGCAGGTACTCCCCGAGGCGGGCGGCGCGGCCGCAGAGGTCCTCGGCCTCGATGACGTCCAGGGTGGCCAGCGCCGCCGCCGCGGCCAGGGGGTTGCCGCCGAAGGTGGAGGCGTGGCTGCCCGGGCCGAAGGCCCCGGCCAGCCGCTCGGTGGCCAGCATCGCCCCGATGGGGACGCCGTTGGCCAGCCCCTTGGCCATGGTGACGATGTCCGGCCGCACGCCCTCGGCCTGGACCGCCAGGAAGGTGCCGGTACGGCCGACGCCGGTCTGGACCTCATCCACGATCAAGAGGAGGTCGTGGCGGTCGCAAATCTCCCGCAGCCGCCGCAGGAAACCGGGGGCCGCCGGCACCACGCCCCCCTCGCCCTGGACCGGCTCCACCAGGATGGCGCAGGTCCGGGGCGTGATGGCCGCCTCGACGGCCGCGGCGTCGTTGAAGGGCACGTACCGGAAGCCGCCCGGCAGCGGCGCGAAGCCCTCGTGATACTGGGGCTGGGCGGTGGCAGCCAGGGCGCCCAGCGTGCGACCGTGAAAGCTACCGAAGAAGGTGATGATCTCGCCCCGCGGCGCGGCTTCGCCCGCACCCCCCTCACCCGCGCCCGGCTCGCCCGAGCCCGCACCCCGCTCGCCGGTGCCCGCGCCGCCCTGCCGGGCCGAACCCGCCCCGCCCCGGCCGGCGTCCCGGAGCTGCGCATAGCGCCGCGCCAGCTTGATGGCCGCCTCGTTGGCCTCGGCACCGCTGTTGCAGAAGAAAGCCCGGTCCATGCCCGTGAGCCGGGCCAGCCGCGCCGCCAGTTCCTCCTGCTGGGGGATCCGGTACAGGTTCGAGCAATGCAGCAGCCGCCCGGCCTGCTGGCGGATGGCCGCGGTGACCGCCGGGTGCGCGTGGCCCAGCACCGTCACGCCGATGCCGCTGGTGCAGTCGAGCCAGGCCCGGCCGTCGCGATCATAGAGCCAGCTGCCCTCGCCCCGGACGAACTCCACCGGCAGCCGGCGGTAATTGGGAAAGAGGTGATCCAGGCTCACGCCACGCGCCCCCTCTCGCCGCCTACCACCATGGTCCCGACGCCCTCGCTGGTGAATAGCTCCACCAGCAGCGCGTGGGGCCGGCGGCCGTCGATGATGTGCACGCTGCCCACGCCCGCCGCCAGCGCCCGCAAACCGGCCTCCACCTTCGGCACCATTCCCCCGCGGATCTCGCCCCGGGCGATGAACTGGCGCGCCGTGGCGGCGTCGATCTGGGAGACCGGTTCCGGCGTGCCGTCCCGGTCGGCGTCCACCATGACCCCCGGCACGTCGGTGAGGAAGACCAGCTTCTCGGCGCGCAGGGCACCGGCTACCGCCGCCGCGGCGTCGTCGGCGTTGACGTTGTAGTGAACGCCCCGCTCGTCGGCGGCTACCGGCGCGATCACGGGGATGAACCCGTCTGCCAGCAACCTGTTCAGAAACTCCACCCGGACCGCCACGATCTCGCCCACGTGGCCCAGATCCCCCGCCGGGGACCGCCTCTGGCGGGCGGTAAGCAACGCCCCGTCGAACCCCGAGAGCCCGATGGCACAGCCCCCGTCCAGCCGGTTCAACCCCGCGACCAGTGCCTTGTTCACCAGCCCGGCCAGCACCATCTCCACCACGGTCATGGTCTCCGCATCGGTGACCCGCAGCCCGTTCACGAACCGGGCGGGGAGGCCCAGCCGCTCCAGCCAGGCGGTGATGGTCTTGCCGCCGCCGTGGACCACCACCGGCCGTACCCCCAGGGCCCGCAGCATCACGATGTCCCGGAGCACGCCGCCGGTGGCGGCTTCACCGGCGGCACCGCTGGCGTTGCCGCCACTCCCTGGGATGCCGGGAGCGCCGGCACCGGGGATGGCCGGCCCCGGGCCGGCTCCCTCCATGGTGGATCCCCCGTGCTTGATGACCACGACCTTGCCCTGCAAGCGCTGGATCCAGGGCAGCACGTCGGCCAGGATGGCGGCCTTTTCCTCGGCGGTCAGTTCCGGCGTCTTCCCTGCCCCGTCCTGGCTGGCCGGTACGGCCTCCGTCGATACCCCCGTGGCGGTCACGGCCGTGCCCTCCCCGTCGATCCTCGCCCGACCCCGGCCCCTCGCCGCGGCGCCGCGCCCCGCGGCCGGCCTCCCCGGTGCGAGGGGCCCGGCCGGGCCTCCGCAGTCCTTCGCTTCACGTCCGGTAACTGGCGTTGATGCGCACGTACTCGGGGCTCAGGTCGCACCCGTAAGCCCTGGCCCGCGCCTCCCCCATGCCAAGGCGGATGGTGATCTCCACCTCCGCCCCCCGCAGGTAGGCGGAGGCTTCGGCCTCGTCATAGGGCACACCCAGGCCGCCCCGGCAGACCGCCAGCGGGCCCAGGTCGATGTCCACCCGGGCCGGATCCACCGGCAGGCCCGACCGGCCCACCGCCGCCAGGATGCGCCCCCAGTTGGCGTCGGCGCCGTGGACCGCCGTCTTCACCAGCGGCGAGCCGGCGACGGTACGGGCTACCTGGCGGGCAGCCGCCTCGTCCGGCGCCCCCTCAACCACGACGGTGATCATGCGGGTGGCCCCCTCGCCGTCGGCGGCGATGGCCCGTGCCAGCCGGTCGCACACCGCCTCGAAGGCGCCGGCGAAACGGTCCCAGCCGGAACGGCCCGGCGCCAGCGCCGTACCGCCGGGCGCGACCCGGCCGCTGGCCAGGGCGATGACCATGTCGTTGGTGCTGGTGTCCCCATCCACGGTGATGGCGTTGAAGGTCCGCTCCGTGGCCTCCCGGAGGAGCGCCTGCAGGGCACCGGGCTCCACGGCGGCATCGGTGGTGATGAAGGCCAGCATCGTCGCCATCTGGGGGTGGATCATCCCCGATCCCTTGGCCGCGGCGCCGATGCGGACCACGCACCCTTCTTCCAGGACGCACTCGGCGCCCCACTGCTTGGCATGGGTGTCGGTGGTGAGGATGGCTTCGGCGAAAGCATCCCCGCCCTCCCGGGACGTGACCGCGGGCAGGCGGGCCAGCCCCTGGCGGACGGCGTCCATGGGCAGCGGCTCGCCGATGACCCCCGTCTGGGCCACCGCCACCAGGCCCGCCGGGATGCCGAGCAGAGCGGCGGCTCGCGCCTGGATCTCGGCGGCGTCCGTGGCCGCCCGGGGCGTGCACACATTGGCGTTGCCGCTGTTGCACACCACCGCCTGCAGGCGGCTCGCCCGCTGGATGGCCGCCCGCGTCAGGTCGACGCAGGGCGCGTGCACGCGGTTTTGCGTGTACACGCCGGCGGCTACGCACGGCTCGTCGGCGACGATCCAGCCCAGATCCGGCTTGCGCCGCTTGATGCCGCAGTGCAG
>DATCKH010000073.1:0-4297 GCA_036562425.1 Thermaerobacter sp. | reverse complement strand
CTGGAACACGTAGTAGGGAGTGACGCCCCACCAGGTCAGGCGCTCCAACAGTTCCGCCAGGACGGCCGGGTCGTCGTTGACCCGCCGCAGGAGCGGCGCCTGGTTCATCAGCGTCGCCCCGACCTCATGCAGGGCGGTGATGCAGCGCAGGGCCTGGTCCGTCATCTCCCGCGGGTGGTTGAAGTGCAGGGAGAAGTGGATCCGGGCGTCGGGCCGGGAGTGCCGGCGCAGGACCTCGAGCAGCTCGGGGTTGTCATAGACCCGCATGGGCTCGAAAGCCGGGATTTTCGTCCCGATCCGGATGATCTTCACGTGCGGGATGGCCCGGAGGGCGGAGAGGATCTGATCGAGCCGGCGGGGGCTGAGCATCAGGGGATCGCCGCCGGTGAGCAGGACGTTGGTGATTTCCGGGTGGGCCGCGATGTACCGCAGGCCTGGGGTGATGTCCAGGCTCACGTGCTTCTCGTCCACGTCGTTGCGGAAGAGCCGCTTGCGAAAGCAGAACCGGCAATAGGCCCCGCACACCTTGGAGACCAGCAGGAGCGCGGTGGGCCCGTACTTGTGCTGGCAGCCCGGCGCCACGTAGTTGCTCTCCTCGTCCGAAGGGTCCAGGCTGCCGTACTCCGCCAGTTCCACATCCGACGGGATGACGATGCGGCGGATGGGGTCATCGGGGTCGTCCCAGTCAATTAGCGACAAGTAATACTCGCTGACCCGGAAGACGAACTCGCTCGTCACCGGGCGCAGCCGCTGGCGTTCCTCCTCCGGCAACTGCGTAATCTCGTCGATGTCTGTATGGTAACGCGCCACAGCGGGACCGCCCCCTCCACGCCTTGTGCACCGTCACTCTATTCGGGCACGCGATGCCGGGTGCGCATAAGGTGGTGACGCGCGGGCAAAAGCCGGCGGTGGACCCATGGCAAGGTGAGACGGGGGGGAAGTGGGAACCGGTTATGGAGGGGCTGGAGGTTCGGGTAACGGTACAGGGAGCGCACCGGGACGGGACCGCACGCGTGCATCCACAGGTGCTAGCGGGGTTGTGGCAAGCCCCGGGGCCCTGCACCCTGCGCTTCGGCACCCGCCGGGTGCGGGTCCGGGTGGCGGCCGATCCCAGCCTGGGGACCGGGCAGGTCGATATACCGCTACCCCTGGCGGAGAGCCTGTGCCTGCCCGGTTCCCTGCGGGCGGGGCTCCGGCGGCAGGGTGGCGAGCTGGTCCTGGGCCCCTTGATCGGGCTGCTGGTCTCGCCCCAGGCGCTGGCGCGGCTGCGCCGTGACGGACTGGAACCGCCCTATAGCGGCTATGCCCGCTGGGCCGCCGAGTTGGGCGCCATCCTTTGCCTCTTCTCGGCGGGTGATGTCGATCTCGCCCGGCAAACCATCGCGGGCCTGCGCCCTGAGGGCGGGGCGGGGAGAACGTGGCGCCTGACCCCGGCCCGATTTCCCCTGCCGCGGGTCGTCCTCAGCCGGGTGTTCAGCGATGACCGAGCGGGTGCGGGCGCATTCCTCTCCCGGGCTCCCGCGCTGGACTGCACCGTCCTCCGCCTCGGCCCCCTCGGCCACCTGGAGGGGCTCCGCATCGTGTCCGCCCAACCGGACCTGGTCACGTTGATCCCGTGGACCCGACCCCTGCGTGGGGACACCCTGACTGACGCCTTGTCGCGCTTTTCCGAGATCGTCATCAAGCCCGACCTGCCGGCCGCGGGCACCGGCGTCTACCACCTGCGGAGACGCCGGCGGGGATGGCTCCTGACCGGCCTGCCAGCGAGCCAGCGGCGGCAAGAGTGGCTTCCGAACCACGCCGCGGTACACGCCGTCCTGGGGCGGCTGGCCGCCGGCGGCGGGGACTACTTGCTTCAGGAAGGCGTTCCCCGGGCCACCTTCCTCGGCCATCCCTTCGACCTCCTGGCTCTGGTGCAGCAGGACGGGCACGGCCGCTGGGAAGCCTCGGCGCTAGTCGCCCGGGTCCTGCCGGCCGAGGCGGACGCCGACCCGGCCGCCGCCGGCTGGACGGCGCCGGCAGAGGTGGCCCTGCGCCATGCCTTCCCCGAGCGCTGGGAGGACGTCTGGGAGCGCGCACGCCGGGCCGCGGCGGCCGCCGCCCGGGCCGTCGACCGGGAGCGGGGTCCCCGGTTCGAGCTGGGTGTCCACCTGGCGGTCTCCCCCAACGGGCGGATCCACCTCCTGCAGGTGGAGGGGGAACTCCGGGTCGAGCACCTGGCGCCGCTCCACGATCCCTACGCGGCCCGACGCGTGTATGGGTGCCCCATCGCCTGCGCGGTCGCGCTAGACGGCGAAAATGGACACGTGCCCCGCTCTCCCGCCGGCACATGCGCATAGAGTGTCGCTGGCGGAACACCGCCAACGACCACGCGCGGGAGGCAGGAACCCCCTTTGGCACGTCTCTTGGTACGGATCCATACGATCTCCGGTACAGCAGACGATCCTGCCGGGCTGGCTCCTGCGGTCATGCGCGCTCTCGGGCTCCGCGAGGGGCGGCGGTACCGCTTGCGCTGCGGCACGCGCCGAGCCACCGCCCGTTTTTGGGGCGACGGCTCCCTGGGCGTTGGCCGGCTCGTCCTGCCAGCCCCCCTGGCGCGGCGCTTGCTCCTGCCGGCGCCCCTGACCGCGGCTGTCGGCCCGGCCGGCGACGGCGTCCTTGAGATTGGCCCCCTCGTAGGCCTCCTGACACCGCGCCGCCTCCTGGCGACGATGCAAGACCGGGGCCTGCAGCCGCCCTACAGCCATTACGTGCGCTTCGCCCTGGAAGCCGGGGCGGTGCCGGTGCTCTTCGCGCCAGGCAGGCTCGATCGCCGGGCTCGCAGCGTCCGGGGCTGCCTCCCGGCGGAGATCGGGCCGGGCCCCCGGCACCTGGTCACCGTGGAGGTGCCTCTGCCCCGGGTCGTCTTTCATGCCTTCAACAGCCTGGAGCGGCCGGAGGCCGAGGAGTTCGAGTCCGTTGCACCGCGGCTTGGCTGCCTGATCGTGGATGGGTGGCAGCGCATCCCCAAGCCCGTGGCCTACGACATCCTGCGCCAGCACCGCTGGCTGGACCGGCACGTGCCGGCGACGGACCGCCTGACGCCACAGGCTCTGCGGGCGGCTCTGTCCCGCTACGACGATCTGTATCTGAAACCCGACGCCGGCGCCCGGGGCGAGGGCGTCTACCGGCTCACCCAGGCCAGGCGTGGCTGGGTGCTCACGACCGAGGGGAACCGGGGTCCCCTGGAGATCCGGCTCCCGGACAGGGCCGCGGTCCTGGCGGCCGTTCGGAAGCGCCTGGCTCGCGGCACGCCTTATCTGCTCCAGGAGGGGCTCCCCCTGGCGACCTTCCTGGGCAACCGGTTCGACCTGCGCGCCCTGGCCCAGAAGAACGGCCGCGGCCGTTGGGTGCTGGCCGGACTCGCGGCTCGTGTCGCACCGCCAGGAAGTCCCATCACGTCGCCCCTCCGCGGAGCCCTCGTCGCCCGGCCAGTGGACGTCTTGCGGCTGGCCTTCCCGGGGCGCTGGCACGAGGTGCTGAACGACGTGCACCGCGTGGTGCTGGCCGCCGCGGAAGCCATCGACCGGGCTCTGGGACCCCGGTTCGAGATAGGAGTGGACATCGCCGTGTTGCAGGACGGGACCATCAAGATCATCGAGGTCAACGGCGCTCCCCGGAAGACGAGCCTGGAAATGCTGCGCGACCCGCTGATCGCGGAGCGGGTGTACCGGCTGCCCATCCATTACGCCATCGGCCTCGCCCTGAGGGGGGACGGATGATGGAGCGCGCCCAGGTGATCCCCCTCCGCTCGCCGGCGCCCGCGGTAATCGTCCGCATCGGTCACGGCGAGCGGTCCACGCCCCTGGTCTACCATCGCCAGCGAGGCACGGTGGCCCTCCCGCCCGGGCTGATCCGGGAACTGGGCCTGGTCCCCGGCCAGGAAGTCCACGTGGTGGCCCGGGACGGGGGTCATCGTTTCGTCATCGGCCCCCTGGTGGGGCTGTGGGTGTCCCCGGCCGCCATCCGGGACTGGTCCCCCTCGGTGCGGGTCCTGGTGGAGGAGACCCGCGCCGCGGGAGCGATCCCCGTGGTCTTCGACCTGGACGGCGCCGAGCGGCAGGAAGGGCGCATCGCGGGCTGGGTGGAGCGGGACGGCGAGCCGGGCCGGGTCATCCTGCCGCTGCCCGACGTGATCTATAACCGGGCCACCTATCCCAATCTCCGGCGCCGGGCCCGGGCCCGGCGGCTGCGGGAACGGATGATGGAACTTGACCGGATTCCCTTCGTCAACACCGCTTCCGGTTTCCCGAAATGG
>DATCKH010000001.1:0-9069 GCA_036562425.1 Thermaerobacter sp. | reverse complement strand
GCCAATTCCGTGACGGACAACCCCCTGGTCTTCCCCGGCGGCGACGTGCTGTCCGGCGGCAACTTCCACGGGGAACCGGTGGCGCTGGTCCTCGACTATGCCGCGGCGGCCCTGGCGGAGCTGGGCAGCATCGCCGAGCGGCGCATCGAGCGGCTGGTCAACCCGCAACTGAGCGGCCTGCCGCCCTTCCTGGCGCGGGATGGGGGTCTCAACTCCGGCCTGATGCTGGCCCAGTACACGGCGGCGGCGCTGGTGTCGGAGAACAAAGGCCTGGCTTTTCCCGCCAGCGTCGACTCCATCCCCTCCTCCGCCAACCAGGAGGACCACGTTTCCATGGGCATGACCAGCGCCCTGAAGCTCTGGCGGGTGGTCGAACACGTGCGCTACGTGCTGGCCATCGAGCTCCTGTGTGCCGCCCAGGCGCTGGAGTTCACCGGCCCGGAGGGGCTGTCGCCCGCGTGCGCGGCGGCCTACCGTGCGGTGCGGGCGGAGGTACCCCCGCTGGCCGGGGACCGCGAGCCGGCGCCCGACATCGAGCGCCTGGCCGGGCTCATCGCCCGGCGCGTCCTGCCTCTGGACGAACCGATCCCGGAGCCGCCGCCACCGGCCGGAGCGGCGGGCGAGGAAGGCGGCGCCGGACCGGTGGAGGAGGCGAGGGACACGTGAGCGGTGGCTGGCGTGTGGTCCCGGGCGGGCTGGCCTGGGGGGAGCGGCGGTTCGCCTGGGGCGAGCGCACGTATGTGATGGGGATCCTCAACGTCACCCCCGATTCCTTCTCGGACGGGGGGCATTACCTCGACCCCGAGCGGGCGCTGGAGCACGCCCTGGCGATGGAGGAAGAGGGAGCCGACATCATCGACGTGGGGGCGGAGTCGACGCGTCCGGGGGCGGCGCCCGTGCCGGCAGAGGAGGAGCTCCGCCGGCTGCTGCCCGTGCTCCGGCGGCTGGCGCCGCGGGTGCGCGTGCCCATCTCGGTGGACACGTACAAGGCGGAGGTAGCCCGCGCCGCGCTGGCGGAGGGCGCGGCGATGATCAACGACGTCGGCGGCCTGCAAAAGGACCCGGCCATGGCCGCCGTGGCGGCGAAGGCGGGCGTGCCCGTCGTGGTCATGCACAGCCGGCCCCACGGCCACACCCACTACGACGATTTGTGGGCTGACGTCCTGGGCTTCTTGCGCCGCAGCCTGGAGCTGGCAGAGGCGGCCGGCCTGCCGCCCGAGTACGTGATCGTCGACCCCGGCTTTGGCTTCGGCAAGACCGCCGAGCACAACCTGGAGCTCTTACGCGGGCTGCACCGGCTGCGTACTCTGGGCCGCCCGGTGCTGCTGGGGACGTCGCGCAAGAGCACCATCGGCCAGGTTCTGAACCTGCCGGTCTCCCAGCGCCTGGAGGGGACGGCCGCCACGGTGGTGCTGGCCATCCCGCACGGGGTCGACATCGTGCGCGTCCACGACGTGGCGCCCATCGTGCGGCTGGTCCGGATGGCGGACGCCATCGTCCGCCATCCCCACTGGGAGATGCCTGCCCGGGCGCCGGGCGGCCTGGGGGCGGCAGGCACGGATACCCCGGGCGGGACCGGTGGCGCGGGCCAGCCCGTACCCGCGGGCCCGGCCTCTGCCGCGGGTGCCGGCCACCCGGCGGCCTCTACCCGCCGGCCCCTCGCCGGGCCGGGATTCCCTGATACGATCCAGCTGCGTGGCTTGCGCTTCCGGGCCCGGCACGGGGTTCTCCCGGAGGAGTACGAGCGCGAGCAGCTTTTCATCGTCGACCTCGACCTGGGCCTGAGTGTGCGGGCTGCGGGGCGAGCCGACGACCTGTCCCTCACCGTCGACTATGCCGAGGTGTTCCGGCGCGTGGGGCGGATCGTCAGGGGGCCCCACCGGCAGCTCATCGAAACGCTGGCCGAAAGCGTGGCCCGTGACCTGCTGGCGGCTTTCCCCCTGGAGTTCGTCCGCGTGCGCGTGGCCAAGCCCGAGGCCCCGCTGCCGGGCGCGCTGGACCACGTGGCGGTGGAGGTGTGGCGGTCCCGTGACGACCTGTGAGGCGGGCGCTCGGGAGGTCACGGCTTTTCTGGGCCTGGGGGCGAACCTCGGCGACCGGGCGGCGCGGTTGCGATGGGCGGTCCGCGAGCTGGATCAACATCCTGCCTTGCGCGTGGTGGCCACCGCCTCCCTGTACGGGTCCAAGCCCGTGGGCGTCACGGATCAGCCCGATTTCCTCAACACGGTGGTGGAGGTGCGGACCTCCCTGCCCCCGCTGGACCTGTTGCGCTACGCCCTGGAGCTGGAGCGGCGGGCCGGGCGCGTGCGGACCCGGCGGTGGGGACCCCGTACCCTCGACATCGACCTGCTCTGGTACGACGGCCGGGTGATCCGCCACGAGCCGGAACTGGTGGTGCCCCACCCGCGGGTGGCGGAACGGGCCTTCGTCCTGGTGCCGTGGGCGGAGATCGCGCCCCGCGTGGTGGTGCCGGGCTTGGGGACCGTGGCCGAGCTGTGCCGGGCGGTGGACCGGAACGGCGTATGGCTCGAGCAGGCCCGCCCCTGGACGGAGGAAGGCGGGCAGAGCGGGGCGAACGGCTATGACGGGGACGACGGGCCCGCTGCGCGCGGCGCGCGGGAGGGAGAATCCCGCCGGCGATGCCGGTGACGGGGGAGAAGGGCGAATGGGCGGGCTGACGGACGTGGCAGGGGTGTGGGTGGGCCACGCCACCGACCGGGATGGAGCCACCGGGTGCACAGTGGTGCTCTGCCCGGACGGCGCCCGTTGCGCGGTGGACGTGCGCGGTGGCGCTCCCGGCACCCGGGAGACGGATCTGCTGGGCCCGGGGCGGCTGGTCCAGGAGGTTCACGCCATCTGCCTGGCCGGGGGCAGTGCCTTCGGGCTCGCCGCTGCCGACGGGGTCATGCGCTGGCTGGAGGAACGGGGCGTCGGCTTCGACACCGGCGTGGTGCGCGTGCCCATCGTGCCGGCGGCCATTCTCTTCGACCTGGCCGTCGGTGACCCGCGAGCCCGCCCCGATGCCGCCATGGGGTACGCCGCCTGTGAGGCGGCCTCGAGTGGGCCGGTGGCCGAGGGCAGCGTCGGCGCGGGAACGGGGGCCGTGGTGGGTACCATCCTGGGGCCGGCCGGCGCCCGTAAGGGCGGCGTCGGGACAGCCTCCCTGCGTACCGGTGGCGGTTGGACCGTGGCGGCGCTGGTGGTGCTAAATTGTTACGGGGGGGTGCGGGACCCTGCCACCGGCCGCTGGCTGGTGGGGCCGCCTCCCACGGGGGCGGTGGCCCCTGTGTGGCCGGGCGCGGGGACGAACACGACACTGGTGGTTGTGGCCACCGACGCGCCCCTCGACCGCGACCGGCTGCAGCGCGTCGCCCAGGTAGCCCAGACCGGGCTGGCGCGCGTCGTGATCCCCGTCCACACCTTGCTGGACGGTGACGTGGCCTTCGCGCTGGCCACGGGTCGCCGGGCGGGGGAGCCAGGGCCGGCCGACCTGCTGGCCATCGCGGACGCGGCCGCGGAACTGGTAGAACGCGCGGCCTTGCGGGCGGTGCGCACGGCCGAGCCCCTTGCCGGCGTGCCCCGGGCGACAGAGGGGGATGGCACGCCGGCGGGCGGTGGGGAGTGAGACCCGCGAGGGTGGGAGAGAACGACGGTGCTGCTGGCCATCGACATCGGGAACACCAACACAAAGATGAGCGTCTACGCCGGGGCGGAGCCGCTCGCCCACTGGCGTGTGGCCACCAACCGGGAGCGCACGGCCGACGAGTACGCGGTGACGCTGACCGCCCTGATGCAAGCCCGCGGGCTGGCTCTCAGTGACCTGGACGCCGTGGCCATCTGCTCGGTGGTGCCGCCGGCCCTGCTGCCCATCGTCACCATGGTGCGTCGCGACCTCGGCATCGAGCCGCTGGTCCTGGGGCCCGACACCGACACCGGCATGCCGGTCGCCTATGAGAATCCGCGGGAACTGGGCGCGGACAGGATCGCCAACGCCGTCGCGGCACGGGCCGAGTACGGCACCCCCGTGATCGTGGTCGACCTGGGAACCGCCACGAAATGGGAGGTCGTCTCCGCCGATGGTGTCTACCTGGGCGGTGCCATCGCCCCCGGCGTGGCCATCTCGCTGGATGCCCTTTTTCACCGTGCCGCCCGCCTGTCCCGCGTGGAACTGACCCGGCCTGAGAGCGCCATCGGACGAAGCACGGCGGAGGCACTGCGGGCGGGCGTCCTCTACGGGTTCGCCGGGCAGATCGACGCCCTCGTGGACCGCATCCAGGCGGAACTGGACCGGCCGGCCCGGGTGGTCGCCACCGGCGGGCTGGCCGAGCTGATCGCGCCGGAGTCGCGGCGCATCGAGGAGATCGATCCGTACCTGACGCTGAAAGGTCTGCGACTCATCTACGAGCACCAGCGTACCCTGCAACGGCGCCCGGCCGGCGGCCCGTAACGGCGAGGCAGGCGGGCCCCTCCGGCCGGCCCCGCGGCCGCGACCCCGGTGCCGGGCATTCGTCCGATTGTCGTGCCGCCGGCGGAGGGTGGCACCAGACCGCGCATAATCTGGCTAAAGGAATCCCCGGGCGGGGAGCGAATGACTCAGGTTACACGCGACGCCGGTATGAGGGGCGTCCTGACGGGCCGGTACCACCGGGCCGGGACGCCGGAGCCGGCACACGCCATTCGGCCGAGAGGGGGAACGGGCCGTGGTCGAGATGAAGGTCCTCAGCGTCGGCATGGTCCAGGGGTCCGACGGCAACGTCGTGGTGCTCAAAGAGGCCGAAGGCGAGCGCTTGCTGGTCATCGCCGTGGGCTTGGCGGAGGCCAGTGCCATCGCACTGCAGCTCCAGGGCATGCAGCCCCCCCGTCCCCTGACCCACGACTTGCTGGTGAATCTTGTGCGCCGGATGCAGGGCGAGATCGTTCGCGTCGTCGTCCACGACCTGCGGGACGAGACCTTCATCGGGCAGATCGACATCCAGACCGAGCACGGCATCATGGAAATCGACGCGCGCCCCAGCGATGCGATCGCCGTTGCCCTGCGCGCTGGCGCGCCCATCTACGTGGCCGAACCGGTCCTCGAAATGGCGGCGGTCAGCAGCGACATCCTGTCGGGCGACACCGAGGAGTGACCGCGGGGCGGCCCCGTCGCGCGCCGGCCGGCCCGGGCGCCGTAGCCGCCGCCCGCCCGCTTCCCGGACCCGTTGGCCGGGGCCTGCGGGAGGTGGCTCACCCGCGGAGGAGGCGGGAACCGGGAGCCGTATCCGGTGCCGCCGCGCGAGGCCCGGTTCCCGTTAACGGGAGGAAGCGGCGGTTTGAAACGCATCGTCAGTGTGAGCCTCGGCTCCTCGCGGCGCAACCATCGCGCGCGCCTGGAACTGCTCGGTGAGACCATCGAGATCGAGCGGATCGGCACCGACGGCGACATGCAGAAGGCCATCGCCCTCATCCGCGAGCTGGACGGGAAGGTCGATGCCTTCGGGATGGGGGGTACGGACCTCTACCTGGTCGCCGGCCGGCGCCGCTATATCTTGCGGGCGTCGCTGCCGCTGGCCCGGGCGGCGGTGCGCACGCCCATCGTCGACGGCAGCGGGCTCAAGAACACCCTGGAACGCCGGGTCGTGCGCCAGCTGGCCAGAGACGGCGTTATCGACTTCCGGAACAAGCGGGTCCTGGTGACCGTAGCCGTGGACCGCTTTGGGATGGCCGAGGCCCTGGCGGAGACCGGGTGTGAACTGGTCCTCGGGGACCTGATCTTCGCCCTGGGCATTCCCATCCCGCTGCGCAGCCTGCGCGCCCTCGAGCGGCTGGCCGCCGTGATCGCCCCCATCGCCACGCGCCTGCCCTTAAGCGTCCTCTATCCCACAGGCCGCAAGCAGGAAGAGACGGTGCCCCGGCACGACCGGTTCTTCGCCTGGGCAGACGTGATCGCCGGGGACTGGCATTACGTGCGGCGCCACATGCCGGCCTCGCTCCAGGACAAGATCATCCTGACGAACACGGTGACGCCGGAGGACGTGGAACTGCTGCGCCAGCGGGGTGCGGCCATGCTGGTGACGACCACGCCGGAATTGAACGGCCGCTCTTTTGGGACCAACGTCATGGAGGCGGTGCTGGTCGCCGTGTCCGGGCGGCGGCCCGAGGAGCTGGGACCCGCCGACTATGAGCGCCTGCTGGACGAGCTGGACTTCAAGCCACGCATCGAGCGCCTGCGGCCCTAGCCTTCCCGCGGCGCGGGTGCCGAGGCGGGCGGGGGGTGGGGAGAGCACCATCGTTTGACAGCCCTCCGGGGGCCACATATAATACATCGTCGCTCGCGATGGCGAGGCTCGCGACTTGCGAGGCCAGTCGGAAGGAGCGAATGGGTAACCATGGACAAGGAGTTGCTCCTGTCGGCCGAGGGCCTGCGGAAGCTCGAAGAAGAGCTGCAATACCTGAAGTCCGTGAAGCGGCGCGAGGTGGCCCAGCGCATCAAGCAGGCCCGTGAGTTCGGCGATATCTCCGAAAATTCCGAATACGAGGAAGCCAAGAACGAGCAGGCGTTCGTGGAAGGGCGCATCATCGAGCTGGAGAAGATGCTGCGCAACGCGCGCCTCGTCAAGGACGAAGAGATCGACCCCACCAAGGTCAATATCGGTTCCACCGTCCATCTGCGCGACGTCGACACCGGCGAGGAAGTCACCTACACCATCGTCGGGTCGAACGAGGCCGATCCTGCCGCGCTGCGGATCTCCTACCAGTCACCCGTGGGCAAGGCGTTGTTCGGCCGCTCCGTGGGTGAAGTCGTCGAGGTGCGCGTGCCGGCGGGCATCATCCGGTACGAGATCGTGCGGATCGAGCGCGCCTCACAGGCCTGAAGCGAAGGACGGGCCTGCACCTGCGGGCGGTAAGACCACGAGGCCATGTGGGGTACTGCGTCGGGGACGGGCCGGCGGCGCGCCTTTTTCGGGCGGCGGCTCGCCCCCGCCGATTTTTATGGGCCGGGGAGGGACAGGCTGTGAGAGACGGCACGGCGCCGCACGACGGGCACGTTGACGGTGGGCCGGCGGCAGTCCCGGCTGCCGGCCAGGAGCCCGTCGAGGCCGCGGGCGAGAGCCAGCGCTTGCAGGAGGTGCTGCGGGCCCGCCGGGCCAAGCTGGCTTACTGGCGCCAGCGGGGGGTTGACCCCTTCGGGCGCCGCTACGAGCCCACCCACCGCGCGCGGGACATCATCGACGGATTTGAGCGGCTGGAAGGGCAGCGCGTGCGGGTGGCCGGCCGCCTCATGAGCATGCGGCGGCACGGCCGGGCTACCTTCGCCGATCTCCAGGACGTGAGCGGGCGCATCCAGCTGCTGGCCCGCGTCGGACCGCTGCCCGAGGACGAATACGCCGCCTTCCTCGAGCTGGACCGTGGCGACTGGGTGGGCGCGGAAGGCACGGTCCTGCGCTCCCGGCGGGGGGACATCTGCGTTGAGATCACGTCCTTCCTGCTCCTGACCAAGTCCCTGTACCCGCTGCCCGAGAAGTGGCACGGGCTGCAGAACGTGGACCTGCGCTACCGGCAGCGTTACGTGGATCTCATCGTCAACCCGGACGTCCTGGAGACTTTCAAGGTGCGCTCGCGGGTCCTGCGGGAGATCCGCTCCTTCCTGGACGCGCGCGGCTTCTACGAGGTGGAGACGCCCGTTCTGCACACCATCTACGGGGGCGCGGCGGCCCGGCCCTTCATCACGCACCACAACGCTCTCGACATGGACCTGTACCTGCGCATCGCCCTCGAGCTACATCTCAAGCGGCTCATCGTGGGCGGGATGGAGCGCGTATACGAGATCGGCCGGGTCTTCCGCAACGAGGGGATCTCCACGCGGCACAATCCCGAGTTCACCATGCTGGAGCTCTACCAGGCCTTCACCGACTACGAGGGCATGATGGAACTGACCGAGCAGCTGGTCAGCCACGTGACCCGGGCCGTGCACGGCACCACCAGGGTGACCTACCAGGGGCAGGAGATCGACTTTCAGCCGCCCTGGCGCAGGCTGTCCTTCGCCGAGGCACTGCGCGAGTACGCGGGCGTGGAACTGGAAGAAGTCCTCGAGGACGAAGGCGCGCGGCGCGTCGCGGAGCGGCTGTCGCTCGAGCTCACCAAGCCGCCGTCGGCCGCCTCGGTGATCGACGAGCTGATGGACGCGTACGTGCAGCCGCGCCTGGTTCAACCCACGATCATCTACGACTACCCGGTGGTGATCTCGCCGCTGGCCCGGAGGATCCCCGACCGCCCCGAGCTGACCTACCGCTTCGAGGCCATCGTGGCCGGCATGGAGATCGCCAACGCCTTTACGGAACTCAACGACCCCGATGACCAGCGGCAGCGCTTCGAAGAACAGCTGGCCGCGCGGGCCCGGGGCGACGACGAGGCGCACCAGATGGACGAAGACTACATTCACGCGCTGGAGATCGGACTGCCGCCGACGGGCGGGCTCGGCATTGGCATTGACCGCCTGGTCATGCTCCTGACCGATGCGCCCTCGATCCGGGATGTGATCCTGTTCCCGCTTATGCGCCCGCGCGGATAGTCGCTGCCGCGCCGGCGCGCTCTTCCACGCTCCGGGTTGACGGGGAGCCGGGGGCCGCGCTATACTCACCGGTGCCGGCGGGCGGAGGAAGCCGCAAGCCGGTAGCGCCGCCCGGCCCCGAAGGGGCGGGCGGGGCTTCGCTGAAGTCCCGGCGCCGTGGCGGTCGCGCGGCGGCCGGCCGGGCGCGCGGGAGGCGCCAGCAAAAGGCGCCTGGAGTGGTAACCTCCTGAACCTTGACGGGTTCTGAGGAGCCTGATAAATTACAATGACGCCGACGGCAAGTCGGCGACGCCAGCGCGGGCAACACCCCGCGGGCGACTCGGTCCTTGAAAACTGAGCAGCGCGTTGAGAGGTAGGTCTTGCGGTCGTCCGTGGCCTGACTGGCTGGTGAGGCCAGGCAGGGCGGGCAACGCTGATGAGCCGCAGGGTGACTCTCCTGCGGGATTGGGAAAGATTCCGAGGGAGAGTTTGATCCTGGCTCAGGACGAACGCTGGCGGCGTGCCTAAGACATGCAAGTCGA
>DATCKH010000008.1:0-3707 GCA_036562425.1 Thermaerobacter sp. | reverse complement strand
GGCTCGCACCAGGCGGGCGATCACCGCCGTGGGCAGGGCCGCCAGGGCCAGGGCGGGCATCACCGCCTGGGCCGGCTTGCCCCACAGGCCCGCCGGCAACCAGCGCAGCCGGTAGGCGAAGATGTAGATCAGCAGTCCCGACAGGATGAAGTTGGGCACCGACACGCCGAGGGTGGCGCCCAGCATGGCCAGGCGGTCCGGCCAGTGCCCGTGGCGCAGGGCGGCCAGTACGCCGATGCCTACACCGGCCACCAGCGCCGCGGCGATGGCCAGGGCCCCCAGGGCCGCCGAGACCCGGAACCCCTCGGCGATGATGTCGTTGACGGTACGGTTGGGGTAGGTAAAGGAGGGCCCCAGGTCCCAGACCGCCACCCGGCGCAGGTAGTCCAGGTACTGGCGCCACAGGGGCCAATCCAGGTGGTAGCGAGCCTCCAGGTTCGCCCGCACGGCCGGCGGCAGGTCCTTCTCGGCGTCGAAGGGACCGCCCGGCACGGCGTGCATCATGAAGAAGGTCAGGGTGGCGATGGCCCAGAGGGTGAGCAGCGTCACCAGGAGGCGCTGTGTGGCGTAAGCCATCCTGCTTCCTCCCCGCATGCGGCGGAGTTCCCGCGCCCTGCAGGGCGCCGGCGTCGCGGGCTGCCGCGGGGCGGGGCCGGGAGCTGCCAGGGATGCCACCCGTCCCCGTCTCCGGTTCGGCCGGGCCCCTCATCGTGGATCGTGGCCCCGGTTCGTCCGGACCCGTCGCTACCGGCCCCCGGTCCCGCCCGCGCGGATCGCCTCACTTACCCTCGATGTAGGCCCACTTGTAGTCGGTCGTCCCCAGCGGCGTGCGGAAGACGCCCTTGACGTAGGGCTTCTCCTGGTAGACGTTGACGCCGAAGAAGATGGGGGCGATGGCCATGTCCTCCATCAGGATCCGCTCCGCCTCGTGCATGTTGCGGAAGCGGACCTCCTGATCGGCCGTGGCCTTGGCCTCACGGATGAGCTGGTCATACCGGGCGTTGGACCAGCCGATGCGGTTATTCCCGCCGCCCGTCACCCACAGATCCAGGAAGGTCATGGGGTCCAGGTAGTCGCCCACCCAGTTGCCGCGGCTGAGGTCGAACTGGCCCCGCTTCGTCGTCTCCAGGTACACCTTCCAATCCATGGACTGCAGCTCCACCTGGACGCCCAGGTTCTGCTTCCACATCTGCTGGTAAGCCTCGGCCAGGGCGCGGTTGGTGTCGTTGTCGTTGTAGAGGTAGGTGACCTTCGGGAAGCCCCGTCCCTCGGGGTAGCCGGCCTCTGCCAGCAGGCGCCGCGCGGTCTCCACGTCGGCGTCGCGGAAGAAGTCGCCCCCTTCCTCCCGGAAGTCCTTTCCCGTCACCGGGTTGGTGATGCCGTAGGGGACGAAGGCCAGGGCCGGCCGCTGCCCGCCGCGCAGCACCTGCTCCACGATGGCCTTGCGGTCCAGGGCCAGGGCGAAGGCCTTCCTCACCCGCGGGTCGTCAAAGGGCTTCTTGCGGGTGTTGAAGTAGATGGAGGTCACGCTGATCATCGGCGACGTCTTCGCCTCGCCGCTGGCCAGCAGCTGCGGGACGTCCTGCGGGTTCAGGTTGCCGTTGGAATCCAGCTCGCCGTTGGCGTACATGGTCTCGGCGGTGCTGCCGTCGTTGACCATGACGATGTGCATGCGCTGCAGGCGCACCTTGTCCTTGTCCCAGTAGGTGTCGCTCTTCACCAGGTCGATGTGGCTGTCGTGCACCCAGGCTTCCATCTTGAAGGGCCCGTTGCCGATGTAGGTGGCCGCCTCCCCCGCCCAGTTGGGGTTGGACTCCACGGTGGCGCGGTGGACGGGCAGCAGCGTCGGGAAGGCCGTCAGGCTGAGGAAGTAGGGCGTGGGCGTCTCCAGAGTGACTTGCAAGGTCCTGTCATCCAGAGCCTTGATCCCGACCTGGCCGGGGTCCTTTAACTCCCCGGTGTTATACTTCTCGGCGTTCTTGACGTAGTAGAGCTGGTAGGCGTAAGGCGCCGCCGTCTCCGGGTTGAGGACCCGCAGCCACGCGTAGACGAAGTCGTGGGCCGTCACCGGGTCCCCGTTCTGCCACACCGCGTCCCGCAGGTGGAAGGTGTAGGTCAGCTGGTCGTCGCTGATGTCCCAGCGCTCGGCCATGCCCGGCTCCACGCCGCTGGGGCCGATGCGCGTCAACCCCTCCAGGACCGCGTTGGCGATCTGGAAGCTGGTCAGGTCGGTCATCAGCGCCGGGTCGAGGGTGGGCGGTTCCGAGCCGATGTTGTCGTTGAGGACCTGCTCGCTGCCGCCCCCCACCTCGGACGAACCGGGCGCCGCGCAGCCCCCCAGCATGGCCGCGGCTAGGAGGAAGGCCAGGGCGAGCGCCACTGCTCTCCCAGCCAGCCCGACCCGTTGCCGGCCGTGCCGGGACCGAGGCGCCACTGGCCGGCCTCGGACACCGGCGGTACCTGACATCCCCCTCATTCCCGGCAGGAACCCTGCCGCCGCACCGCCTCTCTGGGGCCCAGCGCACGAGGCCATGGCCGGGCCCATGCGATGAATGTCGCGCACGCTCCCCCCTCCCGTGTCCAAGGTTATGGCCGGGGGGACACGCCTAGAACCGGAACCGGACTGGCACTCGAGGCAAGGGGGGGCCGTGGCCGTGCCCATTGGAGACGGATCACACGGGAGTGGAAGGAGCATCCAGGAAGACGTAGAAAGCAGCGTGCAAAGCGCTTGGCCTGTGCCCGGGGCCTGTCTCGGGAGGATGATCCCGCATGACGCGTGGCAACAAGGACCGCCAGGCCGTCCCACTGGCCCGGCAGAACCATGACCGAGGGCTCTGAGATGACCGAAACCCAGGCGCAGGAGTACCTGCGCAATGTGACCCGCATCCATGTCTACCAGGCGCTGACCAACCTGAGCCTGTGGATGCCGGTCTGGATCGTCTTCCTCGCGACGGAACGGCACCTCAGCCTCACGCAAATCACGGTTCTCACCGGCATTTCCTGGACGATGGTCGCCCTGGGTGAAGTGCCGACCGGTGCCCTGGCGGACGCCTACGGGCGCCGCTTCTCTGTGGGCCTCGGCGTGGTGCTGGCCGCGGCCGGCATCGTACTCTTTGGGCTGCTGCCCTCGTACCTGGGGCTCCTGAGCGCCCTCATCCTCTGGTCTGCAGGATTGGCGCTGATGTCGGGGGCCGACATGGCGATCCTCTACGACAGCATGCAGGCAGCCGGCCGGGTGGCTGAGTATCCGCGGATGGCAGGCCGGTCCTTCGCCGTCATTCAGGTCTCACAGGCGCTGGCGGGCGTGGCGGGCGGCCTGCTGGGGAGCCTTCGCCTGGACTTGCCTTTGTTCGTAACCTCCGGGTTGATGGTGCTCGCCCTGCTCGTTGTGCGGCGGATCGCCGAACCACCGGTGGACCGAGCGCCGGGCACGAGGTACGCGGCGACGCTCCGAGCCGCGGCGCGCGTCGTCGTCCAACGCCGTGCCCTGCGGTATCTGGTCCTGTTCACAGCGCTTTTCTCCGGCGTGGCGTGGCTCCTCACGTTCGTCCTGTTCCAGCCGTACGTGGTCGACCACTCCCTGGAGGTCGGCTGGGTGGGGATTCTTTTTACCCTACTGCGCGGGGCGGGCACCTGCGGATCGCTGCTGGGGCACCGGGTGGCCCGCCGCTTACCCGCTCGCGTCGCCCTCTGGACGTTGCCTGTGG
>DATCKH010000237.1:0-7792 GCA_036562425.1 Thermaerobacter sp. | reverse complement strand
GGCCTTGATCACCGCGGCGGACAGGCAGTTGATCACGTACCGCGGCGAGATGCCCGTCATGCCCTCCCGCTCGGCGGCCTCCCGCAACTCCCGCACGTCCTGCTCGCTGAAGCCCTCCACCGGCTGGCCGTCGTAGAGGCGGAGTTTCTTCATCAGCGTGAGGTTGGGCTGCTTGGGCGGCTCCAGCCGGGTGAGGATGGCGAACATGGCCGCCACCTCCAGGGTGTGCGGGGCGATGTGCACGCCCTGCAGGTCGCTCTCGGCCAGCAGCTTGCGGTAGATCTTCACCTCCTCCGACAGGCGCAGGTTGTAGGGCACCTTGATCAGGATCATTCGGTCGATCAGGGCTTCGTTGCGCTCGTTCTTCACGAAGGCCTGGTACTCGGCCTCGTTGGTATGGCCGATCACCACCTCGTCGGCGTAGATCATGGCGAAGCGCCCGGTCTTGATGGACTGTTCCTGGGACAGGGTCAAGAGTGCATAGAGGAACTCCGTCTGCGCCTTGAGCAGCTCGACGAACTCCATCAGGCCGCGGTTGGCCACGTTCAGCTCGCCGTCGAAGCGGTAGGCCATGGGGTGGGACTCGGTCCCGTACTGCCCCACCGTACTCAGGTCGATGGAGCCCACCAGCTCCGCGATGTCCTGGGCCTTCTCGTCCGAGGGCGTGAAGGTACCGATGCCCACCCGGTCCGCTTCGGAGAACAGGATGCGCTCCACCGGGAACCGCTCGATGTCGCCGCCGAACTCCTGCTCCAGGCGGTACCGGCACACCGGACAGAGACTGCCCTCGATATGCACGCCCAGTTCCTCGCTGATCCTGGGACGCAGGGGTTCGGGGATCAGGTGCAGGGGCTCCTCGTGCATGGGGCAGCCCTTCAGCCCGTAGACGGCGCCCTCGTCGGTGCGGGTGAAGCGCTCCAGGCCCCGCTTGAGCAGCGTGACGATGGTGGACTTGCCGCCGCCCACGGGCCCCATCAGCAGGAGGATGCGCTTCCGCACCTCCAGGCGCCGCGCCGCCGATTCCAGGTAGTCGTAGAGCTGGTTGAGGGGTTCGTCCAGCCCGAACAGGTGCCCGTCGAAGAAGTGCAGCTGCCGCGGGCCGTCCTCCTTCTCCGTGACCCCGGCCGCCTGCAACATGGCGAACAGGCGGGCATGGCTCAGCCGGGCTACGTGGGGGTGGCGGCGCACGATCTCCAGGTAGTCGGCGAATGTGCCCTCCCAGCGCAGCTTGGCTTCCTCATCCCGGTGCCTGCGTAACAGCTCGTGCAGGTCCACCTTCCTTTCACCCCTTCTCGTGGCCGTGAGGCGTAAGCACCACGTCCCGCCCCTCGACCCGCGTCTCGAGATACACCGGCCGCCGCCACAGGCGCTCCACGAGGGCCAGCGTGTGCCGCGCCTCCTCCACGTCCAGTTCCCGGCCGTCGAAGATGTGGCGTAGCAGCAGCTCGCGCCGCCCATGGTGGTCGCCGTCCACCACGGTGATCAGCGGGTACCCGCCCCGCACCCGGCTGAGCACGATCAGGTCGCGGACCTTCTCCCAGTCGTCCTCGACGATCACCCACTCGTCGCCGCGGCGGGCATAAATGTAGAGGTCGCACTTCTCGACCACCGTCTCGTCCAGGTAGTTGCGGAGGAAGGAGACGTCGTCCTCGGTCTCGCGGATGCGCAGGGCCTCGTCCCAGCCCCGGGTCTCCAGGATGCGCTCCCAGACGTGGTACCCGACGGCGTAGGGGTTGTAGGCCAGGGGCGAGGAGGCCTGGATGCTGGCGTGCAGGCGGGCGAACTCGGTGTACTCGGCGTCGTCCAGCCCCAGCCGGCGCAGGATCCGGGAGTGGGCGATGCAGGCCCAGCCCTCGTTCATGGTCTTGGTCCGCACCTGGGGCCAGAAGTACATGCGCTCGTCTCGCACCATGGCCAGCAGGTCGCGCTCCCAGTCCTCCAGCTCCGGTGCGTGCAACTGGATGAAGAGCAAGACGTCCTCGAAAGGTTCCTCCGGCCGCAGCGGCGGGTGGGCCTCCCCCGGCCGCAGCCACGGGTCCGTGTGCGCTTCCAGGGCCAGGGCCGCGTCCAGGACCCGCTCCACCGCCTCGATGCCGTGGTCGAACTCGTAGCGCCGCACGCGCTCGGCGTGCACCGCCGCCAGGTCCGCCATATCCCGGTTCCCCTGCTGGAAGAAGACGTTGTGGTGGAAGAAGTCGGCGTGGCCGGCCACGTGGGCGGCGACGAACCGGTTCTCCAGGCGGCTGTTGCTCTCCAACAGGAACGCCCGGCACGGGTCGGCGTTGATCACCAGCTCGTAGATCCGGTGCAGGCCGTAGTCATGGCGCGTCTTCAGCAGGTGGTAGGCCTTGCCGTGGCTCCAGTGGGTGAAGCGGCCGGGCAGGCCGTAGGCGGCCACCTCGTAGACCACGGGGGCCGGGACGATCTCGAAATGGGTGGGCAGCGGGTCGAACCCCAGCTCCCGTGCCGCCGCCCAGATCTCCTCCAGGTCGGGCAGCAGGGCTTCGGCCCCCGGACCTGCCACCGACACGGCCCCGCCGCTCATGACTGTTCACCTCCCGCCGGTTCCCGCTTCCGGAAGATCGCCTTCAGGGCGGGATAGATGTCGGTGCGCTCGCTCATCTTCACCCGGACGAACCGCGGGTGCTTCACCCGCTCGAAGGCGCTCATCAGCGGCGAGACGTAAGCGCCGTCGTTGATTTCGGCGTAGGCGAACAGGTTGGACCGCTCGGCCAGTTCCAGGGCCATCTCCGCGCACGCCTCGTTGTCGCTGTCTCCCCAGTTGTCGCCGTCGGAGAAGTGAATGACGTAAAGGTTCCAGTCCGCGGGCGGGAAGCGTTCTTCAACGAGGTCCAGGGCGAGACGGTAGGCGGAGGACACCCGGGTGCCGCCGCTCTCACCCATCCGGAAGAACCGGTCCTCATCGACTTCCTGGGCCTCGGTGTGGTGGGTGATGAACACCCGCTCGACGTCGCTGTAGCGGCTGACCAGGAAGCGGCTCATCCAGAAGAAGAAGGTACGGGCCATCCACTTCTTGAACTCGCCCATGCTGCCGGATACGTCGCGGATGGCCACCACGACCGCCCGGGAATGGGGTCGGGGCTCATCCCGCCAGCTCCGGTAGCGCAGGTCCTCGCGGCGGAAAGGCCCCAGCTCGGGACGCCCCTCCCGGGCGTGGCGGCGCAGGTTCTCCCGCAGAGCGCGCCGCAGGTCGACGCGGCTCATGGGGCCTGCGCGGCTGATCTCCACGAAACGAGGCCGGGCCGCGCTCAGTGAGGGCTGCCGCTTCGGCTGCAGGTTCGGCAGCTCCAGTTCCTCGAACAGCATCTCGGCCAGTTCGTCCAAGGTGATCTCCGTCTCGTAATAGTCGGTGCCGGGTGCCTGGCCGGCGCCGCGCTTCCCCCGGCCCGATGCCTGCTTCCCCGGCTGGCGGGCGATCACATCGCCCTTGCGGCTCCCGCCCCCGCCCTGCCCCACCTGGGGATTGCGCTCGTGGCTGAAGCGAAAGCGGTACTCGCGCAGGGACCGGACCGGTACCTTGAGCACGGTTCGGCCGTCACTGGTGAACAGCGAGTCGTCGGTGATCAGGTCGGCCAGATTCTCCCGGATCGCTTGCCGCACTTTCTCCTGATGCCGCGCCTGGTCGACGGGTCCCTTGCGATACAGGGACCAGTCCACGACTCCCCGTGACATGGCGTCACCCCCCTCGCTATGTACGGGAACGGCTGCCCCATCACAGGCCCGTTGCCCGCCGGTCAAGCCGGTGACAGGAACGGGGGACCGGGCGCGGTTCAGGGTATTTCTGGTGGTATGACCGCGCGGGCGGGTCCATGCCGGGAGGACAACCCAGGGATCGGATGCCCCGGCCCGCGGCCGGCTGCCCGGCGCGGTTATGTACGGGAACTCAGCAATGCGAGGGAAGTTGGGCAGGTTGCATGCGCTCGGGAATCTCGTACCCGTGGCCTCAGCCCGTGGCCTTGTTCTGTAGGCTTAGTCTATGGACACAGACAGGCTGGCGTGCCCGCTGGCGGGAAAAGGGGCGGTTTACCCGCGGGTGGGGAAACGGTCCCGGACGCCCCGTTCATCGACCTGGAGCCAGAAATTGTCGATGAGCCGGGTGGTCCCGATCCGGGCGGCAATCAGCAGCAGGACCTCACCGGGCGCCACCGTTTCCAGGGGCTCCAGGGTATGCGGGGAAACCACGGCGGCGTAGTCCAGACGGGCCAGGGGCTCGGAGGCGACGGTTTCCTCCATGACCGCCGCCAGCGCCCGCCCGTCCCGCTCGCCGGCCTCCAGCCGCTCCCGGGCCGCCTGCAGGGCGCGGTAGAGAACGGTAGCGGCCCGCCGCTCCGGGGGAGCCAGGTACACGTTGCGGGAGCTGAGTGCCAGGCCGTCGGCCTCGCGCACCGTCGGACAGACCACCACTTCCAGGGGGAAATTCAAATCGGCCGCCATCCGGCGGATGATCACCGCCTGCTGGGCGTCCTTCTGCCCGAAATATGCCCGGTCCGGCTGGACGATGTGGAAGAGCTTGGTCACCACCGTGACGACACCGCGGAAATGCCCGGGGCGCACGGCCCCCTCCCAGCGGGAGGCCAGGTCGCCCACGTCCACGAACACTTGCGGCTCGCCCTCGGGGTACATCTCCCGGGCATCGGGGTGGAAGAGCAGGTCGGCTCCCGCTTCCGCCGCCAGGCGGCAGTCCCGCTCCAGGTCGCGGGGGTAGCGCTCGTAATCCTCCCCCGGGCCGAACTGCAGGGGGTTGACGAAGACGCTCACCACCACCGCGTCGCACTCGGCCCGGGCCCGGCGAATCAGGGACAGGTGCCCCTCATGCAGGTAGCCCATGGTCGGGACGAAGCCGATCAGGGTGCGCTCCTCGCCGCCGGAGGCAGCGCCGGAGCCCGCCGGCGCGCCGCGCGCCGCCGTCCCCCCTGCCGGCCCCTGGGACGCCTGGAAGGACCGGGTTTCCGCCCGCCGGCGGCGGAGGGCGGCCAGCTCGCGGCGCAGGGTGGCGATCTCGCGGATGACCCTCATCTCACTGGCTCCCCCCGTAGAGCGCCTCGCCCCGGCCCTCCCGTTCCAGCAGCCGCTCGGCCACGTCGGGTTCCAGGTGGTAACTATGCTCGTCCGTGGGGAAGGCGCGGCGGCGGACCTCTTCGGCGAACCGGGCCACGGCCTGGCGAGCCTGCTCGCCCAGGTCGGCGTAGCGCCGGGCGAAGCGGGGGACGCGCCCCTGCGTCAGCCCCAGCAGGTCGTGCAGCACCAGCACCTGCCCGTCACAGTCGGGCCCGGCCCCGATGCCGATGGTGGGGATGCGCAGCCGCTGGCTGACCAGACGGGCCACTTCCCGGGGCACCATCTCCAGGACCAGGCTGAAGGCGCCGGCCTCCTCCAGGGCGAGGGCGTCCTCCAGCAACCGCCGGGCGGCTTCCTCATCCCGCCCCTGCACCCGGTACCCGCCCAGGGCGTGCACCTTCTGGGGCAGGAGACCGAGGTGGCCCATCACGGGGATGCCGGCATCGGTCATGCGCCGGACCACCTCCACCACCCGCCCGCCGCCTTCCAGCTTGACGGCCTCGGCGCCTCCCTCCTGCAGCAGCCGGCCGGCGTTGCGCAGAGCCTCCTCCACCGAGAGGTGGAAGGTGAGGAAGGGCATGTCCGCCACCAGCAGGGCCCGCTCCACGCCGCGCCGGACGGCTTTGGTGTGGTGGAGGATGTCATCCAGCGTCACGGGCACCGTGGTCGGGTAGCCCAGGACCACGTTGCCCAGCGAGTCCCCCACCAGCACCATGTCCACCCCGGCCTGGTCCACCAGCCGGGCGAAGGGATAATCGTAGGCGGTCACCATGACCAGCGGCTCCCGCCGCTGCTTGCGTTCCAGCACGTCCCGGACCGTGACCCGCCCCGTGCCTGCGGTCGTCATCCCCGTCCCCCCGCTTCGCCGCCTCTGACCGTCTTCGGTATTCCTCAAACCCTTTCCCTGACGAATCTTGACTATGGTCAGACAGACCTTGACTATTGTCAGACAACCACGGAACGAGAGGTGGGTCAATCCCCGCCCGGCCCCGGCGTCCCCCCAGCCCCCGGTCACCCCCACACCCCGGTCCCCCCACACTCCGCTCGGAACGCCGCCGTCCCCCAGCCCGGCACCCGCGCAGCCGCTGGAGGGAGGTCCCGGCCAGGGTACGCGGTGCGCGGTTCACTCCGGGGGCCCGGCGGTCGACCTGCCCCTGCTATCAAGGCCGGGCTTCGCCCGTCGCGTCCCGCAAGAGCTGGGCGATCTCGTCCAGCCGGTGGTGGAGGTCGTCGCTCCCCGCCGCCTGGCGTGCCTCCGCCGCCTCGAGGATCAGTCGAGCCGCCAGCGCGTAACGGCGCTTTGCCGCCGAAATCGCCATGGCACCGGGGTCCACCCCGAGGTCTTGGGCACGGGCGGGAACCTGCACCGGGGAATGCTGGCTTGCCGCCTCGCCGCCGTGGCCTGCCGGCACCGGCCGTGCGTGCTCGGCCAGGGAGGCCAGTGCCTGCAGGTGCTTGCTCACCGTGACGACGTCTCCGCGGGCGATGGGGCCGGTCAGCGCGGGCAGCGGGCCCAAGCTGGCGGCGTTGGCCAGGGCGCCCCCGGCCAGGGCGATGAGGGCCGGGCGCGCATGCTCGGCAGGATAGCTCGCGCGCTGCAACAGGTCCTCCGCCGCCCACAGTAGCGCCGTCACCGCGTTGGCGGCCAGCGTCGCCGCCGCATGGTAGAGGGCGAGCTGCTCATCCGTGGGAGAGGGCCAGACAACCGGCACGGCCCCGACGGCGGCCGCCAGCTCCGGACCAAGGGGCTCGACCCCGGCAGGATGGACGACGGTGACCCGCGCCCCCCGCAGCCGCTCGCCGTCGCTCTCGCGGCCGGTCAGGGGCGCCAGGGGATGGAACACCTCCGGCACGCTGCCCAAGCGGGCCAGGGGCGCCAGGGGCTCCAGTCCCAGGGCACCGCTCAGGTGCAGCGCGTGAGCCGGCCTGTATCCGGCCCCGGCGGCTTCCAGCCATCCGGCGAGGTCTCGGGCTACTGCCGCCACGGCCCGGTCCGGCACGGCGAGCACGACGGCAGCAGGCGGGGCCTCCGCCGCCCCGGCTCGGAGCAGCTCCCCCAGTTCCTGCCAGGTGAGGGCGCGCGCCCCCACGGAGGCGGCCAGCTCCCCGGCCGCCTCCCGCCGCCGTCCCACCACCAGCTCGACGTGCAACCCGGCCGCCCGCCAGGCTCGCGCCAGGGCGCGCCCGGCCCGGCCGGGCCCGATCAGCCAGATCTTCACCCCCGCGCCTCCCCGACCTTGACGGCGGGCCGGCCTGCCGGAGCCCTCACGTGTCGTTATGGGCGATCCGCGCCGCCGCGGCCGCCGCGATGCCGGCCACAAGGTCATCCAGGAAGGTGTGCACCTGGCCCCGGGCCTTGCCACTGTTCAGCCGCTCGATCACGCCCAGCTTGACCTTGTCCAGGTATCCAAAGTTGGTCAGGCCGATGGAGCCGTACACGTTGGTAATGGCCAGCGCCAGGACCTCGTCCACGCCGTACAGGGGTTCGTCCGTGCGCAAGATGGAGAGGAGAGGTTCCTCCAGCAGCCCCTTCTCCGCCGCCTCGTCCAGCGCGATGCCTGTCAGCAGGGCGTGCTGGACCTCCCGCTTGGCGATCACCGCCTCGACACTGGCCTCGCACTGCTCCAGCGTGATTCCGGGCACGTACTTGGCCTGGATCTGCTGCACGATCTCGGCAATGTCCCGGATGGTCACGCCCCGGCGCCGCAGGCGC
>DATCKH010000235.1:0-8681 GCA_036562425.1 Thermaerobacter sp. | reverse complement strand
TCAGCCGTCGACCCGGATCAGGGTCGCCTCGCCCTGCCCGCCGCCGGAGCAAATCGTGGCCACGCCGTAACCACCGCCCCGGCGGCGCAGCTCGTACGCCAGCGTGAGGAGGATCCGGGCACCGCTGGCGCCGATGGGGTGCCCCAGCGCCACCGCACCTCCGTTGACGTTCACCTTCTCGGGATCCCAGTCGCCCAGCTTCATGCTGGTCAGGGCCACGGCCGCAAAGGCTTCGTTGACCTCGAAGAGGTCGATGTCGGCCCAGGTCATACCTCGCTTCTCCAGGGCCTTCTTGGCCGCGTAGTAGGGCACGGTGTGGAGATAGGGCGGGTCCCAGGAGGCTTGCCCCTGGCTGACGATGGTGGCCAGCGGCCGGATACCCAGGGCCTCCGCCTTCTCCCGCGCCATGAGCACCAGGGCCGCGGCGCCGTCATTGATACCCGGGGCATTGCCCGCCGTGACCGTGCCATCGGGTTCGAACACCGGTGGCAGCGCGGCTAGCTTCTCGTAGCTGGTGTCGCGGCGGGGCGACTCGTCCACTTCGACGCGGACCGTGCCCTCCTTGCCCCGGGGCACCTCGACGGGAACGATCTCCTCCGCCAGCTTGCCGCTGTCGATCGCGGCAATGGCGCGCTGGTGGCTGCGCAGGGCCCAGCGGTCCTGTTCTTCCCGCGTGACCCCGTATTCCTTGGCCACCTGGCTGCCGTAGACCCCCATGTGGCAGCCGCCGAAGGCACATAACAGACCGTCGGTCAGCAGGGCGTCCTCCAGCTCCGCATGCCCCAACCGGCGGCCAAAGCGGGCGTGGCGCACCAGATAGGGGGCCTGGCTCATGCTCTCCATACCCCCGGCCACGACCACGTCGGCGTCACCGGCCCGGATCAAGGCGTCCGCGAGATTCACCGCCCGCAGGCTGGAAGCGCAGACCTTGTTGATGGTGTCCGAGGGAACGGTCATGGGAATGCCGGCCCTGGCCGCCGCCTGGCGGGACGGGATCTGGCCCGCGCCGGCCTGGACCACCATCCCCATGAGCACGTAATCCACCTGGTCGCCCCCGATTCCCGCCCGTTCCAGCGCAGCCCGGATGGCGACGGCGCCCAGTTCCACGGCCGGTACATCCTTCAACGCCCCGCCCAGCTTGCCGAAGGGCGTGCGCGCGGCAGCGACGATTACCGTCTCCCGCACCGGCTTCCCCTCCTCCGCGCGGGCGCACGACCTGCCCCGTGCGTCCTCGCCCGCACCTCGCGTCTCGTCGTACCCTGTATTTCCACTATAACAACCCGCCCCGGCCCGTGGGGGGGGCCCGCAGGCCGCGGCCCGGGCACCCGCTGCCCGGGGCCAGCCCGGCCGGCGTTGCCGCGATCCCCGTGCGCCATCCCTGTGCCGGAAGGCGCCGGATGCGGAGCCGGGTACCGGCGCCTAGACCCCGGGGGCCGGGGCCGGTGCCAGCAGCCAGGGGCGCAGCTCACCGATCAGGTAAAGACTGCCCGCCACCACCAGGGGCAGGCCGGGCGGCGCCTCGGCCAGCGCCCGTTCCAGCGCCCGCCGGGGTTCCCGCTCGATCACCACCGGAACCCCGTGGCCGGCCAGCGCCGCCGCCCCCCGCTCGGCCCGTGCCGCCCGCGGCGAGGCCGGCTCCGTCACCACGGCCAGGGCGGTGAGAGGCGCGATGGCCGCCGCCGCGGCCTCCACATCCTTGTCGTCCAGCATGCCGAAGACCAGGGCTACCTGGCGGCCCGGCAGCAGGTCCCGCAACGCCTGGGCCAGGGTCGCCATGCCGGCCGGGTTATGGGCGCCGTCCAGCCAGACCTCCCGGCCCTGCCAGTCCAGCCGCTCCAGGCGCCCCGGCCAGTACGCCGTGGCCAGACCCCGGCGCACCGCCCCCTCGTCCACCGCGGGGCCGCCCCTGGCCGCCGCCGCCAGCAAGGCCGTGAGGGCCACGGCGGCATTGGCCACCTGGTGACGGCCCCGCAGGGCCAGCGGCAGGTCGCGCCAGCAGGCCCAATCGGATTCGAAGTCCCAGCGGGCGCCACCCGGTCCCAGTTCCCGCACCCGGTACCGGGCGGCTCCCCGCGGATCGGGCCCCGCTCCCCCGCCCTCCACCACCCGGAGGAGGGGGGTGCCCGCCGCGGCGCACACCTCTTCCAGGACCACCAGGGCGTCGGGGTCCGCGGCCCCGGTCACCAGCGGCACGCCCGGCCGCGCGATACCCGCCTTGTCCCGGGCGATCTCCGCCACCGTCCGGCCCAGCCGGTCGGTGTGGTCCAGGGCCACGTTGGTGACCACCGACACCGCCGGCCGCGGCACCGCGTTGGTGGCGTCATGGCGGCCCCCCAGCCCCACCTCCAGAATCACCGCATCGGGACGGCGCCGGGCCACCAGGTCGAGGAACACGGCAGTGGTGAACTCGAACTCCGTAGGGGTCTCCTTGCCGGCGGCGGCCAGCCCCCGCACCGCCTCCCGGGCCCGCTCAACGGCCGCGGCCAGTTCTTCCGGCGCCACCGGCCGGCCATCGAAGGCGAAGCGTTCCTCGTACCGGCTCAGGTGGGGCGAGGTGAAGAGGGCCGTGCGGTGCCCCGCGGCGCGCAGGATGGACTCGATGAGGCAGGCGGTCGAGCCCTTCCCGTTCGTCCCGGCGATGTGGTAGACGGGGGGCAGCCGGCGCTCGGGGTGCCCCAGCGCGGCCAGAAGTTCCCGCGTGCGCTCCAGTCCCAGGCGCACTCCGAACCGGCCCAAGCCCCGCACGTAGTCGATGGCCTCGCGCTGGTCCAAACCGGGCAACACCCTTTCCCCTCGGCGGCGGACCCGGACGGCAGCGGTCAGGCGCGGCCGAGCCAGTAGTTGGGGGGCTCCTTGGTCACCATCACGTCGTGGGGGTGGCTCTCCACCAGGCTCGCCTGGGTGATACGGACGAACCGCGCCTTGCGCCGGAGCTCGTCCACCGTGCGGGCACCCGCGTAGCCCATCCCGGCCCGCAAGCCGCCGATGAGCTGGTAGACGGTCTCGGCCAGGGGGCCGCGGTAGGGCACCCGGCCTTCGACCCCCTCGGGGACGAACTTGCGCTCGCCCTCCTGGAAGTAGCGGTCGGCGGCGCCCGCCTTCATCGCCCCCAGTGAGCCCATCCCTCGATAGACCTTGAAGCTGCGTCCCTGGTAAATCTCCAGCTCGCCCGGCGCCTCCTCGGTGCCGGCAAAAAGGCTTCCGATCATGACGCTGCTGGCCCCGGCTGCCAGGGCCTTGACGATGTCGCCCGAGTACTTGATGCCGCCGTCGGCGATGACCGGCACGTCATATTTGTCCGCTTCCCGGCTGCAGGCCATGATGGCGCTCAACTGCGGGAAGCCGGCACCGGTGACCACGCGGGTGGTGCAGATGGAGCCCGGCCCGACGCCCACCTTGACCGCGTCGGCACCGGCCTCGATCAGCGCCCGCGTACCCTCCGCCGTGACCACGTTGCCGGCGATCACCGGCACGTCGGGGAAGCGGCGCTTGAGGGCGCGCACCGTTTCCAGGACGTTGCGCGAGTGGCCGTGGGCGCTGTCCACCACCAGGACGTCCACGCCGGCCGCCACCAGCGCTTCGGCCCGCTCCAGGCCATCCGGGCCCACGCCCACCGCGGCCCCGACGAGGAGGCGCCCCTTGTCATCCTTGGCCGCGTTGGGATGGCGGATGGCCTTCTCGATGTCCTTGATGGTGATCAGCCCGCGCAGCCGGCCCTCGCCATCCACCAGCGGCAGCTTCTCGATCTTGTGCCGGCGCATGATCTCCTTGGCCTCGGCCAGCGTGGTGCCCTCGGGCGCCGTCACCAGGCCGTCGCGGGTCATCACCTCGGCGATCGGCCGGCTCAGGTCCTCCTCGAACCGGACGTCGCGGTTGGTGATGATGCCCACCAGCCGCCCGCCTTCCTCCACAATGGGGACACCGGAAATGTGATAGCGCTCCATCAACTGGAGCGCGTCGCGGACGGCATGCTGCGGTGACAGGTAAAAGGGGTCGACGATGACCCCGTGCTCGGAGCGCTTGACCTTGTCCACCTCGGCGGCCTGCTGCTCGATAGGCAGGTTCTTGTGGATGATGCCGATGCCGCCCTCACGGGCCAGGGCGATGGCCAGCCGCGCTTCGGTCACGGTGTCCATCGCCGCCGAGACCAGGGGAATCTGGATCCGCAGTTGCCGCGTGAGCCGGGTGGAGACGTCGGTGTCCCGGGGCAGGACCTCCGACTCCCCCGGAATCACCAGCACGTCGTCGAAGGTCAGGCCTTCGCAGGCGATCTTGCTATCCCAGTCCACCGGCCGCTCCTCCATCACGCCCGCATACCTCCCGTCCCTGGCTGTCCACCGCGGTCATTGCTTCATTGGTAGCACGGGCCGCGGGGGCTTGCAACCACCGCCGGGGAGGCGCGGGCCGGGCCGGCGCGGCAAGGAGCGGGAAGGCCGGCCCCGGGAGACGAGGCGGGGCGGGCGCGGGAGGCGGCGCGGTCAGGCGGTGGCCAGTGCCTGGAGGCGGCGGGCCAGTTCCCGGGCAGCCATCCAGATGTCCCCAGCGCCCATGAGCAGGACCACGTCCCCCGGCCGCACCGTGGCCAGGAGATGCTCGATCAACTCCTCGCGGTCGCTGATCAGCTGGACGGGGCGCCCATCCTGGGCGGCGATCCGCTCGGCCAGGACCGCGCTGGAGATGCCGGGGATGGGTTGCTCGCCCGGTGGGGCATAGATCTCCGTGAGGATCACGTGGTCCGCGTCGCCGAAGGCGCGGGCAAATTCGTCCATCAGAAGCCGCGTCCGGCTGTAACGCTGCGGCTGGAAGACGGCGATGATCCGGCCCCCCGGCGCCCGCCGCTGGAGGGCCGCCCGCAGGGTGGCGCGGATCTCGGTGGGGTGGTGGGCATAATCATCGACCACCAGGATGCCGTCCCGGTCGTAGAGCACCTGGAACCGGCGCTTGGCGCCGCGGAAACCGGCCAGCACCTCCGCCGCGCGCTCGAAGGGAACCCCCAGCTCGAGGCCCACCGCCAGGGCCGCCAGGGCGTTCAGCACGTTGTGCTGGCCGGGAACCACCAGGCTGACCTCACCCAGGGGCGTGCCCCGGTACCAGGCGGTGAAACGGGTCCGCTCGGGACCGGCCTCGATGTCGCGCGCCACCAGGTCGCAGTCCGGGGCCTCCACACCGTAGCGGATCACGCGCCGGTCCCCCGGAGACAGCCGGACCAGCAAGTCGTTCACGGCAGGATGATCGCCGCAGGCGACGATGAGCCCACCCGGGCGCACCCCCTGGAGGAACTTGGCGAAGGCGTCCAGCAGCCGGCCGAAGTCGCCGCCATAGTGGTCGAGGTGTTCCGGTTCGACGTTGGTGACCACCGCGATCTCGGGCCGGTAGCGGAGGAAGGTGCCGTCGCTCTCGCAGGCCTCGGCCACCAGCCAGTCACCGCCACCTACGCGGGCGGTAGCCGCGCCGAATTCCGGAACCTCGCCGCCGACCAGCACCGTGGGATCCAGCCTGCCGGCCATCAGGACCAGGCCCGTCATGGCGGTGGTTGTCGTCTTGCCGTGGGTACCGGTGACGGCGATGCCGTGGCGGCCGTTGAGCAGCGCGGCCAGCACCTGGGAGCGGTGCCAGACCGGGAGACCGGCCTGGCGGGCCGCCCGCAGTTCGACGTTGTCAGCGGGCACGTCGGTGTTGTAGACCACCAGGTCCACGCCGTCGACGTGGCGGGCGTCATGCCCGATGCGGACCTGGGCCCCGCAGGTCTCCAACCACCGCGTGCGGTCCGAGGCGCGCACGTCCGACCCGGAGACCCGAGCGCCGGCAGCCAGGAGGACGCGTGCCAGACCGCTCATCCCGTAACCACCGATGCCGATGAAATGCACTTTCTTCCCCGACCAATCCATCCCGAAAGCGTTCACATCCTGGGGCACGACTGCGACCTCCCCTGCCGCACCGTCGAGGGTCAACCACGGCGCCACACCTTCATATTTAACTAGCACAGCTGTCCCAGCGCTCATGGCCCGGGCGCGCACCGGCGCGCTGGCAGCGGGGCGCAATTCAGGTAGTATGCCGGGCCCCGCCCCCTTGCTACGGCCCCGGCGGGAGACGGCGTCCCCCGTCCATGTCCGTCCATCTTCCTTGTAGCGTGGTGCCCGCCAGCGGCAGGCATGCGCCCCGGGCGCCCGGGGCATACGGGATCCTGGCCCGGGTACGCGGCCCCGCCACGCGGGGCCCCGGGCCACTGGCGGCCGGGGCTCCCACCGGCCCGCCCCGGTATCCTGGCCACGCGGGCCCGCGGCGCGTCAACGGTTGCCGTCCTGCAGCGGCCGAGCCGGCACCCCGCCTACCACCGCGCCCGGCGGCACGTCGCGGTTGACCAGCGAGTGGGCGGAGACGACCGCGCCATCGCCGATCACCACACCGGGCAGGATCGTGCAGTTGGCACCGATCATGACGTTGCGCCCGATGACCACGGGGCCGACCCGGTACTCGTCGATAAGAAATTCGTGGGCCAGCAGTACGGTGTTGTACCCGATGATGCTGTTGTCGCCGACCTCGATCAGCTCGGGCCAGAAGATGTCCACCATGGCCATGAGCCCGAAAGCCACGTCCCGCCCGACCTTCATCCCCAGCAGGCGGTACATGGCGTTCTTGACCTCGAGCCAGGGGGTAATCCGGGCCAGCGAGATGATGACGAAATTCCACGCCACTCGCGGCAAGCTCTTGGCCTGGCGCCAGTAGTGCAGCGAGTTGCGGCCCGGCGGGGTCCGGAAGCGCTGCAGGCGCCGGTGCCGGTCACCGGCCCCCGCCTCCCCGTCACCCGCCCGGGCCACGGGCCCGGCGTCGCCCCCGGCCTGGGGGCCGGCGCCGGCCGCGGGCCGCTCGCCCGTCTGGCTCACGATCTTCCCTCCCCGCCGGATGGCCGCGGAACCGGTTCCGGTCGGGAGACCGGTCCCTCCCGGAGGAGTCTCACAGGAGCCCTTCCAGCGGCGGGTCGGGATCGACGTCGAGGTCGAGGCCGTCACGGCGACCGTGCCGCCACGCCGCGTAGCCGGCCGCCGCGATCATCGCCGCGTTGTCGGTGCACAGCACCGGTGGCGGGTAGGACAGGCCAAGGCCCTCTTTCGCCGCGGCTTCGGCCATCTGCCGGCGCAACTGCCGGTTGGCGGCGACGCCGCCCGCCAGGTAAACGTGGCGCGCCCCGACCCGCCGCGCTGCCCGTAACGTTTTTTCGACAAGCACATCCACCACGGCCTGCTGGAAACTGGCCGCCAGATCCGGCAACAGCGCAGCTAGTTCCTCCCGCCGCGCGGGATCCCGCAAGCCTCGCCGCTCTAGCTCGTAGATGACGGCCGTCTTCAGGCCGCTGAAGCTGAAGTCCAGGTTGTCCTCGTCCAGCATTGCCCGGGGAAAGGCGAAGGCCTCGGGGTTCCCGCGCTCCGCCAGCCGGTCGATGGCCGGCCCGCCCGGGTATCCCAGCCCCAGCTCGCGGGCGATCTTGTCATAAGCCTCACCGGCGGCGTCGTCCCGGGTCCCACCCAGCCGGTGCACGCGCCCCGGCCCGTCCAGGTAAAACAGGTCGGTGTGCCCGCCGGAAACCACCAGAGCCACCGCCGGCCACACCGGCTCCCGGTGCTCACCGCTCCCGGGCTCGGCGAGGAAGTTGGCATATACGTGCCCCGCCAGATGGTGCACGCCGACCAGCGGGCGGTCCAGCGCCCAGGCCAGCGCCTTGGCCAGGGACACGCCCACCAGGAGCGCGCCCACCAGCCCCGGGCCGCGGGTCACCGCCACCAGGTCTATATCTCCCAGGCCGACGCCGGCCTCCGCCAGCGCCGCCCGCAGCAGCGGCACGGCGTTGGCCACGTGGCGGCGCGATGCCAGCTCCGGCACGACGCCGCCGTATCGCTGGTGAAGGTCGGTCTGGCTCAGGATGACGTTGGCGAGGATGACGCGACCGTCCGCGACGACGGCGAAGCTGGTCTCATCGCAACTGGTCTCGATGCCCAGGGTCAGGTGACGGCGACCGCTCACGCTCCACCGCTCCCGCCCGCGACGCCGCCGCCGTCCTGGCGCGCCCCGGACCCTGTCTCGTCGTCATCAGTGACGACGGGCCCCGGGGGATCCAGGCGGTCGCGCCACATGACGATGGCATCCTCCCCGTTGTCGGTGTAATAGCCGGGACGAAGACCGCATGCCCGGAATCCATGCCGCTTGTACAGCCGCTGGGCGACGTGGTTGCTGACGCGCACTTCCAGCGTCATGCGCCGGCAACCCTGGCGGAGGGCCCGTTCCTCCAGCGCGGTGAGGAGCCGGTCGCCGATCCCCCGGCCCCGGAAATCCGGATCGACGGCGATGGTGGTGACGTGGGCCTCATCCAGGATGCACCACATGCCGGCGTAGCCGACCAGACGCCCCTCAAAACGCGCCACGATGTAATCGGCATACAGGTTGTCCCGCAACTCGCTGACGAACGCGCGTTCGGACCAGGGCGTGGGAAAGGAGCGTCGCTCGATGGCCAGCACCAGCGGGACGTCGCCCGGCGTCATCGGTGCGATTTCGATGTCGTCCGCGACGGGTCGGCGGTCACGCGTGATCGCCACCCGGCTCACCTCCAGCGCCGCGGCAATCCCATCTTAATCATCTCATCCCGCCGGGCCTCGCGCATACGGGCGGTAGCCCGGCACGGCGGGCAG
>DATCKH010000230.1:0-11750 GCA_036562425.1 Thermaerobacter sp. | reverse complement strand
ATTGTAGGTGGTGACCACCAGCAGATCCACCCCGGCCGCCTGCCGGACCGCCTCCTCCACCTCCGCCGGCGCGGGGTTGAGGGCGGTTCCGTAGGCAGAGGCGGTGACGCCATGTTCCTGGAGCCGGGTCGCCAGGGTTTCCGCGCCGGCCGTCCGCGGGCCTGTCACCAGGACCCGGGTACCCGCCGGCAGAGGCAAGACCCCGCCCTCGTTCTTCAGGAGCGTGATGCTACGGTCGGCGATCTCCGCGGCGACGGCATGGCTCTCCGCCGTTCCCAGGACTGCCAGCTCGGCCGGATCCGCGAAGGGATCCTCGAAGAGTCCGCGCTTGAGCTTCAGCTCCAGGATCCGGTAAACCGATTCGTCGATGCGCCGCTCGGGGATCTCGCCCCGCCGCACGGCATCCAGCACCGCGTTATAGGCAAGCTCCACGTCCGGCGGCATGAGTAGGATGTCGGCTCCCGCCTTGATGGCCTCCACGGGAATGCGCTCGGGGGGCAGTACCTGGGCGCCCTGCATGTTGAGGGCGTCCGTGATGATGACCCCCTGGAAGCCCAGCTCCTCCCGCAGCAACCGGGTCAGGATCGGCCGGGACAGCGTGGCCGGCAAGCCGGAGTCGTCCAGCGCCGGCACCACGATATGGGCCGTCATGACGGCGTCGACGCCCGCGGCGATGGCCGCCCGGAAGGGCTTGAGGTCCACTTCGTCCAGCGTCTTCCGGTCGTGGTGGATGATGGGCAGGCCATAGTGGGAGTCGACGTCGGTGTCGCCGTGCCCGGGGAAGTGCTTGACGGTGGCGATCACGCCCTCCGCCTGATAACCCCGGACCTGCGCCACGCCCAGCTCGGCCACCAGATCCGGGTCTTCGGCGAAGGAGCGGACGCCGATCACGGGGTTGGCGGGATTGACGTTCACGTCGAGCACGGGCGCCAGGTTCATGTTGATGCCCAGGGCCCGCAGCTCCCGGGCGGTGATGCGGGCCGCCTGTTCGGCCAGGGTGGCGGAACGGGTGGCCCCCAGGGCCATGCTGCCGGGGAATTCCGTCGCGGGCTCGCGCACCCGGGCGACGATACCGCCTTCCTGGTCCGTGGCGATGAGGAGCGGGATGGGAACTCGCTGCCGCCGGGCGATCTCCTGCAGCCCGTTGGAGAGATCCTGCACCTGCCGCGGGTCCAGGGGTACGCCGATGTTGCCGTTCCAGTTGAAATAGATGAAGCCGCCCACGTGGTACTTCTCGATGGCCTCGGCAAAGTTGCGCACGCCCCGACCCGTCCCCAGGTTGGTCTCTTCATAGGCCGGATCGGTAGGCGTGCGCCCGTAGACGTCGATCATGAACAGCTGGCCGACTTTTTCCTCCAGGGTCATGCGGGCGATCAGGCGCTGGATCCACCCGCGCTTGACCTCGTCATCCTTCCAGCCCTTCTTGGGGAGTTCACGCCAGCCTTGCCCGCTACCCTCCCCGCCCGCCAGGGCGACGCCCGCCCCGGCAGTCCACCAGAGCATGGCCCACGAAAGCACGGCCACAAGAAGGCAGCACAGTGCGGTGAGCTTCCGCCGCCGCGTCATGACCGCTTCACCCCTCCGGCCAGGACAAGGATGGACTGGTTATGCATACAACCAGGCTGGTCCATATATGCCATTCGTTACATGCCGCTCGCTCCTTGTCCTGAGGAGGGGCACCGGTCCGGCGGCGTTCCTGGTCCCTCACCGGCCGGCGCTTGAGCGGATCATCACGGCGGAGCCCGTTACTTCCCGCTCACGGGTATGAGGCGCCCGGTGGCGGCATCCCAGAGAGCCAGTTCCGGCGCGCCGGCCCCCGTCTGCAGCTCCAGCCACAACCGGCCGGCCTCGGTCCCCAGGAGACGGGTGATGCGGGCCGGAGACGGGTCGATGGAGCCCACGACCCGGGCGCCGGCGGCGGGTACGGTCAGGGCCACCACTTCCACCGCCTGATTTCCCTCAGGGCGCGGGCCCGCCGGGCGCAGGTAATAGAGGCGGTTGTCTTCGGCGGACCAGGACGCGTCGAGCACCGTATCCGCCACCGGCAACTGGCGGCTGGTGAGCCGCTGGAGGTCAATCAGCCGCCACGCCCCGCCGGGCCGCCCCGAAGAAGGCGCCGGCGCCACCACGGCCCACTTCCGGTCCGGGCTGATGCCCAGCACCAGCCAGCCGCCTCCGCCTCGCGGCGCCCGCACCAGCTTGCGGAGGACCTGCCGGTCCGTGTCCAGCAGCGCCAGCTCGCGCACGGCCGCCACCGCGGTCGCGGCCGGCGGATCACCCAGCCCGACCAGGAGCCGGTCCTCGTCCACCCATGGACCCGGATGCGGCACGGCATCCCCCGTGGCAATGGCCCTGGCCGAGCCCCGCTGCAGGTCGTAGGCGTACAGCCGGTATGGCCCGGCACCCGCCCGGCCCTCCCGGGCGCCATACACCACCCGGCCTCCGCCGGGCGATGGCGGCCCCGGCCGGACGAGCGCGTCGCCGGGCAACCGCCGCCACCGCTCGGGGCCCGTCAGGAAGAGGTGGGGTGGGTCGCCCACCAGGACGGCCTCGTCGCCCGCCCAGGCGACGGACCGCGGCACTTTGATCGCGTCGGGGAGGGGGTAAGGCGAGAATTCCAGGTCGCTGCGCAACACCCAGAGGTAGCCCGTGCCTGCTTCCGCCCGGGTGACGAAGGCAACCGCTCCGGCCGACGGCGAAGGGGCCACGGCACCGGCCCAGACATGCCCTTCCGGCAGCCGGAAGACCTCGGTGACGGCCCCGTCTCCGGCCACGTAGAGCAGCCGGTCGCCCCGCACCATCATGATCCCGGCGGCCGCTTCCGTGCCCAGGATGACGGGGCGGGGATGCACCGCGGCCCCGGCCTCCACGCGGCGCGGGCCGTTCCCTCCCGGCCCCGCCGGCCCGCTAGCCGCCTCCCCTCTCCCGGGCCGTTCCTGCGTGGCGTCCCGCGCCCGGCTCGCGTTCCACCAGCCCAGCAGGCCCGCGGCGAAGACCACCAGCCCCAGGGCAAGGGCCACCCAGGGGCGCAACCGTGGCTGCCGGTGCATCGTCTTGATGGCGCACCTCCGCCCCGGCCGGCGGGTCGGGAGCCCCGGCTCCTCCGCGCTTACGGGCGTTGGGTGAAGCCCCCGGGGCCCGCCTGGACCCCACCTGCCTCCTTGGCCCTGCGCCCGGCGGCACTCCCGGCACCCGCCTGCGTCCCGCCGCCGGCCCCCGCGGGGCTGGCGGCGTCCTGCCCACGGTTCGGCGCCCCGGAGCCTGTTTCCTACCGCGAAACGTGACGACTCCTGCCAGGTTGTGGCGTCACCCCGGCGCCCTCGGCACCGGCCGGGGCGGCCACCAGGTAGACACCGGCCAGCACCGCCAGCCCGCCGGCCACCTGGCTGGCCGTCACCCGCTCCCCGAGGAACAGCCCTGACAGCAGGGCGGTGTACACCGGCAAGAGGTTACCGAAGATGGACGCCGGCCCGGCGCCGATCCGGCGCACGCCCTCGTTCCAGAAGAGGTAGGCGGCGGCCGAGGCCACGCCCCCGATGTACAGGACCGCCAGCAGGTCGCGGCCCCCCAGGGAGGGCAGCGGCTCCCCCGCCAGCCAGCGGCCGGCCCGTACCACGGCCAGCACCGCCGCGCCGGTGATGGACGCGTAGAGGGTTGTGGCCAGGGGGGACAGGCGGTGCATCAGGAACCGCCCGGTGACGGTGTAGATCGCCCAGCTGGACGCCGCCACCAGCATGAGCAGGTCACCGGGGTTGAAGTCCAGCCGCAGCAGCGCCGTGGCGGAGCCGCCGGTCAGGATCCATGCCGTCCCGGCCAGGCTCAGAAGCACGCCAACCACCCGCCGCGGCGTGACGACCTCGCCCAGCAGCGGCACCGCGATCAGGAAGGTGAGGGCGGGGGTGGCCGTGTAGATCAGCGTGCCGTTGACGTTGGACGTGTGCTGCTGGGCGACGTACTGCAAGGTGTTGTAGCCCGCCATGCCCGTCAGCCCCGCCAGCAACAGGCCCGGCCACTCGCGGCCGCGCGGCACCGGCAGGGTTTCTTCCCGCCAGCGAACGGCGGGCACCAGCAGGAGGCTGGCCAGGATCCAGCGCAGCAGAGCCACGTCCAGAGGGTCCACCCGCTGGACCAGGGGCTTGGCGATGGTCCAGTTGCCGGCCCACAGCAGGGGCGTCACTGCCAGTAATAGGTATGCCAAAAACAGTTCACCGCCCGCGAATGGATATCACAGGATGACAGACACGACAGGAAGCCCACCGGGCCATGCCGAAACACTGCCGAAGCTCCTGACTGTTTCCATGGGCCTTCCAGGCGCAACGTCCGGATATCGTAACGTCCGCATATCGTGTATTGAAGCAGGATGTCCGGGGCGATTCCTCAGCGCTGGCGTGTACGCACGGCGGCCTGTTTGTAAATCTGGGCATTGATTCGAGGTGAGGCCCATGTCAACCATTCGCATTCCCGACCAGTTGCGTTTCTGGGAACCGGAAGCGGACCGTCTGTTGATGGAATTCGTGCGCCAGGCCTTGGATGAGGGCGGTACCGTGATGGACGGCTGCCAAAGGTTCGCGCAAGCCCTGCAGGCCACCGGCCCGCGCGTTGCGCCAACACCAGAGCAGATGGCCATGCGCTGGGAGGTCCTGCAGGCCTTCGGCGGGCTGGACCCCGCCCGGGACCCCCAGGCGGTAGCGCCGCGCGACCTGGCCGGCGCCTCTGGAGGCACGGCCCCGCTCGCCGGCGGTACCGGCTCCTATGCTGCCGCACTGCTGCAAGTGGCCCAGGACCTGCGTCGCCTGGGCGAGGAACTCCACCGCACCGCCAGGCGGCTGGAGGCGCTGGCACGGTCCGGCCCCGGCCAGGCGCCCGGCCCGGGTGGCGCCACGCAGAACGGCGGCGGGGAGGCGCCCGCCGGGCACCCGGCGAACCGGTGAGGGCTCGTTCAGCCCGCCGCCCCACCGGGCCCAATCCCCGGCTCCGGCCTCCGCGGCCGCGTCCCCGGCGGCCACATACCCCGGGCGGCGCCGTTGCTTCCAAAATACGCCACGCGGGAGACCCCTCCTCCCGGTCCCCCGCCTTTGCTTGCTCCATCACACACCCGGATGCCCCGTGACAGCGCGGAGCAAGCCGGGAGCGCTCATCGCTACCCGACCGGTGCTGGTCGCTCCCCAGGCGTGACGCGGCGCGACGCCGGCGTCAGGGGCTCAGCCGGCGCGACCGCCCAGGTAGACCTCCTGCATGCGCGCGTCGCGCAGGAGCTCGGCTGAGGGACCGGCGAGGGCGACCCGGCCGGTTTCCAGGACATAGGCCCGGTGGGCCAGCTTCAGTGCCGCCCGGGCGTTCTGCTCCACCAGCAGCACGGTCACGCCCTGGCGGTTGATCTCGCGGATGGTCTCGAAGATCTGGCGCACTAGCAGCGGAGCCAGCCCCAGGGACGGTTCGTCCAGCAACAACAGCCGCGGATTGGACATCAGGGCGCGGCCGATGGCCAGCATCTGCTGTTCCCCGCCCGACATGGTCCCGGCCAGCTGGCGGCGCCTCTCCTTCAGCCGCGGGAACAGGTCGAACACCCAGCGCCGCGTCTCCTCCACCGCCCGCGGGTCCCGGCGCTGGTAGGCGCCGAGGGTCAGGTTCTCGTCCACCGTCAGGGGTCCGAAGACCCGCCGGCCCTCGGGGGCGTGAGCGATGCCCAGGGCGGGCAGGCGGTGGGCCGGAAGGCGCGTCAGGTCCTGGCCCCGGAAGGTGATCGTACCCTGGCGCGGGCGCACGAGACCGGAAATGGCGCGCAAAGTCGTGGACTTGCCGGCGCCGTTGGCGCCCAGCAGGGCGACAATCTCACCCTCCTCCACCGCCAGGTCGATGCCCTTGAGCGCGTGGACGTGGCCGTAATAGACGTGAACTCCTTTGAGCTCCAGCAGGGCCATCAGAACTCATCCTCTTCCCGGCCGAGATAGGCCTCGATGACCTTGGGATCCGCCTGGACCTCCGCCGGCGTGCCCTCGGCGATCTTGACGCCGTTCTCCAGCACCACCACGCGGTCTGAAATACCCATGACCAGCTTCATGTCATGCTCGATCAGGAGCACGGTGATGCCGGCGGCCCGGATCTCCCGGATGAGGTCCACCAGCTCCTCGGTCTCCTGCTCGTTGAGCCCGCCCGCCGGTTCGTCCAGGATCAGGAGGCGGGGCCGCGCGGCCAGCGCACGGGCGATCTCCAGCCGCTTCTGCTGACCGTAGGGCAGGTTGCGCGCCAGCTCGTCCCGCAGCGACCAGAGGCCCAGCCACTTGAGGACCCGCTCGGCCTCGGCCCGGATCTCCTCCTCCTCCCGCCGCTGGGCCGGCGTGCGCAGGATGGACGCCCAGACGCCGGCCCGCGTGCGGCAGTGGGGCCCCGCCATCACGTTCTCCAGCACGGTCAGGTTGCGGAACAGGCGCAGGTTCTGGAAGGTCCGGGCCACGCCCATTTCCGCCATGTGGTGGGGGCGCTTGCCCACCACGCTGCGGCCGTCCATGCGCACGTCACCCTCATCGGGGCGGTAGATGCCGGTGATCAGGTTGAACACCGTCGTCTTGCCGGCGCCGTTGGGGCCGATGAGGGCCAGGATCTCCCCTTCCTCCACCCCGAAGCTCACCCGGTTGACGGCCACCAATCCCCCGAAGCGCTTGGTCAGTCGCTCTACCTCGAGCAGTGCCATGCTGGTATCACCCCGTGCCGGCGGCACCGCCGGCCGCCGCCCCCGCGCCCGTGCCGGGATCGGTTGGAGCGGCCGCCGCGCCCGCCTCCGCCGGTTCGTCCTCACCGCGCACCGCCAGCCGCCAGCGCCGGCTGGGCCAGAGCCCCTCCGGGCGGAAGATCATGAGGACCACCATGGCCGCGCCGAAGACCAGCATCCGGTAGTACTCCAGGCCGCGGAAAAGCTGCGGGAGCACCACCATGCCGAAGGTCCCCAGGAAGATCCCCGGGATCGAGCCCGTCCCGCCCAGGATGACGATGGCGAACATCACCACGGACTCCCAGATGGAAAAGCTCTCCGGGGCGATCACCGGCATCTTGGCGGCGTAGATGTTGCCCGCCACGCCCGCCAGGGCGGCGCCTACCACGAAGGCCAGGAGCTTGTAGCGCGTCGTGTCGATGCCCATGGCCTCGGCGGCCAGCTCGTCCTCCCGGATGTAGCTCCACGCCCGCCCCACCCGGCTGTTCTCCAGGCGCACCGCGATGAACACCGTGAGCAGGACGAAAAGCAAGCTCAGGTAGTAGAAGTGGACGGGCTGGGTCAGCCGGAAGCCGAAGAGCTCGGGGCGATCGATGCCCAGGATGCCGTTGACGCCCCCCGTGAGGCCAAACACGTCGTTGCGCAGGGCGATGCGCACGATCTCCGCGAAACCCACCGTCACGATCAGCAGGTAGTCGCCGCGCAGGTGCAGGATGGGCCGCGCCACCAGCGCCGCCAGCACGGCGGCCACCAGCGCCGAGACCGGCAGGAGCCAGAGCACCGGGATGTCCAGGCGCGTGTTGAGGATCGCCGTGGTGTACGCCCCCGCGGCGAAGAAAGCCGCGTGGCCCAGGTTGTACTGGCCCGTCCCCCCGAGGATGAAGTTCAGCGACAGGGCCAGCATGGACCAGAGGAAGAAGTGGAACCCGATCTCCAGATAGTAGCGGTCGAAGCCCACCAGCAGGGGGAAGGCGAGCGCCGCCAGCAGGGCCGCGCCGGCCCCCGCGCGGCGCGCCCGCGGGCCCGCGTTCAGGCCCGGCAGGGCGACGCGAGAGACTCCGGCTTCCCCCGCCCCGTTGCCCCGGTTGGCCACATCGCTCCCCCCTCGTCAGATCTTCTCGGCCACCCGCTCGCCCAGCAGGCCGGTGGGCCGGAGCAGCAGGATCAGGATCAGGATCACGAAAGCCACCGCATCCTTCCACTCGCCGGCCACGTAGCCCGCGGCCAGGGCCTCGGCCAGCCCCAGGATCAGCCCGCCCACCATGGCTCCCGGGATGTTGCCGATCCCGCCCAGAATAGCGGCGGTGAAGGCCTTGAGGCCGTAGAGCCAGCCCATGGTGAAATTGAGCTGGCCGTAATACAGCCCGACCATGACGCCCGCCAGGCCGCCCAGGGCGGCACCGATCAGGAACACCAGCTGGATCAGCCGGTTGACGTCGATGCCCATGAGCCGCGCGGTCTCGTGGTCCACGGCGATGGCGCGCATCGCCGCGCCCACCCGGGTGTTCTGGACGAACAGGTACAGCGCCAGCATCAGCAGCAGCGACCCGGCCAGGATCACCAGCCGCATGAGGGTGAACTGGACGCCGAGCACCGCCCACGCGCGATCCGGCACCAGATCGTGGGGAAAGGCCCGGGGCTGCGCGCCCCAGAGCAGCATGATGCCGTTCTGGACGAACACGGAGACCCCGAGGGCCGACACCACCGCGGGCAGGCGGCCGGCGCCGCGCAGCGGCCGGTAGGCGACGCGCTCGGTGAGAACGCCGGCCAGGCCGACCGACGCGGCCACCAGCACTCCCGCCACGGCCAGCGCCAGCAAGGGACCGGCACCGCCGGCCAGGGCCAGCCAGGTCAGGAACGAGAGGCCCAGGTACGCGCCCAGGGCGAACAGGTCGCCGTGGGCAAAGTTGATCAGCCGCAGGACGCCGAAGACCATGGTGTAGCCCAGGGCGACCAGGGCGTAGATGGAACCGACGGTCAGGCCGTTGATGATCTGCTGGATCAGCAAGCGTCATCCCTCCCCCGGTACGCAAGGGGGGAAGGAGCCGGGCCGCGCGGGCCAGCGCCGCACCCGCTCCCTCCCCGCCTCACGCCGGCTGGCCGGTGTCCCCGTACCGCCAGCGCCGCGCCTCAGGACTGCGGCGGGACGAACAGCGTGAACTTGCCGTTCTCGACCTTGTAGGCGGCGTACACCGTGCCCTCGCGGTCGCCCTTGTCGTCGAAGGTCACGGGACCGGTGATGCCCGGGAAGTTCTCCAGGTTGTTGCGCAGGTAGTCCGCCAGCTTCGCCGGATCCGTGGACTGGGTCTGCTTGATGGCCTCGATGATGACGCGCATGCAGTCGGCGGCCATGGCCGTCCAGATGCTCACCGGTTCCTCGTTGTACTTGGCCTTGTAGTCCTGGACGAACTTCTCGGCCTCCGGATAGGGCAGGTCCGCGGGCGCGGGCTCGGTGGTGGTGATGAAGCCCTCGGCCGCCGCGCCGGCGGTCTTGATCACCTCGTCGTTGTTGGAAGCATTGCCCCCGGCGATGGGCACGTCGATGCCCAGGTCCCGCGCCTGCTTGACCAGCAGGCCCGCCTGGCTGAAGTAGCCGGTGAAGTAGATGGCCTCGGGCTTGGCGTCCTTCAGCCGGGTCAGGAGGGCGCTGTAGTCACTCTCCTGCGGGTTGATGGCATCGAAGAACACGACCTGGGCGCCCTTTTCCTCGACGAACTTCTTGGTCCAATCCGCCAGGCCCTTAGCATAGGTGGAATTGTCGTGGACCAGGGCCACCCTCTTGGCGCCCAGCTTGTCGACCAGCAGGCTGGCGGCGAACTGGCCCTGGGCGCTGTCCAGGAAGGCCATGCGGAAGAAGTTCTCGTAACCCTTCTCGGTGAGGTGGGTCGCGGTGGACGACGGCGTGATGTGCAGGATGCCGTTGTCGTTGTAGACCTGCTGCGCGGCCTCGGTGGCCGTCGAGTTGTAGGAACCGATGACGGCGATGACGCCCTGGGAGACCAGCTTCTGGGCGGCCAGCGTCGACTCGTTGGGCTGGCCCTTGTCATCCTCGTAGATCACGCGGATCTTCTTGCCCAGGACGCCTCCCTCGTTGTTCACCTGCTCGACGACGAGATCCACGGCCTTCTTGAAGCCCTGCCCCTCCGCCGCGTAATCGCCGGTCAGGGGCCCCTGCACGCCGATCAGGATCTCGTCCCCACCGCCGCCGGCACCGCCCCCGCCGGCCCCGCCGCAGCCCGCGGTGACCAGCAACATGGTCGCAGCCAGCCCGGCTACCAGCCACCGGCGCGTGCGTAGCCAGCCTGTGAACCCTCTACGCATGACTGCCATCCCCCCATCTCTGCTTGCGGCCGCGGGCGCCCCTGCGCGCTTCTCTGCACCGTCCGCGCCAGCGACGCGCTGATTAGGTCAGCCTGTGCGAATTCGACCATCCTCCCCAGAAACGATTGCTTACATTCTGCAAATTGACTGCCCTTCCTGCCCGGTTTCAGCGAAACCCCCAAAGTACCAAGAAAGGGCCCGTTTTCCGCTCAGGGGCAGCGCCGTTGACAGGGATTTCGCCTTCTGGTATTCATGGAGCCAGCCGATCGCGGGAAGGAAAACCGGGCGCCGCTTTTCCCGAAAGGGAGACGGGCCCGGTCTTTTTTCTGGTCGGCATGTGGCGAGCCGGAAGGAGGTTGGCCCCGATTCCGGCCGCGACGGGAAGGAGGTCGATGCAGGCGTGTGCGGTATCGCCGGCGCCACCGCGGCGCGACCGGGCACGGTCACGCGCATGCTGGACGCCATGCGCCACCGGGGCCCGGATGATCGCGGCCTCTGGGTGGGTGACGGCATCACCCTGGGACACCAGCGGCTTTCCATCATCGACCTGAGCGGGGGACGCCAGCCCATCGCCAACGAGGACGGCACCGTCCGGGTGGTGTTCAACGGCGAGATCTACAACTACCGGGTACTGCGGGAGGAACTGGCTGCCCGCGGCCACCGCTTCTCCACCGCCACCGACACGGAGGTGTTGGTCCACCTTTATGAAGAGGAAGGTCCGGACCTGGTCCGGCGGCTCTACGGCATGTTCGCCTTCGCCCTGCATACCCCCGATGGCCTGATGCTGGCCCGCGACCCGCTGGGCATCAAGCCGCTCTACATCGGGCGCGGCACCGGCGGGGAACTGCTCTTCGCCTCGGAAATCGGAGCGCTCCTCCCCCACGTCACGTCCATCCAGGAGTTCCCGCCGGGTCACTACTGGACCGAGCGGGACGGGTTCGTCCGGTATTACCGGCTGCCCCCCGTCACCAACGACCTGGATGCCCCGGACCTGGCCGTGGAGGAGCTGGTGCGGCGGCTGCGCGCGGCGGTGCGGCGCCGGCTCGTGGCCGACGTGCCTGTGGGCGTCTTCCTCAGCGGCGGCCTGGACAGCAGCTTGATCGCCGCCCTGGTGGCCGAGGCCCGCGCAGAGACCGGAGAGCCGGTCCATTCCTTCGCCGTCGGGATGGAAGGCAGCGAGGACCTGGAGCGCGCCCGCGCCGTGGCGCGGCACATCGGCAGCATCCACCACGAGTACGTGTTCACCCGCGAGGAGTTGCTGTCGCTGCTGCCCGAGGTGGTGCGGCGGCTCGAGTCCTTCGACGCGGCGCTGGTGCGCAGCGCCGTGCCCACGTACCTGGTGTCGCGCCTGGCGCGCCGGTACGTCAAGGTGGTCCTGAGCGGCGAGGGGGCGGACGAGCTCTTCGGCGGCTACCAGTACCTGAAGCGGCCTGAGATCCGCGCCCGGCTGCAGGACGAGCTGCGGGAGATCACCCTGGAGCTGCACAACACCAACCTGCAGCGGGTCGACCGCATGACCATGGCCCACGGCCTCGAGGGACGCGTGCCCTTCCTGTCGGTGTCGCTGCTGGACCTGGCCTGGCGCATCCCGCCGCGGTGGAAGATCCACGAGCGCACCGGCACGGAGAAGTGGATCCTGCGCCAGGCGGCCCGGCGCTTCCTGCCCGAAACCATCGTCCAGCGGGAGAAGGCGAAGTTCGCCATCGGCACCGGCGTGGGG
>DATCKH010000228.1:0-4376 GCA_036562425.1 Thermaerobacter sp. | reverse complement strand
CTTCTGGATTCCCTCGGCCAACAGCAGGACGGTATCGAAAAGCTGGCGAAACAGCCACATGAGAGACCTCACCTTCTCCTGGCCTGGGAATTGGGTGTCCTAACCAGGACAACCCTCGGTGAGGTCTCTCCTTCCTTTTTGGACCCCCCGACACCTACCGAAACTTTACGGAGACGTTACCTGGCCACCGCCCGCCCCCCGCGCAGAGCGGGGTGGGAATCTCCCACCCCGCCGCCCTTACCCGGCTCCACCTCTGCCGGCATGGACCGTGCCCTCTGCACCTCAGCCGGCCCGGGAGGCGACGGGCTCCAGGGAACCGCCCGCCGGCTCGGGCACGACCTGGGTGCCCGAGCGCCCCTCCACCACCGCCAGCGCCTCGTGCAGGGCACCGATGGCCGCACGGCTACCGCCAGCCTCCACGAACCGCAGCACCGCCTCCACCTTGGGCCCCATGCTGCCTCTGGCGAAGTGACCGGCCGCCTGGTAGCGGCGCAGTTCCCCGGGCGATACCTTGCCCAGCGACCGCTGGCGGGGCGTGCCCCAGTCCAGGGCCACCGCCTCCACGTCGGTCAGGATGAACAGGCCGTCGGCGCCCAGTTCCGTCGCCAGCCGGGCCGCGGCCAGGTCCTTGTCGATGACGGCGTCGACCCCGGCCAGGTCGCCCTCATCGCCCAGCGCCCGCACCGGAATGCCGCCGCCGCCGGCCGCGATGACCACGATTCCCTCGGCCAGCAGCCGGCGGATCACCGATAGCTCCCGGATGGCCACGGGCTCTGGGGAGGGCACGACCCGGCGCCAGCCGCGACCGGCGTCCTCCCGCATGTGATAACCGCGCTCGGCGGCCAGGCGGCGAGCTTCCGTGGCGTCGTAAAAGGGCCCGACCGGCTTGGCCGGGTGGGCGAAGGCGGGATCGTCCGGACGAACCAGCACCTGGGTGATGACCGTCGCGGCCGTCAGGGAGAGCCCGCGCCGGGCGGCGGCGTTCCCCAGAGCCTGCTGCAGCATGTAGCCCAGGAGTCCCTGGGTCATGGCGCCGCAGGCATGGAGCGGCATGGGCGGAACGGTAGCGGCGGCCTCCTCGTTCTGGAGGAGCACGTTGCCCACCTGGGGCCCGTTCCCGTGGGTGACCACCAGCCGGTAACCCCGCGCCAGCAGTTCCACCAGTTGCTCGGCAGTGGCCCGGACGTTGGCGTACTGTTCCTCGAAGCTGCCGCGCTGTCCCGGCCGCAAGATGGCGTTGCCCCCCAGGGCCAGGACCAGCGTGGCGCACGCTGGGCGGCTTCCCTGCATGCGGCGTCCCCTCCCTGACGGCTCACCCCGGGGCACACCGCACCGCGGAAATACCCGCTCCTGCCCGGGGCGGCCGTGCTGATGGTTGGCCGGGTTGTGGCGCCATGCCCCCGCGGCCAGCCTCACTCCTGGACGAAGGCCACCACGCGGCAGAACGCCGCTTCGCCGCCCTCGAACTTCCAGGGGAAGCAGCCGATCCAGACCCGCTGGTTGAGCAGGAGGTCGATGTCCCCGCCGATGTTCTCGACGTGCACCAGGTCGTGGGGGAAGAGGTAGTTGTGCATGATCTGGTACTCGTGGTCGGGGAAGATCTCGTCCAGGGGCCGCCCCAGCTTCTTCTCCGCCTCCCGCGCCAGGTCGGGACGCAGCCGGCGGATCACCGTGTTCATCGGGTGATCGGCGGATCCGGCGTCCACGCCGATCCAGCGCAGTTCCATTTCCAGGGCCCATTCGGCGAACTCCCGGGTGGGCCCGGGGTGCTTGCAGAAGTAGCGCTCCTCATCGGGGCGGTCCCCGTGGTTGTAGTAGTGATGGTAGCCCGTATGGATGATCAGGATGTCGCCCTTGCGGACCTCCACCTTCCGCGTGATGTGCTCCGGGGTGTAGATGTCATAGTCGCCCACCTCGTCGCTGATGTCCACCACGACCCCGGGACCGAACAGGCGCTCCAGCGGCAGGCTGGCAATGTCCTTGCCGCCGGTGATGAAGTGGATGGGCGCGTCCAGGTGGGTACCCACGTGGAGCGTGGTTTCGATCTTCTGGCCGCCGACCCGGTCGAAGGCCGGCCGCTTGATCCACTTGACCACCGGCCCTTCGTAGCTGGCGAAGGCCGGCGTGTGGACGCTCCAGGGATGGGATAGGTCGACCAGTTTGACGCCTGAGAGATCGATGGGCCTCATGGTGGGGTAGTCCTCCTTCCCGTGTCCCTTCTGTGCCTTGTCGAGCCCCGTTTCCCTTGTGGGCCCTGCGGGCCCCAAGGCCCTTGCGTGCCTTGCCGGGTGCCGTGCCCCTTGTGTGCCCTGCCGGGCCCCGGGCCCCTTGTGCGCCTTGCCGGGATCCTTGCCCCTTGCCGGACCCTGTTACCTGCGGCCGGTGCGTGCTCCTTTGGGTCAACTGCACAAGGGCTGAAGAACTGGTCTGTAACAGCGCCACAAGTCAGGAAGGACGTTGGCCGGACTCCAGCCAGCGAGCCGCCATCCACAGTCCCCAGGCCAGGTCCACGCCCGAGTGGTGGCCCGTCCGCAGGAGCTGCCGCGCCCTCGCCGGGATCTCGCCCACCTGCCCGGTGAGCAGCGCCACCAGCAAGGAGGCAGCCGGCTCGGGCAGCTCGCCCTCCAGCGCCGGGATGAGGAACGCGGCACCCACCGCCGAGGTGCGGTGAGGCGCCCGGGCGGCGACATACCGGCGCCACTCCTCCAAGCCACCCGGCAAGGGAACCGGGTTGACCGGTGCACGCTCGCCCGCGGCGTCGCCACCGCGCACCGCCTCCCCCCGCGGCGCTCTGCCGCCGGCCCCTGCCGGCCGGTGGTACCTCATCCAGGCCGCCCAGTAGGCGGCGAACCCCGCCAGCCAGTCGTCGCCGGAGGGCGTCAGCCCCGGCCCGGCCCCCAGAAGCATGTCGGCAGCACGGCACGCCGCGAGCCAATCGCCAGCGGCTGCAGCCCGCACCAGCGCGGACACGTGGGCCCGGAAAGGCAGCCACCCCGGCCTGCGCGCCACCGCCAGCAGGTGGCCCAGCACCCGGGCGGCTCGTCCCCGCTCCCCGGCCGCCCCTGTCCCGGCCCCCGGTTGGCCGAGCGCGCCGGCCGGCGGTACCGGCGGCAGGTGCCAGCGGCGCAAGGCCCGCGGCTCGAAAGCCAGCCACACCCGCCCCTCCACCGCCAGCACCCCGGCGCCGGCGTCCCACACAACCCGCTGGCCGGGTGTCACCAGACCCCGCCAGCCGTCTCCCCGCCCGCCGTTATGCGGGTGCACCGGCACCGTCCCGGATCCCTGGCCGCCTGCCTCCGCCCCGGCCACCTCGCCGCCGGCCCGGAACCGCTGCAGGGGCTGCGGGAGGCGCACATGCAGGGGGCCCGGCGGCAACCGCCGGTCCCCAACCACGATCACCCGGCCATTCGCATCCAGGCCGTAGAAACCGTAGTCGAACACGGCGACGACCCGGCCGCAAAAAGTGGCCGGCACTCGCGAGCCCGCCTCGGGTGCCGGCCACCTTGCAGCCACTGTTGGAACTCCGCCGTCCCTGGCCGTTGCCATGGTACCCCCGTCAGTCGTTGCCGCCGGCCGCGGGGATCGCTGCCGGTTCCTCCTTCGGCACCTGCCAGCGATCGAAGGCCAGGAAGACCAGGTTGAGCAGGATGCCGGCCACCGCGGCCGTGGCAATGGCCGGAAGCTGCATCCCCCAGATGGGGATGTTGCCGCCCTCGAAGGCGTTGCCACCCAGCCCGATGATCAGGATCACCGCCCCGATGGCCAGTTGCCGCGGGTCGAAGAGGTCCACCTTCTCCGACATCATCAGAGCGATGCCCTGCATGCCGATGACGCCGAACAGGAAGATGGCCAGGCCACCCGTGACGAACACGGGGATGGTGGACACGAGGGCCGAGAGCTTGGACAGGAAACCCAGCGCCATGGCGATGGCGCCGGCGGCCGCCAGCACCGCCGTCGAGTAGTTGCGCGTGATGGCCATCAGGCTATTGTTCTCGCCGTAGTTGGTGCCCGAAGAAGTACCCAACATGCCGTTGATCATATCGGACAGCCCGTCCAGGACGAGGTTGAGGCCGATCAAGTCCTTGATACGAAGCGGCGGCCGCTGCATCTCCTCTGCCAGCCGGTCGATGTACAGGCTGATCTGGTACAGGTGGGCCGTGCTCTCCGGGATCGTGGCGATGGCGATGGGCGCGATGGCCAGCACCGCTTGCCAGGCTCCCGGAGCCCCGAAGGCCGGCAACTGGAACTTGGGCAGGGCGAACCAGCTGGCCTCGCGCACGGGGCTGAAGTCCACCTGGCCCGTCAGGGCGGCGATGATGTACCCGCAAGCGGCTCCCAGGAGAACGGGTAACATGCCCAGCAGGCCGCGCCCGCGC
>DATCKH010000236.1:0-2373 GCA_036562425.1 Thermaerobacter sp. | reverse complement strand
CAATTGAAGGGCGTCGCTGAGCGTAATGCTGGACCCGCCGTGCGGCGGCCAGTGTGCCTTCACCCCGTGGCTCCCCCTCGACATGCGGTTCGGCGTGGCCTGGTGATTCCGTCCCCCGAGGGCACGTCAATGGATACGATGCCTGCTTTTGATGAAGAAAGTTGCACGCGCATCGGCGTGTTCCCTGTCGAGCGGGAAGTTTTTGTCGTGCGAAAACACCAAAGCACAGAAGTTCGGATTATCGAATTCCACCAAAGGTAGACCGCATCTGCACTGCGAACCACACGTTCACCGCCTACCTTGCGGGGCTCGCGCACGGTGCGAGCCCGTTTCGGACAGATTTCCGCACTGGCATGCGAGGGGGGACCGCCTTGAAGCCTCCGCGGTTCGACTACCGGGACCCGCGCAGCCTGGATGAGGCTGTCGACTTACTGGGCCGGCACGGGGACGAGGCCAAGATCCTGGCCGGCGGTCAGAGCCTGGTGCCCATGCTGAACATGCGCCTGGCCCGGCCGTCGGTCCTCATCGACATCAACCGGATTCCCGGGCTGGACTACATCCGCCTGGAGGATGGGCGGGTCGTCGTCGGGGCGCTGGCCCGCCACCGGGCGGTGGAGCGGTCGGAACTGGTGCGGCGGCACTGCCCGTTGCTGGCCCATGCCATTGGCTGGGTCGGGCATCCTGCCATCCGTTCTCGCGGCACCGTGTGCGGCAGCCTGGCCCACGCCGACCCGGCCGCCGAACTGCCCGCCGTGCTGGCGGCGCTGGAGGGGGAAGTGCGGGTGGCGGGTCCCGAAGGGGAGCGTTGCATCCCTTCCTCCGAGTTCTTCCTGACCTATTTCACCACGTCGCTGCAGCCCACCGAGATGGTCGTGGAAGCGCGGTTCCCCGTACTGGAGCCGGGCGCGGGCTGGGCCTTTCACGAGGTAGCCCGCCGCCATGGGGATTTCGCCCTGGTGGGCGTGGCAGCCGTCCTCTGGCTGGACGGTGAGGGGGCCATCCGGGAAGCCCGCCTGGCGCTGACGGGTGTGGACGGGGTGCCGGTGCGGGCCCGTGCCGCGGAGGAGGCGCTGATCGGCCGGCGGCCGGGCGACGAGGCGTGGTCCGATGCGGCGGCTCTGGTCCGGGAGAGCATCGAGCCCGAATCGGACCTGCACGCCTCGGCCGAATATCGCAAGCACGTCGCCGGCGTGCTGACATGGCGCGCTCTCAGTGAGGCGGCGGCGCGGGCCGGAGGTGAGAGGCCATGATCCAGGGCGCTACGGGACATGCGGCGGAATCTGCCCGCGAGCAGGTGCGGGCGATCCGGGTGTGGGTGAACGGCGCCTGCTACGAGCGTGAGGTGCCGGTGCGGATGTTGCTGGCGGACTTCCTCCGGCACGAGCTGGGCCTGACGGGAACCCACGTGGGCTGCGAGCACGGGGTCTGCGGGGCCTGCACCGTGTTGCTGGAGGGAGAGCCGGTGCGGTCTTGCCTGCTGTTTGCAGTCCAGGCGGACGGCGCGACGATCACGACCGTGGAGGGCCTGGCGCCTGCGGAGAATGAGTTGCACCCCATCCAGGAGGCCTTCCGCGAGGCCCACGGTCTCCAGTGCGGTTTTTGCACGCCCGGTTTCCTGATGACGGTGGACGCGTTCCTGCGCGAGAACCCGGATCCCACCGACGAGGAGATCCGGGAGGCCATCTCTGGCAATCTGTGCCGGTGCACGGGATACCAGAACATCATCAAGGCGGTCCGCCTGGCGGCCGAGAAGCTGGCAGCTGCCAGGGGGCAGGCGCGGGCAGGGGGGAGGTCCTGAATGGCGACGCGCTACTTCGGCCAGCCCGTGCAGCGCAATGAAGACCCGCGGCTGCTGACCGGGCGGGGTACCTACGTCGACGACATCCACCTGCCGGGCATGCTGCATGCCGCCGTACTGCGCAGTCCCCACGCCCACGCCCGTATCCTCCGCGTTGATACCACCCGCGCCTGGGAGCTGCCCGGCGTCCATGCGGTGTGGACGAACGAGGACCTGGGACCTCTGGGCGGGCCGCTGCCGCTGCTGATTCCCCATCCCACGCTGCGGGCCAAGACCCAGTACGCGCTGGCACCCGGCGTGGTTCGCCACGCGGGGGAACCCGTGGCCTTCGTGGTGGCGGACAATCGGTATATCGCAGAGGACGCTCTGGACCTGATTGAGGTGGAGTACGAGCCGCTGCCCGCCGTCGTCGACCTCGAGGAGGCCATCAAGCCGGGGGCGCCGGTGATCTATCCCGACCTGGGTGACAACATCGCCGCTCACTACATCCAGAAGGTCGGCGACTTCGACAGTGCCATCCGTACCGCCCGGCACGTGATTCGCGAGCGCTTCGTCATGGACCGCGGCGCCGCGGC
>DATCKH010000234.1:0-6209 GCA_036562425.1 Thermaerobacter sp. | reverse complement strand
CACGACGATCCTCTCCGCCTCGCCGTCCCACCAGGCGCCGGTCTCGCGCCAGTCATCCAGGATCTCGCACACCCGGTGCCAGCGGCGCCAGTAGAACCGGCGGGGATATCCCCGCTCATCCACTTCCACGGGCACGGGCCTGCCGACCAGTCCCACCGCTCGCACCACCACCCTGTGACCTGAGCCAGGATGAACCGGCCGGGACGGGGCGCCCGGCCTGCGGGTATGCAGCTCGCGGGCATGCAGCTCGCGGCCCCGGCACCCGGTAGCACCCGGCCGGGCGCCGGCGGCCGGCCGCCCCGCCGCTCAGTGATGGGCAAAGCGGCGCCAGGGATCCCAGAAGGCCAGCTGGCGCTCGCGGCGGGAGGCCGGCCAGTCGCGGCCCCAGCGCACCCGCCCCGGGTACCGCCGGCCGAGGTCGGCCAGCAGGGCCTGCAGAGCCTCCGCCCGGCGCGGCGCCGGGCCGGCTCCGGCAGGCCACCCGGGCCCGAGGCCAGGGCTACCGGCGGCCCGTCCCGCCGGGGGGAGCCACGCGGTGAGGTCGAGCTGGCCGGACGGGGCATCGAGCCCGGTGACGGCCAGCCGCAGCCGGGCCGGGCAGGGCTCCCGCTCGCGCAGCCGCTCATAAAGGCCGAGGGCGGTCCGGGCCAGCCCGCCGGCGTCGGCCGTGGCCGCGGCCAGTTGCCGGCGCACGGTGGCGGTCTCCCCCGCCAGCACGACCACCCGGCCCACCAGCAGGCGCCGCTGGAGCTCCGCGGCCAGCTGCTGCGCCAGGCCGGGCAGCTGTTCCACCCACCACCGCGCCAGCGCTTCCTCAGCCAGCTCCGGCGGGGCACTGGCGGAGACGGCCACCTCCGGCGGCGGAAAACCCGGAACCAGCGGGCGGCGGTCATCTCCCCGGCACCACGCCCGCAGCGCGGGCGCCAGGGGCCCGGCCGCGCGGGCGATCACCTCCAGCGGCGCCTCCGCGATGTCTCCCAGCCGGCGCAGGCCGAGCCGCGCGAGCTGCTGGCGCATCACCGGCGGCACGTCCCGCAGGGCCGTCACCGGCAGGGGGGCCAGGAAGGCCGCCTCCCGCCCCTCCGGGACCTCACCCCCCACCACTGCCAGTTCCTCCCCGCCCTCCGGAGGTTCCGAAAGCCGGCGGTGGCGCCGCCGCCCGTCTCCCGCCCGGGCAGGGCTCTCCTGCCGCCCGCCCGGCAGCATCGGCAGGACCGGTAGGGCCGGGAGGGCCAGGGGCCGCCAGTTTTCCGGCTCCAGCCACCGGGCCCACCCGGCCTCGGCGGCGTGGGCCGCCAGCCGGGCGACCAGCCGCCCCCGGCCCACCCCGATCACCAGGCGGTGTCCCCAGCGGGCGGCGCCGCCGCTCACGAGGTGCCGCGCCAGCCCGCCGGCGTCCTGGCCGGGGCTGAAGCCGGCCAGCGCCCCCAGCCCGTCCACCACGGGTTCGATCCAGGGCGTCCAGCAATAGAGCAAGCGGTAAAAGGGTTCGAGCGCCGCCAGGGGATCCAGCTCGTCCCGCCCGACGACGATCAGGCCCGGCAGCAGGCGGCGCGCGGCGCGCGCCCGCATGCCCGGCCGTAACCCCGCCCGGCGCGCGCCGGCGGAGAGATCGACCACCACGTCCCCGGCGATCACGGCAGCCACGCGCCCCGCCAGCCCGGCGGCCGTCACCCAGGCGCCCTCGAGCCGCACGAAAGCAAGCCGCGGCGGCCCCTCTTCACTGATCGAACGTATGTTCCCCATCGTGACTCCATTCTAGGAGCCGCCGCCGGTGGCGTCAAGGAAGGCTCCGGCAGTTCCGCTTCAACTGATCAGGTCGTCGCGCCGGATCAGGCCGACGCGCAGCGCGAACAGGACCGCCTGGGTGCGGTCGCGCACGCCCAGCTTCTGCATGATATGGCTCAGGTGGTTGCGCACGGTCTTGGGGCTGATGAACAGCTCCTCCGCCACCTGAGCCGTCGTCCGGCCGCGGGCGATGCGGCTGAGCACCTCCAGCTCGCGCTCGCTCAGCGATTGTGCCCGCTCCAGTTCTTCCGGACTTGGGACGTACCGGTGCAGCGGCAGGTCGGTGGCCAGCTCGGACATGACCTCCGCGTCGATGACGAACACGCCCGCGGTACACGCCCGGATGGCGTCCGGCAGCCCCGCTGCCTCCCGGTTGGCCAGCAGGTACCCTCCGATGCCGGCCTGCACCAGCGAGAGCAGCGCCTGCGGGTCGGCCCGGTCGGTAATACCCACGACAACCGGCGGGTGTGGCAGCCGGACGAGCCGGCTCACGAGCTCGTGCGCATGCTCGCCGGCCAGGTTGAGGTCCAGGAGGACCACATCGGGCCTGAGCTCGCGCACCCGCTCCAGCAGGGGCTCGGCCGCCATGGCATGCCCGACGACGCACAGGTCGGACGCTCCTTCGAGGATACGCTGCAACCCTTCCCGGACCAGCGTCCGGCTTGTGGCGATCACCAAGTTCAGCATGGTCTTCACCCGCAACTCCCCCGCCCGGCCCGCGCGGGCCCGGCACCCGGCGGACCCAATCATTTCATCCCATCCTACGAGTGAGAGGCACGGGCGGGACCGGATAAGCCGCCCAAATCGGGCGGGACGAGGTCACAGAACGAGTCAACAGAACGAGTCACGGGTAGGGCGAGACACGCCATGGACGCCATGGAAGGATAGGGGGGCGGTGGCGGCAGGATGCGCTGCGGGAGGCGGGGGCCGGTGGGAACCGGCAGTGGGCCGGTGGCCGGTGGATCAGGATCCCAGCGGGTGGAAGGTGCCTTCCGGCAGGTCAAGGCGCCAGCGCCCGGCCGGGGCCGGCCCGCCCTTCAGCAGGCCTGGGGCCACCTGGCGCGGCCGGACGTCGAACAGGATGCCCTCTTCCACCCAGCCGGCCAGCACGTGGTGATAGTCCTGCGTGGGGAAGGTCCAGAGGTGACGCGGCGGTACCAGCGATCGCTCCTGAAGGTCGTAAACCAGGAAGGTGCGGGCGCCGTCCGCGGTCTCCACCACCAGGGCGGCATAGCGGCCTCTGGCACCGGTCTGCCATTGCAAGGCGCGGGTCTGGTACAGCACGTCCAGCGCGTGCAGGCTGCCCGCGTCTTCATCCCATAGCGCCACCAGCGGCCGGTTACCCGTGGTGGTGAGCAGCAGGCGCCGCCCGCCCGGCACCAGGGCCAGGGGCCCGAAGCCTTCGCGCCCGGTGGCCACCGACACGCCCGCGGGCCCGCCCGCCGGCCGGGCGCTGGCGGGCAGGTCGGCGAGCGCCAGCACGGGTCGCGCCGGCTGCCCCGGCTCCTGCCAGTGGAGGACGTCGTCCCTGGTCGTCACCTCCGCCTCGAGACGGCCGCGCAGGCCCACCAGGCGGGCCCCCCGCGGCGTGTCCAGCCACAGGGTGTCCTGGAAGAATCGGGCAGCGGAGGGCGGGCCGGCGCGGCCGAAGTGCAGGGTCACCGGCAGGTGGACGCGGCCGGAGAGGTCCACGCGCGGCTCGCCGATGGAATATCCGGTGACATCGGTGCCCGGGGGAACCGGGTGGGGCCACCACCGCGCCCGGGCCAGGGAAGCGGCGACCCAGGTTCGGGCCGCCCGCAGGTCCCCGGCCTGCCACGCCCGGAAGAAGCTCTCTGCGGCCTGCCGGGCGGGTGCCGCGCTGGGGCGGGGCGGGAGGACCAGGGGCAGGATGAGCAAGGCGGCCACGAACAGCGAGAGGGCTGCCACGAGGGGCCCCGGGCGGCGGTAGCGCGCGACGACTCTTGCGGTGTGCTCCATCCTGCGATCTCCCGCCAGCGCTGTGGTTGGGGGGTGCGAGGCCGGTTTCCGTCGCGTCCCGGCCCGGCCGGCTGGCTCGGGACGCGGCGCGGGCCCGCGGGACGCGGGTGTCAGTCCACGATGACCCGGCCCGCGGGCCCATCCAGCACGCGCCCGATGATCCGGGCGTCGCGGACGCCCCGGGCCTCCAGGGCCGCCAGCAGGCGGCGACCCTGGGCCGCGGGCACCACCAGCAGCAACCCGCCCGACGTCATGGCATCGAACAGCAGCATGCGCTCGTGCTCGGGCAACTCGCGCCGGAAGGTGACGAACGCCTCGTAGTGGCGCCGGTTCGCCCGCGACCCGCCGGGGAAGATGTCCCGTTCTGCAAATTCCCGCGCGCCCGCCAGGACCGGCACGGCGGAGGCATCGATGGCCAGCGCCACGCCGCTCTCCCGGGCGATGTGGCTGGCGTGCCCGAGCAGGCCAAAGCCCGTCACGTCCGTCGCGGCGTGTACGTCCACCTCGCGGCCGGCCTCGGCCGCCGCGCGGTTGAGCGCGCTCATGACGGCCACCAGCTGCCGCTCCTGTTCCTCCGCCAGCAAGCCCCGCTTCAGGGCCGTGCTGAGCACGCCGGCGCCGATGGGCTTGGTCAGGACGATGACGTCCCCCGGCCGCGCGCCCGCGTTGGTCCAGATGCGGTCCGGTTCCACCACGCCGGTGACGGCCAGGCCGTACTTGGGCTCGGCGTCGTCAATGGTGTGGCCGCCCACGATGACGGCGCCGGCCTCCCGCACCTTGTCGGCACCGCCGGCCAGGATGGCGGCCAGGGTTTCGGCACCGTACTTGGCCACCGAGTAACCGACCAGGTTCAGGGCCGTCAGCGGCCTGCCGCCCATGGCGTAGATGTCGCTGAGGGCGTTGGCCGCAGCGATCTGGCCGAAGGCGAACGGATCGTCCACGATGGGCGTGAAAAAGTCGACGGTCTGGACCAGGGCCAGCTCGCCCGTCAGCCGGTACACGCCCGCGTCATCGCCGCTTTCCAGTCCCACCAGGAGATTCGGATCGAGATCTTTCTGAGGGGGTAGATGGCGCAGAACCTGCGCCAGCTCGGCCGGGCCGAGCTTGCACCCTCAGCCGGCCTTGCCGGTCAGTTGCGTCAGGCGCAACTGCTCCATCCCATCTCCCCCCTTCGCCTCGCCGGCCCCGGCAGCCCTCCGGCACGGTGGCGACCGGTGCGGTGTTCACAGGGCCTTCTCGAACCAGACCCGGTCATAGCCGTGCTCCGGGTCCAGTTCCAGCCGGAAGGGCCTGTAGTCGAGGCGGTACCAGAACTCGATGGCGGGCGCGTCCCGCAGGCCGGTGCGGAGTTGGATCGCGCGCGCCCCGCGGCCGCGCAGCCGTTCCTCCACAACCCGCACCAGCGACCGGCCCACGTCCAGCTGGGAATAGTCCGGATCAACCGCCAGGCCGTAGATTTCGTAGACTTCCCGGGCGCCCTCCAGTTCCCGGGCGCGCACGACGCCCACCACCCGCTCACCGTCCCGGGCGACCCAGACATCCCCGCGGCGGATGTCCGCGAGCACGTCGTCGATGGTCTCCCGCAGCGGGTCCGGTGGAACGGCGTACTTGTCGCGGTACCGGGCGAAGGCGCGCTGGGTGACCGCCAGCGCGCTGGCGGCGTCGTCGTCCCGGGCCTGCTCGACGCTCCACATCGGCTCCATCCTCCTGGCCGGTCGTTATCCCGATCGCTGGGGCGACCGGCGGGCCCTGCCCGCCCGGCGGCCGGCGCCGGGCGCCGGGCGGCACACCGGATCGCCACCGGGACGGGATGCGGGCGGGCTCTGACCGGCGCTGCCGTGACACGGTACGATTGTATCGAATTTCCGCCAGGGGCTCCACGGGACTGGTAGAACGCCGCGAGGGCGGCAACGGCGAGGTGATGTTCGTGGCGATTTACCGCCTGGGCGAGCACGTCCCCGAGATCGCGCGCGGCGCCTACGTGGCGCCGGGCGCCGTGGTGATCGGCCGCGTGTTTCTGGGCGAGGGAAGCAGCGTGTGGTTTGGCGCGGTCTTGCGGGGTGATCTGGACGAGATCCGCATCGAGGACGGGACCAACGTGCAGGACAACGCCGTGCTCCATGTGGACCGGGGCCGGCCGTGCCGGGTCGGGCGCGGCGTGACCATCGGGCACGGGGCCATCGTGCACGGCTGCACCATCGAGGACGACTGCCTCATCGGCATGGGGGCCGTCATCCTCAGCGGCGCGCGCATCGGCCGCGGCAGCCTGGTCGGGGCGGGAGCCCTGGTGCCCGAGGGCCGCCACATCCCGCCGGGCAGCCTGGTGCTGGGGGTTCCCGCCCGCGTCGTCCGGCCGCTTACCGCCGAGGAACAGGCGAGCATCCGGGCCGCGGCCGCCCGTTACCGCGAAAACGCGCAGCGCTTCCTGCGGGAGCTCTCCG
>DATCKH010000220.1:0-3465 GCA_036562425.1 Thermaerobacter sp. | reverse complement strand
AGATGACGTCCTCCATCTTGTTGCCGCGCAGCTGCCGCGCGCTCTGCTCGCCCAGGACCCAGCGGACGGCGTCCACCAGGTTGCTCTTGCCGCTGCCGTTGGGGCCGACGATGGCCGTCACGCCCGGCCCGAACTCCAGCCGCGTGCGGTCGGCGAAGGACTTGAAGCCGTATAACTCCAGCCGCTTCAGGTACACGTCGCTGCCTCCCGGACCCGCAGAAAAAAACCTGCCGTGGCGCGAAGGCCCAACGGGCAGGTTTCGGACGGGATTGCCGACGGTTACGGCCCGCACCGCCGGATGCCGGCCGCGGCCGCCGCCGTGCCGGCGCCGGTCAGCGGGGCTCCACGATGAACTTGATGGCCGTACGTTCCTGGCCGTCGATCTCGATGTCGGTGAAGGCCGGGATCACCACCAGGTCGATACCGTTGGGAGCCACGTAACCGCGCGTGATGGCGATGGCCTTCACCGCCTGGTTGACGGCACCCGCTCCGATGGCCTGAACCTCTGCCGCACCCTCCTCCCGCAGCACGGCGGCGAGGGCACCGGCCACAGCCTTCGGGCGCGAGGTGGCGGAGACCCGTAGCACCTGCACGACGCCGATTCCTCCCCCGGAGAAATGACGAAGTGAACGGCAGTACCTCTTCCCGCTTCGTCCCCAATCCCTCGTCGCGGGCAAGGGAAAATTTTCGCCCCGCACCAGCAGGTTCCTGCACCCGGGGTCCTGCTCGGTGCAACTCTCCGGGTCTTGTGACGGGCCGGGTCTCCAATGGGTCCGCTCGTGCCCCTACGGCAGGCGGGCCTCCGTGCCACCCGCTTCCAGGGCGGCCAGGGCCGCCCTGGCCGCCTCGCGCTCGGCCACCTTCTTGCTCCGCCCCACGGCCCGGCCCAGGGCCCGGCCGGCGATGCTGACCTCGACCGTGTAGCGCGGATCATGCTCGGGCCCCGTGGCCTCCACCACGCGGTACACCGGCTCGCCAAGCCCCAGCCGGCGCGACAGCTCCTGCAGGGCGGTCTTGGGATCGTCGCAGGCCCCGTCGCTTTCCGCCAGGCGCCGGATCTCGTCGCCCAGCGCCCGCAGGATGAACCGGCGCGCCCCTTCCAGCCCCGCCTGCAGGTAGACGGCACCCACCACCGCCTCGAACGCGTCGGCCAGCACCGACGGCCGCTGCCGCCCGCCGGTCGCTTCTTCCCCGCGGCCCAGCCGCAGCAGGGCGCCCAGGCCGAGGCGCTCGGCGGTGGCGGCCAGGGTCTCCGCCCGCACGGCGGCGGCCCGGAGCTTGCTGAGCTGGCCCTCGGGCCAGTCGGGGTACGCCCGGAAGATGTGGTCGGTTACGCACAGGTTAAGGACGGCGTCCCCCAGGAACTCCAGGCGCTCGTTGTCGCGCCCCGCGGATTCCGGGTGCTCCGCCCGGTAGGAAGCGTGGGTCAGAGCCTCGAGGAAGAGCTGCGGCGGCTCCGGCGACATGTCGATGATCTCCGCCAGCCGCTCCAGGCGGGCCCGTTCCTCGCCGCCGCCCGCCGGGTCACGCGGGCCCGCGTTACCCGGCGCGTGTACCTCCGGGGTCATGCAGTGTCCCGCCTCCCCCGGCCGGTCCTCCGGCTTCCGGTGCGGCCCGCCCGTCATGACCGGCCGGCCGCCTCCGGCTCGTACCGCCGCAGCACCAGGCACGCATTCTGGCCGCCGAACCCGAAGGAGTTGGACAGCGCGTAGGTGATGGGCCGGCGCCGGGCCCGGTTGGGCACGTAGTCCAGATCGCACTCGGGGTCCGGTTCTTCCAGGTTGATGGTCGGCGGGAGCACGCCGTCGCGCAGGGCCAGGGCGGTCAGGATGGTCTCCACCGCGCCCGCGGCGCCCAGCAGGTGCCCGGTCATGGACTTGGTGGAGCTGACCGCCAGCCGGTAGGCGTGCTCGCCGAAGACCCGCTTGATGGCCTGGGTCTCGGCCACGTCCCCCTGGGGGGTCGAGGTCCCGTGGGCATTGATATAGTCGACCTGCTCCGGCCGGATGCCGGCGTCGGCCATGGCCGCCTGCATGGCACGGGCACCGCCCTCGCCGCCGGGCGCCGGCTGGGTGATGTGGTGGGCGTCGGCGGTTGTCGCATAGCCGACGATCTCCGCGTACACGGGTGCCCCGCGCCGGCGGGCGTGGTCCAGGGTCTCCAGGATCAGAGCCCCGGCGCCCTCCGCCATGACGAAGCCGTCGCGGCCGCGGTCGAAGGGCCGGGAAGCACCGGCGGGGTCGTCATTCCGGGTGGACAGCGCCTTCATGGCGCAGAAGCCGGCCAGCCCCAGCGGCACGATGGACGCCTCGGCGCCGCCGGTGATCATCACGTCGGCCTCGCCGCGCTGCAGGATCCGGAACGCCTCCCCCACGGCGTGGGCCGACGCCGCGCAGGCCGTGACCAGCGTGCTGTTGGGGCCCCGGGCGCCGAAACGGATGGCCACCTGGCCCGCCGCCATGTTGGCGATCATCATCGGGATGAAGAAGGGGCTGACCCGGTCGGGGCCGCGCGCGGCCATGACCGCCGCCTGCTCGACGAAGGTTTCAATGCCGCCGATCCCGGTCCCCATGGTGACCCCCACCCGGTCCCGGTCCACGTCGTCCAGGTCCAGCCTGGCGTCCCGCAGGGCCATGGCCACGCTGGCCACCGCAAACTGCGTGAACCGGTCCATGCGGCGGGCGTCCTTGCGGTCGATGAAGGCCGTGGGGTCAAAGTCGGGGACCTCACCGGCAATCTGGCTGGGAAACGGCGACGGGTCGAACCGCGTGATGCGCCGGATGCCCGAACGGCCGGCCAGCACGCCCTCCCACAGCGTGTCCACCCCGACCCCCAGCGGCGTCACCGCCCCGACGCCGGTGATCACCACGCGGTGCCGCATACCGGTGCTCCACTCCTTTCGGGCCAGGGGCGCCCCTCCGCACCGGGCGGGGCGCCCCTGCCGCCCTCGCTCGCGCGACCCTTGCCAGGATCACTTGTGCTTCTCGATGTACTGGATCGCGTCGCCGACGGTCACGATCTTCTCGGCGTCCTCGTCGGGAATCTCCAGATCGAACTCCTCTTCCAGCGCCATGATCAGTTCGACGATGTCGAGGGAGTCGGCGCCGAGGTCATCGATGAAGCGTGCCTCGGGCGTGACGCTGGCCTCGTCAACCCCCAACTGCTCGACAATGATCTCGCGCACCCGCTGGAATAGCGCCTCGTCTGCCACGGGACCACCTCCTTTCCCCGCGTCGCGCTCAGCCCAGGGACAGCCCGCCGTCCACCACCAGCACCTGGCCGGTGATGTAGGCGGCGCGGTCCGAAGCCAGAAAAACGGCGGCATGAGCGACGTCCTCCGGCGTGCCCAGCCGCCCGAGCGCGATCCGCTGCTCGAGTGCGCCGCGGTGTTCCGCGGAAAGCTCTTGGGTCATGTCGGTGGCGATCAGCCCGGGCGCGATGGCATTGACCGTGATCCCACGGGAC
>DATCKH010000215.1:0-4219 GCA_036562425.1 Thermaerobacter sp. | reverse complement strand
CTCGCCCAGGGCCTGCCCAAGGGCGCCAAGATGGACGAGGTCATCCGCCACGGCACCGAGGTGGGGATCCGGGAGTTCGTGCCCCTGCTGGCGTGCCGGTCGGTGAGCCGGCCTGACGAGCGGGCGGCGGCGGAGCGCCTGCGCCGCTGGCAGCGCATCGCCCGCGAGGCCGCGCGGCAGGCCCAGCGGGCCGCGGTCCCGCGGGTGCACCCAATCACCACGCTGCCTGCGCTGCTGTCCGGTTCGTCCTGGGATCTGGTCCTGATGCCGTGGGAGGAAGAGGAGTCCCAGGGGCTCCGCGCCGTGCTGGAGGATGTGGCGCGCCAGTGGGGACGGCCCGCCGCCGGCCGGCGGGTGCTGATCTTGATCGGGCCGGAGGGCGGCTGGGATCCCGGCGAGGTGGCCCAGGCCCGCGCCGCCGGGGCGCGGGTGGTCACCCTGGGGCCCCGTATCCTGCGCACCGAGACCGCTGGCGTGCTGACGGCGGGTCTGGTGCTCCACGCCCTGGGGGACCTGGGCTAGGGCCGAGCGGGCGGGTGCATGCGGCGGGCCGCGCCGCATAGGCTGCATCGGCTGCGGGCGAGAGAAGCGGACGGTGACGGCCCGAAAGACAATCCGCGGAATCTTCGCACGAAAGGCAGGGACGGCGGTGGCGGGGAAGTTACGCGTGGCCGTGTTGTTCGGCGGCCGCTCAGGGGAGCACGAGGTCTCGGTCATGTCGGCGCGGTCGGTGTTCGAGGCTGTTGACCGCGAGCGCTTCGAGGTCATCCCCATCGCCATCACCAGGGAAGGGCGATGGATCCTGCCCCACGACCCCGCCCGCCTGCTGGAGGAGGGGGCGCGGCGCGGCGTACGGGAGTCGGACGGCCGGCCCATTGCCCTGGCCGGCGACCCCCAGTGCAGGGAGCCGGTCCTTCTGGACGGGGCCGGTGGCGTGGCCGGGCCGGCGGGCACCGGGCCCATCGACGTCGTCTTCCCCGTGCTGCACGGAACCTTCGGTGAAGATGGAACGATCCAGGGCCTGCTGGAACTGGCGGGCATTCCCTACGTCGGCGCGGGTGTCCTGGCCTCCGCCGTCGGCATGGACAAGGTGGTGATGAAGGAGCTGTTCCGCGCCCGGGGCCTGCCCGTGGTCCCCTATGTGGCCGTCACCGCACGGCGCTGGCGGGAGGACCCCGAGGGCGTGATGGACGAGATCGAGCGGGCCCTCGGCTACCCGTGCTTCACCAAGCCGGCCAACCTGGGCTCCAGCGTGGGCATCAGCAAGTGCCGCAACCGGGAACAGCTCCGGCAGGGCCTGGAACTGGCGGCCGCCTACGACCGCAAGCTCATCGTCGAGAAGGGCATCGATGCCCGGGAACTGGAGATCAGCGTGCTGGGCAACGACGAGCCGGCCGCCTCCCTGCCCGGCGAGATCCGGCCCCGGGCCGAGTTCTACACCTACGAGGCCAAGTACGTGAGCGGCGGTTCGGAGCTTCTCATCCCTGCGCCCGTGCCCGAGCGGGTGGTGCGGGAGATGCAGCGCCTGGCCATCGCCGCCTTTCAGGCCATCGACTGCGCCGGGATGGCCCGGGTGGACTTCTTCCTGGAGCGGTCCACCGGGCGCCTGTTCGTCAACGAGATCAACACCATTCCCGGGTTTACGTCCCTCAGCATGTACCCGAAGTTGTGGGAAGTCTCCGGCCTGTCCTACCGTGACCTGATCACCCGCCTGATCGAACTGGCGCTGGAAAGGCATGCTGAACGCGCCAGGCTGCGGACATCCTACGAGCGGGACGGTGTTTGAAAGCGGACCCGCGCCCGGGGTGGGCCGCCGGCCGTAGCGGGGCAGGACCGATTCCCGCCGGTGCCGAACTGGTAGGTACCGATCGCCGGGAACGCGTCGCGCGCGGGGAGGTCGGGGCATGGAAGATTGCATCTTTTGTCGCATCGTGCGCGGTGAGATCCCGTCCGACAAGGTGTATGAGGACGACCGGGTGCTGGCCTTCCGGGACATCAACCCGCAGGCGCCCCAGCACGTTCTCGTGATCCCCAAGCGGCACATCGCCTCCCTCAACGAAGCCGGCGCGGAGGACGCGGAGGTCCTCGGACACCTGCAGACGGTCATCCCGGAGGTGGCGCGCCGGCTGGAGATCGCGGACAGCGGGTACCGGGTCGTGGTCAACACGGGACCGGACGCCCTGCAGACGGTGTTTCACATCCACTACCACGTGCTCGGCGGCCGCAAGTTGCAGTGGCCGCCCGGCTAGAGCGCGTCCCGGCGGGAGGGGCACCGGCCGGCCTCGCGACAGGACGGCCCGGCCGGCCAGGCGGGCCGGCCGGCGCAGGCTGTTTCCGGTGCAGGCTACCCCGGTGACGACCGTGGACAGCGGCTGCGGAAGGAGGGATCCGGGGTGGCCGAGATCAAGCGCCGCGAGGACGAGACCCTCGATGACGCGCTGCGCCGCTTCCGGCAAGCCATCCGGCGGGCCGGCATCCTGTCGGAGGTGCGCCGGCGCGAGCACTACGACAAGCCCAGCGTTCGCCGTAAGAAGAAGCACGACGCGGCCCGGCGCCGGCGCCGGGCGCGCTAGGCGCCAGCGGCGGGGCGGCCGGGGCGGAGGTGGTGGCATGTCGCTGAAGCAACGACTGGAGAACGACATGAAGGAGGCCCTCAAGGCCCGGGAGGCGGGCAGAACCCGCCTCTCCGTCATTCGCATGGTGCGCGCCGCCATCAAGAACGCGGAGATCGAGCGCGGCCATGAGCTCACCGACGACGAGGTCCTGGAGGTGCTGGCCAGGGAGAAGAAGCAGCGCCAGGAGGCCCTGGAGGAGTACCGCAGGGCCGGCCGCCAGGACCTGGTCGAGCAGATCGAGGCGGAACTGGCCATCATCGCCGGCTACCTGCCGGCGCCCCTGAGCGAGGAGGAATTGACCGAGCTGGCCCGCCGGGTGATCGCGGAGGTCGGTGCCCGCGGGCCCCAGGACATGGGCAAGGTGATGGGCCGGCTGATGCCCCAGATCCGCGGCCGGGCGGAAGGGGCCGAGGCCAGCCGGATCGTGCGCCAGTTGCTGTCCGGCCAGTGACCGGGCCGCCCCCAGGTGGCGGGGCGGGCCGGTCGCTGGGGAAGCGCGCGGCGGGCGGCCGCCGGCCTGATTCCGGGACCGCAGGGCCCGATGGCGCTACAGCCGGCGGGCGGCGCGGGAGGGGAGCGAGGCGGGTGAGCGGGACGGGGCGACGGGCGGCATGGATCGCCGCGGCCGTCGTGGCTGTGCTGAGCGGGCTGGCGTGCTGGGTGGCGCCCCAGGCGGTACACGCCGCCGCTGACGAGGGCGGTACCCGCGTCCTGGTCATTCCGGTGCAGGGTAACATCGAACCCGGCCTGGCCCGGTTCGTGGAGCGGGGGCTCGCCACCGCGGAGCGCCAGGGTGCCATGGCGTTGCTGGAGATCAGCACCTTCGGCGGCCGGGTCGATGCGGCCACGGACATCCGGGGTGCCATCGACCGGGCCATCGCCGCCGGCGTGCGGGTCATCGGCTGGGTGCCCGACCGGGCGCTTTCGGCTGGTGCCCTGATCGCCATTGCCACGTCGGACCTTTACATGGCGCCGGGATCGACCCTGGGCGCCGCCGAGCCCCGCCCCGCGGAGGAAAAGGTGATCTCGGCCCTCCGGGCGGAGTTCGAGGGCGTAGCCCGCCGCCGCGGCCGCGATCCCCGGGTGGCAGCGGCCATGGTGGACAAGAGGGTCGAGATCCCGAACCTCGTGGAAGAGGGCGAGATCCTGACCCTGACCGCCGAGCGGGCCCGGGAGATCGGCTTCATCGAGGGCATCGCCGGCGACCGGCAGGCGGTACTGGCGGAGGCCGGGCTGGCCGGGGCGGTTGTCAGCGAGCTGGCCCCCACGCCGGCGGAACGGGTGGCACGCTTCGTCACCGATCCCGTCGTAGCGCCCCTGCTTCTGTCCCTCGGCATGGCCGGGCTGATCGCCGAGTTCTACGTGCCCGGCTTCGGTTTCCCCGGCGTCTTAGGCCTTCTTTCCCTGACGTTGTTTTTCGGCGGGCATCTGATCGCGGGCGTGGCCGGGTGGGAGATCGCCCTGCTCTTCCTGGCCGGCCTGCTGCTTCTGGGCGTCGAGTTGCTGGCACCCGGCTTCGGCGTGTTTGGCATCGCCGGCCTCGTGGCCGTGGGCGCGGCCATCGTACTGGTCACCGGGGACCTGCGCACGGGCCTTCAGTCCCT
>DATCKH010000199.1:0-1922 GCA_036562425.1 Thermaerobacter sp. | reverse complement strand
CTGACACCACAATGTTCAGCCGGTTGGGTACCGCCCACCGCAGGGCTGCCGCCACATCAAACTCCTCGTTCGGCCCGGTAGGGATCGACCCCATGGCCACCAAGTCGTCAAAGGTGAAGGCTCGGGGGAACTTGCGGATGGTGACCGCCGTGCCGCGTAGCGCGAGCGGTGGGCGAATCGCGTTCACACGGCTGCCGTCGCGCAACCTCGCGTCCACCATGGGGTTGCTGAGATCGAACCGCCGCCCGATCTCCCCAACGATCCGCTCCACCAGCCCCTGCACGTCTTCATCGCTCCGGAACCGGACGTTGGTTAGCACCATCTCGCCGTTCCGCTCAACGTACACCTGGTCCGGGGCATTGACCATGATCTCCGTGACCGCCGGATCGTCGACGAAGGGCTGCAGCGGCCCCAGTCCGCCCCCGACGCTCTGGACAATCTCACGGACGATGGCTTCCCGGCGGGCCTTGGGCAGTTCGGCCGTTTCCTGCCAGGCGATTTCCCGCGCCAGGGCTTCTTGTTCCTCGCGAGTCGCGCCCTCCGGGGTCTGTTCAGCGATCTTTTGCCGGATGCGACGAATGATTTCCCGCTCTCGCTCTTCTTCGTCCGCGTGATTCTTCTCGGTCTTTGGAGCGGAGTCAGCGTTCGCCTGCTGCCCGTTCCCTTGTGCCGCTAATGACGGTGCGATCCATCGCCGTGCGCCGAGATTCAGCGTCATACGGCCCTTCGACCTCCCATGGGAAACCGCGAAGGCGGGCGCATCGACGCCCGCCTTCGCCCGTCACCCGTCTTCCGGCTGGTTGTCACGCAGTCTTGATGAACGGAAACCGCAGGCGGAACCGCCCGCCGGCGCCCCGTCCTGCCCCGATTTCCATGCCGGGCAGGATCTTCGCCACTGCTTTCCGCAGGCCAGTCATGAAAGGACCGTTCGGATTGTGCAGCGCGGGCGGGCGGTGGCGGTTGACCGCCTGGTGCAACCCCGGATCGTCGGGGATGGATCCCACGACCACCCACGGCAGCGCCCGGGCGATCTCTCCTTCGGCGATGGCCGGCCGGTGGGGCATCCGGTTGATTAGGATGCGGACCTTGGTCATGTCCAAGCCCTGCTGGCCCAGGTCCTCTAGCGCCCGCTGGATCTTGTTGATGGACGGCAACTCCGGTGGCACAACGACCAGCAAGACCGTCGCCAGCTCCATCGCCGCCCCGACCGGCTCCGTGACCGTCGGCGGGCAGTCCACGACGACCAGGCCGTGCGTGGCCCGCAGGGACCGGATGACCGTCCGCGTCAGCCGCCCGCTGATCTGGGCCGTCTGGACCAGGGAATCCGGCGCAAACACGCAGTGCAGGCCGGTGGTGTGTTGGGCGACCCGCTGGGCCACGGCCGCCGGGTCTACTTCGTCGTCGTCCGCGTAGTCCAACCAGTCCAGCAGCGTAGGCCGGGGCGGAACGCCCAGCAGGGCGTGGGTAGCCCCGGCGCCTTCCTCCAAGTCCACCAGGGCCGTCGGCACCTTGCTGATAGGGTTGGCCTGGGCCCACAGGGCGAGGTTGACGGCAATCGTCGTCTTCCCCGCCCCGCCTTTCGCCGACCAGACGGCCACCACGCGGGGCGCCGACGGGGCGCGAACCACAGCGCCGCTGTCTTCCGCGCCCTTCTTTCGATCATCCACCCGCGCCAACTGCCGGCGCTCCATCTCCACGGCATCCAAAATGGCCTGGCGCAGTTCCTCGTTCACCCACCGGGCCATCTCCTCGCGGCCCGTCATCGGCGGCTTGCGGATGATGTCCCGCAGCCCGCTGGCAACCGCCTGCTTCCACAGCTCTCGCGAGGCCGAATCGGTGACCAGGAACACCATCACGGCGGGGTTGGCCTTGGCGATCCGTTCCCCGACCCGCAACCCCGATTCGCGCCCCAGGCCGTGGTC
>DATCKH010000187.1:0-6543 GCA_036562425.1 Thermaerobacter sp. | reverse complement strand
CCAGGATGCGCATGGCGTCGTAGGCCGTGGCGGCGTACCAGGAGTCGGGCTCGCGGCCGTACTCCGCCTTGTAGTCCTCCACGAACTTCTTCACCTGCGGGTACGGCAGCGCCTTGGACCACCAGATGCCGGCGAAGATGTGGTCCACGGCGTCGCCCAGGGCCTCCCGGGCCGCCTCCTCGGGGCCGCGCGCGCCGTAGCTGATCATCTGGTGGCGCAGGCCGAGCTGGACGTACTGGCGGTGCATGGTGATGTAGTCCTCGAGGTGAGCGTCGGAGAGGAAGATGTCGGCGTTGGCGTTCTTGACCTTCTGCAGCAGGCCGGAGAAGTCGGTGCCGCCCAGCTCGAAGGTGTCCTCCAGGACAACCTCAAAGTAGCCGGGATGTTCCTCGATCCACTTCTTCACACCGTTGGCGTAGTCCACGCCGTGGTCGGTGTTCTCCACCACCAGGGCGATCTTCAGGCCCTTCTGCAGCTTGCCCTGGTCCACCAGCCAGCCCAGGAACTCGCCGGTGGTGTAGCCCAGCAGGTTCACGGGCGCCAGCGTGCCAAAGGTGTACTGGTACCCCTGGCTGAAGATGGTGCTGGCCGCCGCCCCCGGCGTGATCCAGGGCACGCGGTACCGGTCGGGCATGGGCGACTGGGCCTGGCCCAGGGCCGTGGAGTAGCCGCCGATGACGGCCACGACCTTGTCCTGCTCCATGGCCCGCTGGACCAGCGAGGCCGACTTGGCCTGGTCGGACTCGTCGTCGTAGATGACGGGCTCGACCTTGAGCTTCTTGCCGCCCACGTCGATGCCGCCGGCCTCGTTGATCTGCTTGATGGCGAGCTTCACGCCCTCAAGCTGGTACGTGCCGGGCTTCGCCTCGCGGCCCGTCTGCGGCAGCACGACACCGACCTTGATGGACTCGGCTCCCTCGCCGGAGCCCCCACCCGAGCCGCCGTTGCCGCCACCGCCACCGCACGCGGCCAGCGCAAACAACGATACCACCAGCGCGGCCGCCGTCGCGATCCGGGCCCGCCACGGGCGCGGGGCTTTCCTCCCCCGTCCGGCGCGTAACCGATGCATGGGTGAGCCAGCCGTCACCGCTTCTCCCCCCAGTGAACACTGATTGATGGGCATTGGTGCTCTTGATTAGCCCTTTTCCGTTGCAAGTCCTGCCGGCGGCGACAATTCACGTTTCGTCCCGTCTTTTTCCAGTTACAATCAGCCCGCGCTGACCTTCGCGCTGTCCTCGGAGATCCGACAAACCCATCCCGCCGGCCGGCCCTGTCCGTTCCTCGACCCCGGCCCCGTCCGCTCCTGGACCGCGTTAAACCATGAGCGGCCTACGCGCGCGCCAGGGCGTTTTACCGCGCGCATAGGCCGCCTCTCGCGGTCACACCTTACCATCTGGAGGGAACGCCATGTCCGAAGAGCGTGAAGAAGGCCGGGACGGCACGGTGGTCGGGTCCACGGCCATCAAGTATGGCGCGTGGATCATCATGCTCGTGGCCGTCCTCTATTTCCTGGCCAACTACGTGTTACCCCTGTTCCGGTAGACAGCGCGCGCCGGGCCCGGCCCTCCTGCGAACCGGCCCGAGCCGGTGCGAGAGTGCGCCGGAGCCGGCCGGCGCCGGGGCCCGCGTGAGGGTGAACCACCGGCCCTCAGGCAGGAACGGTCTGGCCACCCGCGGGCCCGTGGAACCGGGCCGGGTCGCCGGCGGGCATCGCCCCCGCCCCGTATCCGCCGGGGCCGGAGCCCTCGCGGAAGCCTGCCGGGCCCCCACCGGCCAGCAGCGCCGGGGGAATGGACAGGAGCCGGGCGTCTTCCATGCCCGGGATGGACCGGATCTCGGCCAGTGCTGCCGGCGGCACGGGGTCGTCGACGGCCAGGACCATGATCGCCTCGCCGCGCACCTCCCGCCGCGCCACCTGCATGGCGGCGATGTTGATCCCCCGCGCGCCCAGCACGCTACCCACCCGGCCGATCATGCCCGGCCGGTCGTGGTGGCGGGTGAGCAGCAGGAGCGGCCCCGGCACCATGTTCAGCGGCAGGCCGTCCAGGTGCAGCAGCCGCGGCTCCCCCTCGGGCGTGAGGCTGCCGGCCACGGACCGGCGGGTGTCGCGGCCGCCGCTCAGTTCCAGGACGGGCGCCGCCAGCGACGGATCCCGCTCGCTGCGCCAGTGCAGCTCGATCCCGCGGCGCGCGGCCAGGAGCGGCGCGTTGACGATATTGACCGGCCCGTCCACCACCCCCGCCAGCAGCCCCTTGAGCACCGTGCCTGCCAGCAGTTCAAAGCCTCGTTCCGAGGGCAGGTCGCGGGCGATGACCCGGAGTTCCAGCGCCTCCAGGGGCCCGCAGAGCCCCTCCCTGTACACCAGCCCCACCAGTTCGCCCACCCGGGCGAGAGGCCCGGCTGCCTGCCAGTCCTCGTCCGACAGGCGCGGCAGGTTGACGGCGCCGCGGACCGGCTGGCCCGCCAGCGCCCGCACCACCTGCTCGGCGATGGCGCGGGCGTTGTAGGCCTGGGCCTCCCGCGTCGAGCCACCCAGATGGGGCGTCACCACCACGTTGGGCAGGTCCAGCAAGGGGCTGTTCACCGGCGGCTCGGTGGCGAAGACGTCGATTCCCGCCCCCGCCAGGCGGCCCTCCCGCAGGGCCTCGGCCAGGGCCTGTTCGTCCACGATCCCGCCCCGGGCGGTGTTGATCAGGTAGGCCCCCGGCCGCATGCGGGCGATGGCGGCGGCGTCCAGCAGGTTGCGGGTGCTCTCCGTCAGCGGCGTGTGGATGCTGACCACGTCGGCCCTGCTCAGCAGCTCCTCCAGGCTGACGGGCTCGACCCCCAGTGCCCGCATGCGGGCCTCGGGCACGTAGGGGTCGTAGGCGATGACCCGCATGGCGAAGGCCCGGGCCCGCACCGCCACTTCCTGGCCGATACGGCCGAAACCGATGAGGCCCATGACCTTGCCGCGCAGTTCCTCCCCCACCCACCGCGAGCGCTCCCAGCGCCCGGCCCGCAAGGACTCGCCGGCGGGAACGAGGCGGCGCACCAGGGCCAGCAGGAGGGCGAAGACGTGCTCGGCCACGGCCACGGTGTTGCCGTCGGCCACGTTGACCACCACGATGCCCCGCTCGGTGGCCGCCTCCAGGTCGATGTTGTCGATTCCCACGCCCGCCCGGCCGATCACCCGCAGCCGCGGGGCGGCGGCGATGAGTTCGGCCGTCACCTTGACCCGGCTGCGGACGATCAGGGCGTCGGCCCGGGGCAGGATCTCCTCCCGCAGCCTTGCCAGGGAAGCACCCGCCGCGTCCACCACCTCGCACGTCTCGTAGAGGAGCTCCAGCTCCTCCCGGGGCAGGGGGTCGGCGATCACCACCCGGGGCCGCTCCGATGCGGCCGCGGCGCCGCCAGCCGGCAGGGCGCCCCCGGCGGCCTCCCTGTCCCCTTTGTCCCGGGCCAGCCCGTTGATGCCGGTGGGCGTCGTGCCGTTTCGCCGGTTCTCATCATGCCCGGTCCCGGTCGTCATGGCTGCACCTCCCCCCTGGCCGCGTCCCCGTGCCCGGCCCGGCCGCCGGCGGGGCCCGAGGCCGGGTCCTCGCCGCCCGGGCCGGCGGCCCGCCCGGTGCCGGCGCCGGGTCCCGGCACCTCCCCGTTCTTCCGGAAGAACTCCCACACCGCCCGGGCCGCCTCGTAGGCCCGCCCAGCGGCCCGCGGCCGCGGCGCCCCGCGACCGGCCACCCCGGCCGGGCCGCTGCCGCCAGCAGTTCCGGCGTCACCGCCGGCGGGCGCGTGGGCCCCGGGGGCCGGTTCCCCGCCCACCCGGCCGGGCAGCATCTCGCCCAGCACCGCGTCCAGGGCCTTCATGCCCGCCAGGATGTCCGCGGGCTCCACGGCCCCCATGTGGCCGATGCGGAAGGCCCGGCCCTTGAGGTGTCCCTGGGCACTGACCACGACGACGCCATGTTCATCCCGCAGCCGCCGGATCACCGCGCCCGGGTCGATGCCCTCGGGTAGGGGCACGGCGGTTACCGTCGGCGAGGCCACCACGTCGGCGGCCAGGGGCTCCAGTCCCAGGGCCCGGATGCCGGCACGGGTCATGGCCGCCAGCAGCCGGTGACGCCGGTAGACGTTCTCCTCGCCCTCGGCCTCGATCCGCCTCAGCGCCGTCTCCAGGCCGAACCAGAGGGAGACCGCAGGCGTATAAGGAAAGTCACCGGGCTTGCGCAGGTAGGGCCGCAGGTCCCAGGTGAAGCGCGGCAGGGCGGCCCGCTCGACGGCGGCGAGGGCCCGTGGGCCCAGGGCCAGGATGCCCAGGCCGGGCGGGCACATGAGGGCCTTCTGGGAGCCGGTGACGGCCACATCCACGCCCCACTCGTCCAGGCGCACCGGCACCGCCGCGAAGGAGCTGACCATGTCCACCAGCACCAGCGTCTCCGGCGCCGCCTCCCGGATGGCCGGGACCAGCTCGGGCAGGGGCAGCAACACGCCGGTGGAGGTCTCCGAATGGGTCAGCAACACCGCTCGGTACGGCCGGCCCTGCCTCGCCGCCGCGCGTAGCCGCTCCACCACCTGGGCGGTGGCCGGGACGGTGCCCCACGGCACCTCCAGCCGGTCCACGGCCAGGCCGTAGGCCGCGGCGATGGCGGCAAAGCGGGCGCCGAAGACGCCCATCACCACGCCCAGCACGCGGTCGCCCGGCGACAGCGTATTGACGATGGCCGCCTCCAGCGCGCCGGTCCCCGAGCAGGGCAGCACCACCACGCGCCCTTCGGTCCGGAACAGCCGCCGCAGGCGCTCGACGACCTCCTGATGGATGCGGTCGAACTCGGCGCTGCGGTGCAGCACGATGGGTCGGGCGCAGGCCGCCCGCACGTCCTCCGGCACCCGCGTCGGTCCCGGGGACAGCAACACCGGCTCCGCTCTCTCCGGCACCCGCTCTGCCGTGGCCTGTGCGGGCCCTGCCCCGTGCTGCCCGTGACGGCTCTCACCGCCGGTGCGGCGGTCCAGGTTACGGACCGCGCCCTGTTCTACCGCCTCTACCGCCTCTACCGCCGCCTCCGCACCCTGCTGGCGCTGCACCACTGACTCCCCCTCCCGGCGAACTAAACACAAAAACCCGTCCCTTCCGGGACGGGTCGGAAACCCGCGGTGCCACCCCGCTTGACCCCGAGGACGACCGGCTCCGGCCGGAGCGCCCCGGTGGCCCTCTCGCGGCCGGTAACGGCGGCCTGCCGGAACCCCTTATGGCACGGTCTCGACCGGGCAGCGGCGCGGCACCCCGGCCGAGGGCGCCTCCCGGCCCTCCCGCCGGGAGCCGGCTGGGACCGGGGATGCTGGCGCTCCCGGCGGTATCCCGGCGACGGGATCGCCGGGCCCGGCACCGGCCCTTCGGGGTCGCCTCCGGGGTGGATTCCCCCGCCCGCGCCACCGGCTCGCACCGCCCGCCGGCTCTCTCCAGGCCGCGGCACGGGGTACTGGCCCCTTCCTTGGCGGTCACTGCTGGTTGTTGGCGGGGATTTTAGCACAGCTGTCGCGCGTCAACAACCACATTCCGGTGGCCGCCATGGGATCAATCGCGGAGGAACCGCTCGTTCTGGCGGAAATACGCCCACGTCACGCAGCCGGCCGCGGCGGCGAGCAGCCCCAGAACCGCCCGGTTCATCCCCAGGTGGACGGTGCCCGGCTCCGAGCCGCTGGCCGCGAAGAGGTACAGCGGCCCGGTCAGGTCACCGCGGGTCAGGCTCTCCACCGCCCACCAGGCCAGGGCACCCGCGGCACCGGCCACGGGCATCCGGGCCAGGACGGCCAGCACGGCGGTGAGGCCGGAGAGGAGCGCGGCGACTGGCAGGCCGTGCAAGACCATGGCCGCCACCGGCGCGGGCGGGTCCACCACCAGGCGCCGGCCGTCCAGCAGCACGGGCACCGTCACCGCGGCGTAGACGGCTACCGGCAACAGCAAGCGGAGCAGCACCGCCTCACCGCGGGAGAAGGGCAGCGCCCGCCAGAGCGCGGGCCGCCTCCCCTCCACATCGGACCAGAGCTGCGCCGCCACCGGTAGCACCGCCAGGACCAGGAACTCCTCCGCTAGCCGGTGCAGGGTGTGGGTCCACGGCGGGTAACCGATGATGCTCTCGGCCCGGTGCAGGAGGAGGGCTCCCAGCAGGCCCATGACGGCCGCCAGAATCAGCCCTTCACGGGCGAGGCGGAGGTGGACCCGCACGCGCCACAACAGCCCGGCCGGCCAACGCCGCCGGCTGGTCGTAGGCGCGGGCCCCGCCGCGGGCCCGCGGGTGCCCGCGCGGCCGCCCGAAGCCCTGCTCACAGCCCCAGCACCTCCCGCAGGTCGTCGAGGGTCAGGGGGCGCTCCCGGGCGATGCGGCGGAGGGTGCTCAGAGCCGCCCGAACCTGGCCCTCACGGGCCCGTTCCAGCCGGCGGGCGATATCGCCGGCGGTGAGGGTCACCTCTCCCGGCGGGCTGGAATCACAGGGCATCTGGTCGAAGGGGCCGGGCGGGGATCCTGCGCCGGAGCGGCGGTCCACGTAGAGGGCGATACCCTG
>DATCKH010000186.1:0-13985 GCA_036562425.1 Thermaerobacter sp. | reverse complement strand
CACACGTGGCCGGAGCTTGGTTATGCCGCCATCGACGTGTTCACCTGCGGTGATCACGTCGACCCGTGGGAAGCGTGCCATTACATTTTTGAGCACCTCCGTGCGGGACGGGTCGCGGCAACGGAAACCAAGCGCGGGATCCTGGACGCGGACGCCAGTCACCAATTCGAGCAGCTGCAGCCGGTGGCCCTGCGGCGCGATGCCGCGGGTTGACTGGTGAGCGGAGCTCCGTGCGCGGAGCCAGCCGAAGTGCGGTCATGCCGCACTTCTTTTTTTTGAGTTCGTGCCGGCCTCAAGTTTGTACCCCAGGCAAGTGCGGGCAATCCCGTGCAGAAAGGAGCGGGTCTCCCCATGCAGCGGACCTTCGTCATGGTCAAACCGGACGGCGTTCAGCGCGGGCTGGTCGGCGAGGTCATCGCCCGGCTGGAGCGCAAGGGCCTGCAGCTCGTCGGCTTGAAGATGGTCCAGGTCAGTGAAGAGCTGGCCCGCCGCCACTACGCCGCCCATGAGGGCAAGCCATTCTTCGAAGGGCTGATCCGGTTCATCACCTCCTCGCCCGTGGTGGCCATGGTCTGGCAGGGCCGCGAGGCCGTCCAGGTCGTCCGCAACCTGCTGGGTCCCACCGATGGTGCCAAGGCGGCGCCCGGCACCATCCGCGGCGACTTCGCCAACGACATCGGCTACAACCTGGTCCACGGCTCCGACTCCCCCGAGAACGCCGAGCGTGAGATCGCCCTCTGGTTCCGGGAGGACGAGCTCATCGACTGGGAAAATCATAGAGAGGCCTGGTTGTACGACCGCTCGTGACGGTCGGACGACGGCCTGGAAACCGTGACGGCAGCCGGGCCCGAGGCCTCCGCAAGCGCCGGGTCGGCCCGGGTCCGGCCGTGCCATTCCGCGACCCTCCCGCCCGGGCGCGGCGGGTGGCGGGGAGGGGACCGCATGACGGAGCGAGCGTCTGCCGCGTTGGAGTGGGAACTGGTCGCCGCGGCCGAACAGCACCTGCGCTCGGTGGCCAACCACATCCGGTTCCATGGGCGGGCGATCCTCAGCCGTTTCGAGATCACGCCCCCGCAGTTTGAGGCGCTGCTGGTGGTGCTCCGTCACCCCAACCTGACCATGGGCGAACTCTGCCAGCGCCTCTACCTGGCCTCCAGCACGGTGACCGATCTGGTCGACCGCATGGAACGGAACCGGCTGGTGGAGCGCGTGCGGGATCCCGAGGACCGGCGGGTGATCCGGCTGCGGTTGCTGCCCCGGGCCCAGGAGCTGCTGGATGCGGTCCTGGAGGCGCGCCGGGCCTACCTGGCCGGCGTGTTGCGGCGGCTGGACCCCGTGGACCGGCGCGTGCTGCTGCGTTCCCTGCAGCGGCTCGACGCCGCCATGCGGGCGCAGGAAACGGAGGACGTCCCCCGCGCGGCAGGGCCGGGGACCGGCCGGGGGGACCTGGCGGGCACGGGGGAGAAGGAGAGGGCATCCGCCGGCCGGGGGCCGGCGGGGGGAGGAGGAAAGTCGTCCATGCGGCTGGCCATCATCGGCGGGACAGGCGTCTACGATCCCGAAATCCTCGAGAACATCCGGGAGGAAACGGTGGTGACGCCCTACGGCCGGGCCACCGTGCGTATCGGCACCTTCCGCGGCCAGGAAATTGCCTTTCTCGCCCGGCACGGTGCGGGCCACACCGTGCCGCCCCACCGCATCAACTATCGCGCCAACATTTATGCCCTGGCGGCCCTGGGTGTGCAGCGGGTGATCGCCACGGCCGCGGTAGGCTCCATCCGGCGCGAGTTCGGCCCCGGCCACTTCGTCCTGGTCGACCAGTTCCTGGACTTCACCAAGAACCGGGTCTCCACGTTCTTCGAGGGTGGCGACGAGGGCGTCGTCCACATCGACGTCACCGAACCCTACTGCCCGCAGCTCCGGGAGACGCTCCATGCCGCCGGGCGGGAACTGGGCATCCCCGTCCACAACGGCGGCGTGTATGTCTGCACCGAGGGCCCGCGCTTCGAGACCCCGGCCGAGATCCGCATGTTCGAGCGGCTGGGCGGTGACCTGGTCGGCATGACCAGCGTCCCGGAAGTGGTGCTCGCCCGTGAGGCGGGCCTCTGCTACGCCACGGTGGCCATGGTGACCAATTACGCCGCCGGCCTGTCCGGGGCGCCCCTCACCCACGACGAGGTGCTCGAGGTCATGGCCGCCAACGTCACCAACCTGCGGCGGCTGATCCTGGAGGCGATACCGCGGCTCGCCCCCGAGCGGTCGTGCCCGTGCGCGGCGAAGCCGGCCCCCCTGCGGGTCCGGGCGGAGGGACAGCGCCCATGAGCGCGCGGCCGCCCGCCCGGATCCGGGATGCCGGGCTGGCGCCGTCGGGCTGGCAAAAGATCGAGTGGGTGCGCCCCCACATGCCCGTGGTGGCCGCCCTGGAACGGCGGCTGGCGGAAGAAAGGGCGCTGGCGGGGCGCCGCATCGCCATCTGCCTGCACCTGGAGGCCAAGACGGCGCGCATGGCCCTGGCCCTGCGCCAGGCCGGCGCGGAGGTGGCCATCTGCGGCTCCAATCCCCTCTCCACCCAGGACGACGTGGCCGCCGCCCTGGCGGACGCCGGCATCCGCGTGTACGGCTGGCGCGGCGCGACTCCGGAAGAGTACACGCAGTTCATCGATGATACCGTTTCCTTCGGCCCTCACCTGGTCCTGGACGACGGCGGTGATCTGGTGACCCACCTCCACACCGCCCGGCGGGATCTTCTGGGCGGGGTGCGGGGCGGGACCGAGGAGACGACCACCGGGGTGCTGCGCCTGCGGGCCATGGCGTCCGACGGCGTCCTGGCCTTCCCGATGGTGGCCACCAACAACGCGCGGATGAAATCCCGCTTCGACAACCGCTACGGCACCGGCCAGTCGGTGTGGGACGGCATCATCCGCACCACCAACCTGGTGGTGGCGGGCAAGACCGTGGTGGTGTGCGGGTACGGGTGGTGCGGCAAGGGCGTGGCGGAGCGCGCCCGGGGTCTGGGCGCGCGGGTCATCGTCTGCGAGGTCGACCCGGTCAAGGCGAACGAGGCGCTCATGGACGGGCACCAGGTGATGCCGTCGGAGGAGGCGGCCGCGCTGGGGGACATCTTCATCACCGTCACCGGTTGCCGCGACGTGCTCACCCGTCGCCACTTCCAGCGCATGCGGGACGGGGCCCTGCTGGCCAACGCCGGCCACTTCGATGTGGAGATCAGCAAGCCCGACCTGGCCGCTCTGGCCGAGCGGGTGGAGACGCCCCGTCCCAACGTGCGAACCTATGTCCTGCCCGACGGCCGCCGCTTGCACCTGCTGGCGGAGGGGCGGCTGGTCAACCTGGCCTCGGGCGACGGTCACCCCGCCGAGATCATGGACCTGTCCTTTGGGCTGCAGCTCCTGGCCTTGCGGTGGGTTGACCACGAGGCCGACCGCCTGGGGCCGCGGGTGGTCCCGCTGCCGCCCGAGCTGGACGAAGAGGTGGCGGCCCTGCGGCTGCAGGCGCTGGGCGTCCGCATCGACCGGCTGACCGGGGAACAGCGCCGCTACCTGGCCAGCTGGCAAGGGTAACATTCGCTAGGGGAGGGAGCGGGGATGCCGACCCGGGTGTTGATCGAAGGAGGCTGGGTCTTCGCCGGCGAGGGGGACGGGCCCTTCGAGATCCTGCCGGGCGCCGTGGTGGCGGTGGAGGGGGAGCGCATCAGCTACGTCGGCCCGGCCAGCGGGCTGCCGGAGGGCTGGGCGCCCACCCGCCGCATCGACGCGCGGGATAAGGCGGTGCTGCCCGGGTTTGTCAACGCCCACACCCACCACGCCATGACGCTGCTTCGCGGCTACGCCGATGACGTGCCGCTCATGCCCTGGCTCCAGGAGCACATCTGGCCGGCCGAGGAGAACCTGACGGGCGACGACGTGTACTGGGGGACGCTGCTGGCCATCGCGGAGTCCCTCCAGGCCGGCGTCACCGCCTTTGCGGACATGTACTTTTTCATGGACCGCGTGGCCCAGGCCGCGCTGGAGACCGGCGTCCGCGCCCACCTGTCCCGCGGGCTGATCGGCGTGGCGCCCGGGAGCGACCGGGCCCTGGAGGAGGGGCGGGAGCTGGTGGCCACCTTCCAGGGCGCGGGCGAAGGCCGCATCCGCTGCGCGCTGGCACCCCACGCGCCCTATACGTGCCCGCCGGAGTACATGCGCAAGGTCCTGGCCGCCGCCGAGCAGCTGGGGTGTCCGATCCACACCCACCTGGCCGAGACGAAGGCAGAGGTGGAGCAGATCCGGGCCCAGTACGGGAAGTCGCCCATCCGGCACTTCGCCGACCTGGGGGTGTTCGAGCACGAGACGCTGGCCGCCCATTGCGTCCACCTGGAGGCCGCGGACATCGAACTCCTGGCCCGCCACGGCGTTCGGGTGGCCCATAACCCCATCTCCAACTGCAAGCTGGCCAGCGGCATCGCCCCGGTGACCGAGTTGCTGGAGGCGGGGGTGACGGTGGGCCTGGCCTCCGATGGTGCCGCCAGCACCAATCACCTGGACATGTTCGAAGAAATGCGGCTGGCGGCCAACCTGCAGAAGGTGTCGCGCATGGACGCCCGCGCGCTACCGGCCTGGCAGGTGCTGCGCATGGCCACGGTGGGCGGCGCCCGGGCCCTGGGCTTCGACCGGCTGGGTTGCCTCGCTCCCGGTTACCTGGCGGACATCGTGATCCTCGACCTGAACGCACCCCACCTGTGGCCGCGCCACGACCTTACCAGCCTGGTGGTGTATTCCGCCAAGGCCGGCGACGTGGACACCGTGCTGGTCCACGGCCGCGTCGTCATGGACGGTGGCGAGCTGCTGACCATCGACATCGAACGGGTCGAGCACGAGGCCCAGGCCCGCGCCGAACGGCTGGCCCGGGCAGCGCGGCGCGGTAGCCGGTAAGCGGGAGCGGTCCCGGAGATGGCGCCGGAGCCGGCCATCGACACCCACGGCACCGCGGCCGGTAAAGGCCACCCACCCGGCAAAGGCCACCCACATGGTCCGGCAACACGGCAGGGCGGGCCCAGGGCCCGCCCTGTTGGCCGGTTCCTCCCGTCACGAACCGGGCCGGGCGGGTCCGGACCCGGCGCTCCATCGCCGGGCACCCGCCTTCCGTTCCGTGCCGGCTTCGTCACCGCCCGCGCCCGGCTCAATAGCCGAGTTCCTTGTCCACCTGGTTGAGGAGCGGCTCGCCGCGCAGGAAGCGGGCGAGGTTCTCGGTGAAGAGGTCCACCGCGCGGCCGATGTAATCGCGCATGTTGCCCGCGATATGGGGCGTGATCAGCACGTTGTCCATGTCCCAGAAGGGATGGCCGGGCGGCAGGGGCTCGTCCGCGAAGACATCCAGCCCCGCCCCGGCGATGGTGCCGTCGCGCAAGGCCCGGATCAGTGCCTGTTCATCCACCACGGCACCGCGGGAGACATTGATCAGGAAGGCGTCCCGCCGCATGGCGGCCAGCTCGGCGGCGCCGATCAGGTGCCGGGTCTCTGGCGTCAGGGCGGCGCTGACCACCACCCACTGGGCGGGCGCCAGTACCCGCCGGAGCTGATCGGGGGTGACCACGGGGTCCACGCCGGGGACGGGTTCGGGCCTGCGCCGCACGCCCATCACGCGCATGCCGAAGGCCAGGGCGCGCCGCGCCACCTCCCGGCCGATGGCGCCCAGCCCCACCACCGTCAGGGTTTCTCCGGCCAGCTCCCGGACGGGCTGGCGCTTCCACTCGTGTCGCCGCTGCTGGTCCAGGTAAGCGGGCAGCCGGCGGGCCCAGGCCAGCATGAACATGAAGACGTGGTCGGCGATGGTGGCGGCATGCATCCCCCGGGCGTTGGTCAGCAGCGCCGGGTGCCGGCGCAGCTCTGGTGCGGCCTCCAGGAGGCGATCCACCCCCGCGTAGGCCGCCTGAATCCAGCGCAGGCGCGTGGCCCGGCGCAGGCGGCTGGCGGTCAGCTCGCCGCCGAACAGGAACGCGATCTCCGCCCGCTCGAAGGCACGGTCCAGTTCGCCGGCGCTGGCCTGCCGGTGGGGCAGGACGGCCACCTCGGCCTCGGGGGCCACGCGGCGGATGCGTTCGACGTGCTCCTCAGATAGAGGAACGGTACTCAGGATGAACATGGACAGGAGACCTCCTCCACCTTCCGGCCTTCCATTCGCTACCGGTGCCGCCGCGTCCTGTAGGGGGTGGGCACGGGAGGTCGGGCCGGGTGGCGGGCCGAAGGATGGGATCATGACCACGCTGTACCTCATCCGCCACGCTGAGACCGAGTGGAATCGCAGCGGCATGTACCAGGGGCAGACGGACACGGACCTGTCCGAACACGGGCTCTGGCAGGTCCAGGCCCTGGCGCGCCGGTTTGCCGGTACCCCGCTGGACCTGGTGGTCAGCAGTGACCTGCGGCGGGCCCGCCTCACCGCGGCCGCCCTGGTGGACGGGCGCGAGCCCGCGCCGCCGCTGGAACTGGATCCCCGGTTGCGGGAGATGTCCTTTGGAGCCTGGGAGGGGCTCCACATCGACGAGATCCGCCGCCGCTTCCCCGAAGACCTCGCCGCCTACCAGGCGGAGCCCGTGGACGCGCGCCCTCCGCAGGGCGAGTCCTTCCGGGAACTGGGGGAGCGGGCTCTGGCGGCGGTGACGGAGCATGCCGCGCGTCCCGGCGTGCGGCGCCTGGCGGTGGTCGCCCACGGCGGCACCATCAAGGCCCTCATCTGCCTGCTGCTAGGCGTGCCGCTGCAACTGCGCCGCCAGCTCCTGATCGACAACGCCAGCGTGACCGCCCTGGAACTGCGAGAGGGAAAACCGGCCCTGCTGCGCTACCTGAACGACACGCACCATCTGCGCCGGTGAGGGCGCGGGCGGGCGGCGGGGGCGGCCGGACGGGCGGCGGCACCCGCCACCGGGCAGCGCGGGGCCGCGCCACCCGCGGCGTGCGGCCGGGGGACGGCAGGCGTCCGCGGCGCCGCAGCTGGCGCGTCCGGTGCTGCGCGAGGCCTGCCGGCGGAGGGAGGGACGAGCATGGAACCGGCGGCGCTGGCGAGCCTGGAATACCTGCTGGGCCGGCGCCCTGCGCCGGGTAGCGTGCTGCGCGAGGAAGGCACCCGCGGGCGGCTGGCCGGCGGCACCGGGGCGCCACAGGATGGCCGCGCGGCGGGCAGGGCGGCGGACGGGCCGGCGGGGTACGGGCGGGAACGGGAAGAAGGGGAAGGGCGCTACCGGGCCGCCCTGGCCGCCTGGTTCCGCCTGCCCGCACGCACCCGCGGCCTCATCGCCGAGCTATGGCCGGCCGAGGATCCCCTCGCGCCCTGGTTGCGCGACTACGCCCTGGCGGCGCCGCCCGGATCGGTGGCCGGCGAAGCAGGAGCCGGCGCGGCGGGCGAAACGGGCTGCCAGGCGGCGAGGGAGGCGGCCGCCGCGGCCCAGCCGGTGGCCGCTGGCTATGAGGCTCCGCCGGATCCTCCTGCCCAGGACGTGCCCGCCGCTGGTGCGGGCGCGGGGGAAGCGGACCGCGACGGCGCGACTCCGCGGGTGCCGTCCCCGGGTAACGCCGGAGACGGCCGGGGCCCCGGCACGGGCCGGTCGTGGCAGGACGCCATGGAAGAGATCTTCGCCCCCGGTGGCCCGCTGTCCCGGCTGCTGCCAGGCTACCGCCCGCGTCCGGGCCAGTTGCGCATGGCCCGGGCCGTCGCGGGCGCGCTGGCTGAGGGCAGGCACCTGGCCGTCGAAGCGGGGACCGGCATCGGCAAGACCCTGGCCTACCTGGTGCCGGCCGTGCTGTGGGCCCGCCACCATGACCGCCGGGTAGTCGTGGCCACGCATACCATCGCCCTCCAGGAGCAGTTGCGCACCCGGGACCTGCCGCTCCTCCACCGGCTGCTGCCTTTCCCCTTTGACAGCGCCGTGCTCAAGGGCTTCTCCCACTACGCCTGCCGGCTGCAGGCCGACGCCACCTTCCGCGCCTTGACCGGCCCCGGTGCCCGGCCGGACGCCGTTACCCGGCGCGTGGCGGCCCGGGTCGCCGCGTGGCTGGAGCAGACGGCCACGGGCGACGCCAGCGAGCTGGACGACCCGGCGGCTTCCGCCCTCTGGTCCCGGTTCTCCGTCGAGCCCGGCGCCTGCCTGGGCGCGGCCTGCCCCATGGCGCGCCAGTGCTTCCCCCTGCAGGCCCGGGAGCGGGCCCAGTCCGCGGACCTGGTCGTGACCAACCACGCACTCCTTGTAGCCGACCGCGCCTCGGAGCACCGCGTGCTGCCGGAGTATGACGCTGTGATCGTGGACGAGGCCCACCACCTGGAAGACGTGGCGGTCCAGCAGCTGGGCGTCCGCATCCGCCCCGGCGACCTGGCCCGCTACCTGGCCGCGACGGCGGCCGGCGCGGGGTCTCCCGCCGGCCCCGCCCACCGCTTGCCCGCCGGCGGGCTCCCGGCCGATGCCGCAGAGGAAGCGGGCGAGGCCGCCGCCGCTCTCCGGGAAACCGATGCCGCTCTGCGCCGGTGGCTGGGCGGGCAGCAGCGGCCGGAAGAACAGGCGGTCGCCCGCTTGCCCGCGGGGTGGAGGGAGAGCGCAGCCGGCCGGGATCTCGCCACGGCTCTGGAGCGGGCGGCGGGTGCCCTGCAAGCCCTGCTCCAACGGCTCGCGCTGGGCCCGGTTCCTCCCGGCGAGGCTGCCTTCCTGGCCGCACGCCGGCTGCGCCAGCGCCTCCAGGCCGCCGCGGAGGCCGTCGAGCGCTGCCTGCAGGCGGAAGGCTGGTGTCTCTGGATCGAAGCCGGGGAGCGCGGCGAGCCGGAACTGGCAGCGGCGCCCGTCGACGCCTCCGGCCTGCTGGCCCCCTGGTTCGAGCAGACGATCGCGGTGTTCACATCGGCCACCTTACCCCGGGGCGACCACTGGCTGAAGCGCCTGGGAGTGCCGGATGCCAGCCGCCTGGAGATCCCGTCCCCCTACGACTACCGGCGCCAGGCGCTGCTGGCGGTGGCCACCGATGCGCCGCGCCCGCCGGCGCGGCCCGGCGCGGCGTACCTGGATGACCTGGCAGCCCGCGTGTGTGCCGTGGCCGATGTGGTGCCGGGAGGAATCCTGGTCCTGTTCACGGCGCGCACCGTGCTCTCCGAAGTAGCCCGCCGCGTGCGCGCGCCGCTGGCGCAACGCGGCCGGCGCCTGGCCGTCCAGGACGAGGACGGGCCGCGCGGCGCCCTGGTGGCGGCCTTGCGGGAGGGCACCATCGACGTGCTCTTCGGGCTGGACAGCCTGTGGGAGGGTATCGACGTGCCAGGCGACCGGCTGCAAGCCGTGATCGTCACGCGCCTGCCCTTCGACCCGCCCAGCGATCCCCTCACCGCTGCTCGTTGCGAGGCCCTGGAGGCCGCCGGCGGTTCGGCCTTTTTCCAGTATCAGCTTCCCCGCGCGGAAGTCAGGTTAAGGCAGGGCTTCGGCCGCCTGGTGCGCGGCGACCAGGACCGCGGCGTCGTCGTGGTCTTCGACCCCCGCCTGGCGCCCGCGGGCAGCCGCTACGCCCGGCGGCTCCTGGATGCTCTGCCGCCGGCCACCCGGGTGGCCGGTCCCACCGCGGCCATCATCGAAGCCATCCAGACCTGGTTTCGCGGGAGCACGTGAACGGCGCCGGGGCCGACCGGGCCAGCCCGCCTGGGGGCCGTGAACGCGCCGCGAACCGGTGCGCGCTTTCCCGCGCGCCGGATTCGTGGTACCATTCCACCCAAACCACGGCGATGGCAGGGACAGGAATAGGTAGGAGGCCGTTGGACTTTGCGCATTCTCCTCGTGAACGACGACGGCGTCTACAGCGCCGGCCTGCACGCCCTGCGCGCGACCCTCGAACAAAAGCCCGGCGTCGAAGTCTACGTGGTGGCCCCCGACCGCCAGCGCAGCGCGTCGGGCCACGCCATTACCCTGCACAAGCCCCTGTACATCGAGCAGGTCGATATCGCCGGCTCCTCGTCGCCGGTCTACGCCGTCAACGGTACGCCGGCCGATTGCACGAAAATCGGTATCCTGGCCGTCTTGCCGGGTCCCGCCGATCTGGTCATCTCGGGGATCAACCGCGGCGCCAACCTGGGCACCGACGTGCTCTACTCCGGTACGGTGTCGGCGGCCATCGAGGGCGTCATCCTGGGGGCACCGGCCATCGCGGTGAGCCTGGCGACCTGGGAGAACCCGGATTACACCCTGGCCGCCAGCTTCACCGCCGAGCTGGTCGACATGGTGGTGGAACGCGGCCTGCCACCGGGGGTCTTGCTGAATGTGAACATCCCGCCTGCCCGTGGCAACACTGCGGCGGGCGTCGCCATCACCCGCCTGAGCAGGCGCAGTTACCGGGATCGCTTCGAGCGACGCGTGGACCCGCGCGGCCGCGCCTACTACTGGCTGGCGGGAGAGCCGGTGGACGACCCGCAGCCCCCCGACACCGACATCGGTGCGGTACGCGCGGGCCTGATCTCTATTACGCCGCTGCGCTTGAACCTTACCGACGAGCAGCTCATCCACCAGCTCGGGCCGTGGCAGGAATCGCTGCAAGACCGGCTGGCCCGCGCGCGCCACTCCGGCGAATGATGTTGATCTTGCTAGCGTGCCCGCCGGCCGCCGCGGGGACATTACGCTTGCGGCCGCGGTGACCGGTCGGGGGCGCGCGACGCCCCGCAGCACCACGGCATCGCGGCCAGGGACCCCGTCGCCGCCGGTGTACGGCCGGTCGGGGCCAGTGACCACCGATCCCGGGCCACGGATGTTCGGTTCCCCGATTGCGGGACCGGCCGCCGGGCCGGTCTCTACAAGACGCGTAGCCTCGCAGCATCAGCCTGCGGCAGGCACGCGGTGCAAAGGACGGGATGGGCCTTGTGCCCACCCCGTCCTTTCGTTTTGTACCACCCCTTGTACCCACCCCGTCCTTTTCGTTCCCATCCCCCATGTTCTAGCCGCTCCGGCAGTCGCGTAGAGTTCTCTCCCGGAGAACTGACCGCCGCATGCGGGCGAGAGAGGAGGCCTCGCCAATGCAGGGAGCCGAAGCCCGCCGCCCCCCGGGAGCGGCGCCGGAATTCCACGTCAAGGCCGTGCTGGGCGGCGCCACCGTGTCGCTGCTGGTGGTCTGGCTGGTTTCGGGCGCGCTGGCGCTGACGGTGTATTTCACGGCCATCAACGAATACCAGCTCGAGGCCGTGTTGTACTGCGCCGGCATGGTGGCCGTGGCAGCGGGCGGGGCCGTCTCGGCACGGGTAGCCGAGCGCCGCGGCTGGCTGCACGGCGGGCTCACCGGCCTGATCTACGTCCTCGTCGGAAGCTTGCTGGGGCACTTCCTTTTCCCCGGTCAGCCGACGCCGCTGGCGCAGCTCGGCCCGCGCATGCTGCTGGGGTTCCTCCTGGGCGCCCTGGGCGGCGCCGCCGGCATGCTGTTCTGATCGAGGAGGGTGACCCGTTCCGTGCACCGAGCCGACCCCCTCCGCACCTCACACGATCGTGGCCGCGACCGGCGGCCGCCTGCCGGCCAGGACGCAGCGGCGACCACCCGCATCATGCTCATGGCCGCCCTGGTGGTCCTGGCCGCCCTGGCGGGCTGGCGCGTCGGGCTGATGCTGGACGCGCGAGCCGCGACAGGGGCCGCCGGCCCCGCCTGGAACCCGCGCACCGCGCTGGCCGCGGCACCGGTGCACGTCGTCCGCCCGGGGGAGACCCTCTTCCGCATCGCCCGGCGCTATGGGCTGAGTGTGGACGAGCTTGCCCGTTACAACCGGATCGCCGACCCGACGCGGATCAAGGCCGGCCAGCGGCTGCGCATCCCGCCGGGCGCCGGGCAAGAGGGTGCTGCCCAGGGCCGGGTCGCCGGCCCCAACGCCGGGGCCGGGACGCACGGTACCGGCAGGCCCGGCTCGCCGCCGGCCGGGCCGGAACACGGCAATCCGGGCAGCGGCGGGGACGGGGACGGCGGCGGGAAGCAGGACCCGGGTGCCGCGCAGGGCGGCATCGTCGCCCTGACCTTCAACGACGGGCCCGATCCTGCCGTCTGGCCCGACCTGCTGGCCGCGCTGGAGCGCGCCCACGCCCGGGCCACCTTCTTCATCGAGGGCGCCAGGGCCCGCGCGCACCCGGAGCTGGTCCGGGAACTGGCCCGCCGTGGCCACCAGGTGGAAAACCACGGCTGGAGCCATGAGGAGCCTGCTTCGCCGGACGAGAGGCAGGCACGGGCGGCCATCCGCAGGACCGCGGTGCTCATCGAGGAACTGACGGGCCGGCGGCCCCTTTACTACCGGCCGCCTGGCGGCCTGCGCGACCCCGCCGTCTTCCGCTGGGCGGAGGCGGAGGGGCACCGCGTGTTGCTGTGGACGAACATCGGCGTTCCCGACGTCCCGCCGCCGCCGGCCGGCCAGCTGGCTTCCCGGCTGTCCGACCACGCGTACAACGGTGCCATCCTCATGCTGCACGCCACCCAGCGGCGGACGGTGGAGGAGCTGCCGGCCATCCTCGATGCGCTCCGGAAGCGCGGGCTACGCCCGGTCACCGTGGACCAGCTGATGGAGGCGCTGAGCCGGGCGGCCGGTGCTGCCCCCGAAGCCGGCGCGCCGGCAGGCGACCAGCCGGCCGCAGAGAACAAAAACGGCACACCCGCCGGCCAGTCAGCCGAAAACAAGAAAGAAGGGTAGCCCGTCTTGATCGCGAACCTCCGAATGGTGCCCGATCAGCCCCGCCCGGCGTAGCCACCGGGCGCGCGGGGGGCGGGGCGGCCGGTGACGCGGTCACCGAGACGGAGCCAAGGGGGGTATCGTGTGACGGTCTACCTGAACTACATCAACGGCCAGTGGAAGGAGCCCCGCTCCGGCCGGTATGTGGACAACATCAACCCGGCCACCGGTGAGGTGCTCGGGCGGGCGGCCGTGGGCACGGAAGAAGACGTCGCCGAGGCCGTAGCGGCCGCCAAGGCAGCCTTCGCCAAGTGGCGCAAGGTGCCGGCGCCGCGGCGCGGCGAGATCCTCTTCCGGGTGGGGGAGCTCCTCCGGGAGCGCAAGGAAGAGCTGGCCCGGAAGATGACCCAGGAGATGGGCAAGGTCCTGCCCGAGGCGCGCGGCGACGTCCAGGAAGGCATCGACATGGCCTATTACATGGCCGGCGAGGGGCGGCGGCTCCTGGGCCACACCACGCCGGCGGAAATGCCCGACAAGTTCGCCATGGCGGTACGCGAGCCCATCGGCGTGGTGGCGGCCATTACCCCCTGGAACTTCCCGCTGGCGATCCCGACCTGGAAGATCATGCCCGCCCTGATCGCCGGCAATACCGTCGTCTTCAAGCCCGCCACCGACACGCCCTGGCTGGCCTACGAGCTGGTGAAGATCTTCGAGGAGGCCGGCCTGCCGCCGGGCGTGCTGAACCTGGTCTACGGGCCGGGCCAGTCGGTGGGCGAGGCCCTGCTGCGGCATCCCGATGTGCACATGATCTCCTTCACCGGTTCGGTGGAATCCGGCAAGCACGTCAACGAGGTGGCCGGCGCCCAGCTGAAACGGGTGCACCTGGAGCTGGGCGGGAAGAATGCGGTCATCGTCATGGATGACGCCGACCTGGACCTGGTGGAACAGGCGGTGACCTGGAGCGCCTTCGGCACCACCGGGCAGCGCTGCACCGCCACCAGCCGCCTGCTGGTGCATGAGGCCGTCTACGACGAGCTGGTGGAGCGCCTGGACGAACGGGCCCGCAGGCTGCGCCTGGTCAACGGCCTCGATCCCCAGACCGACGTCGGTCCGCTCATCAATGCCCGCGCCGTCGAGAAGGTTTCCTATTATGTCGGCGTGGGCAAGCAAGAAGGAGCGCGGCTGGTGGTCGGGGGAGAGCCGGCCACGGAAGGGGAGCTGGCCCGCGGGTTCTTCTTCAAGCCCACCATCTTCGCCGACGTCACGCCGGACATGCGCATCGCCAACGAGGAGATCTTCGGCCCGGTGCTGGCCATCATGAAGATCCGGAGCCTGGAAGA
>DATCKH010000183.1:0-1946 GCA_036562425.1 Thermaerobacter sp. | reverse complement strand
GACGCGTGCGCTTCGTCCAGCGCGGCCGCTTCAGCCCCGCCTTTGAATCCTTCAACCCCGCCGTTGAATCCTGCCCGCCGGCGACAGCCTGGCGAGTGAACCAACCGCGGACGGCGGCGGGCCGGCGACGGGTCTTGCTCCTCAACGGGCGCCTTCAGTAAGATGGGCACAATCATCCTTCCTGCGGGATATCCCGTACCGGGAGGTGCCCCCCATCACCGCAACCGTGATCAGCACGCGCGGCCTGCGCAAGGTGTTCCCCGTGGTTCGCCGCGCCGAGGGCGGCTGGCAGCGCCTGCGCTCGTACCTTCGTCCCAGCGTTGAACACGTGGTGGCCGTGGGCGGTGTCACCTTCGAGGTATCCCGCGGCGAGGCGGTGGCTTTTCTCGGGCCCAACGGCGCGGGCAAGTCCACGACCATCAAGATGCTGACGGGCATCCTCGTGCCCACCGCGGGTGAGGCGCGGGTGCTGGGACTCGTGCCCTGGCGGCAGCGGCGCGAGCTGGCCTACCGCATCGGCGCGGTGTTCGGCCAGCGCAGCCAGCTCTGGCTCCACCTGCCGGCGGCCGACACCTTCAACCTGCTGGCGCGGATCTACGACCTCGACTCTCGGGAGTACCGCCGCCGCCGGGAGGAACTGGTCGAGCGCTTTGAGCTGCGCGACCTGGGCCTTTGCCCGCGGCCTGCGGCGCTACTGGTCGGGCAACCGCCTGGCGATGCGGGATTGAGCGGCGGGGCGGCCAGCAGATCGTACGAGGACATAAGCCTGGACGACGTCCCCGAGGCGCCCACCGGACCGCTGGCTACTTGTCCGACCAGATCGCATATTCGTTGCCACTGGGGTCAAGAAAGTGGAAGCGGCGGCCGCCCGGAAACGTGAAGATGTCCCGCGAGATCGTGCCGCCAAGACTGACGACCCGTTCTCGTGCTTCTTCCAGGTGGTCACAGTAAAAGACGATGAGTGGACTCCCGGTGGCCACGGAAACGGTTGTGTCCGCTGTGTAGAAACCCCCGCTCAACCGCCCGTCGGAAAAGCTGGTGTAGTCAGGACCGTAGTCCTCGAACTGCCAGCCGAACAACAGCACTTCTCATGCCAGCGGCCTGAGTCCTGTCAGGCTCGTCCCTGTCCCGCCACCCAACGGGACGCGGACCGGCTCATCGTGCACCACGGACGAGGAAAGGCTAAAACAAAGGGCCGGGGTTCAAGCCCCCGGCCCTTTTTCATCTTGGCACGTCGCTTACCGGGAAGCCGCCACGACGTACCGAATGCCCAGCCTCGCCCACTTCCGGGCGAGCTGTTGGGCCCGTGCCTTGCTGGAGATGCGCCCGGTCTGGACCCAGTAACCCTTGTACTTCGGGTGCTTGGCGACGTACAACCGGTAGCCGGTGGCGCGGCTGAACTTCTTCGCGGCCTTCACGGCGGCGCTGTGCGTCTTGTAGAGGCCACCGCCGACAAAGTAGCCGGTGGTCTTGGGCTTCGCCACCGTGACGGTCCCAGCGGGTGCGTACTTGCGGATCATGCTGACGACCTGCTGGCCCGTCATGCCACGGACGCCGGCATTCAGCCGTGGCAGCTCCATGTTCGGCGTGCTCCGGGACACCAGCCCGGACTTCGTTGTGAAGGCGTACCGGATGCCCTCGGCCTGTGCGGCCTTGACCAGCGCCGGCGTGTACGCGCCGTACGGGTAGGCCAGCATGTCCGGTTCATCCCCGAGCAATTCCCGGTGCCGCTGGCGGGCCCGCGCCATGTCCTGGCGGATCTGCTCCTCGCTCAGCACCCACACGGCCGCCACGTCCGCCTTGTCGGTTTGGCGGATGACGCGGTAGTGCATGTTGTACGAGTGGGACTGGACCTCGACGCCGTTCTGCTCCAGATCGCGCAGGGCCTGGCTGTTCAACGTGTTGCGATCGAGGTCAATGCGCCGGTAGACCACGAAGGCGACAGC
>DATCKH010000171.1:0-8014 GCA_036562425.1 Thermaerobacter sp. | reverse complement strand
CTCCGGGAACGATCCCGGATAACAAATACCCCTCCCGAGAGGGAAGGGCCGAAAGAATTCCGGCGCCCTCTCATCTCTCAGGATCCGACGCGGACCCTGCAGGAGTTGGCACCTTACCGGCCGATCATGCCGGCCGGCGGTTGCCGGGCTTCATTGGGCCAGTCCCTCCGCCACTCTTGATAAGAGAGCAGACGCGTCGCTCGATTCAGTTGTTGGTTGCTTTGAGTGATGCTACCATGGGTCGGCTCCGGGGTCAATCCCGTCGGTCGATTCCACTTTCAAATGTCCGTGCGTCCCGGCATGGCGGAGGAAGACGCCGCATAGAGTCCATCGAGTCTAACCGCGCGTCGCTGCGCCGAGGGGGCACCACCGTGTCCACCCGTGGCGGTGACGGGCCCGCCGTTCGCTCCCTGGGGGCCCTGATGTTCTCCATCGCGTTGCTGGCCGGCGCCATCGGACTGTTGCAGCGGGAGGCGCCGCGCCTGGCCACCGGCGTGCCCGCAGACGGGAAGCGGCCTCTGGTGACGGCGGAGATCCGCATGACGGAGTACGCCTTCGCCCCCCGGGTCGTGGAGGTGGCGGCGGGGGCCCGCGTGCGCCTGACCCTGATCAACGCGGGCCGGGAGGAACACGAGCTGGAGCTGGAGGGGTATGATCTGGAGGTTGCGGGCCTGCAGCCCGGCACCAGCGTTCGACTCATCTTCAACGCCGACCGCAGCGGCCGCTTTGAGTTCGCCTGTCACCTGCCCGGGCACTATGAGCGCGGCATGCACGGCCTCCTCATCGTCCGGCCGGCCGCCCGGGTGCCCTGAGCGGAACCGAGCACCGTGAAGGACACGTGTGCGCGCCCCATCGCCCCCGGCGCCGACCCGGGGGCGATTCGTGGTATGGTGGGATGGGAGGCAACGCATCCATGACGGGAGCCGGTCCCATCCCACCCGATCCCGCCTCGGCCGCCGACCGCCGCACGCGGGTGCGGCTTCTCGCCGCCCTGCTCCACGCCCGCGGGCAGCCCGTTTCCGGCGCCGACCTGGCCGCCCGGCTGGGGCTCAGCCGCACGGCGATCTGGAAGCACGTAGAGGCGTTGCGGCACGATGGCATGCCCGTGGAGGCGCGGCCGCGCCGCGGGTACAGCCTGGCGCCGGAGGACCTGGAACGGGCAGCGGCGGCCCGGTTCTTCCCGGAGCTGCTGGAAGCAGAACGGCTGGACCGGCGGCTCGGCCACGCCGTCCACTGGGAGCCCGAGGCCGGCTCGACCAACGACCTGGCCCGGAGGATGGCGGAAACCGGTGCCGCGGAGGGCACCGTGGTGATCGCCGACCGCCAGACGGCGGGTCGCGGCCGGATGCGCCGCTTCTGGTGGAGCCCCCCCGGCGGCCTGTGGATGTCTGTCATCCTGAGGCCGCGTCTGCTGCCCGCCCAGCTGCCCGTTCTCACCCTGGCCGTGGCCGTGGCCGTGGCCGAGGCGGTGGAAATCGTCGCCGGCCGGCCGGTGGGGTTGAAATGGCCCAACGACGTGGAGATCGACGGCCGCAAGGTGGCGGGGATCCTGCTGGAGATGGTGGCCCAGGCTGACGGCGCCGAGTACGTCATCGCCGGGATCGGCGTGAACCTCGAGGTCCGCGCGGATTCCATCCCGGACGAACTCCGCGACCGCGTCACCTGGCTGGCCCGGGAGGCAGCGGAGCCGGTTACCCGCAACCGCCTGGCGGCGGCGATCCTGGAGCGGCTGGAAGACCACTACGTAGCCCTGCACGCGGCGGGTCCCGACCCCGTCCTGGCCGCCTGGCGGGCGCGAGCCACCGTCCTCGGAGAACAGGTACGAGTGGTGCTGCCCACCGGGGAGGTCACGGGCATCGCCATCGACGTCGACCGGGATGGCGCCCTCATCCTGGACGTCCCGGGGGCCGGGAGGCAGCGGGTCCTGGCCGGGGACGTGCAGCGGGTGAGGACGGTATGAACCGCGCGCCGGGGCATGGCTCCGATCCCGCGGCGGTCCACCGCACCGGCATCCCGGCGGTGGCGGCGACCCGCGATGCCAAGCCCTGCCCGCCCGGAGATGATACGGGGGTTCGCCCGCCCGGTCGATTGGCCACGGTTCCACTCCCCGGGCCGCTGGCACCCGTGCGCCTGCGGCGGCGGTTGAACCGGTTCGCCGTCGAGGTGGAAGCAGCGTGGCCGGGCGCGGCGGCTGGCCGGCCGCTGGTACTCCACCTGCCCAACTCGGGCAGGATGGAGGAACTTCTGCAGGCAGGCACGGAAGGCAGGGCCCGGCTGATCCCCCAGCCGGGGCGCCGGACGGCGGGCGAGCTGCTACTGGTCCGCTACGCCGGCCGCTGGGTGTCGGTGGACGCCCGCATGCCCAACCGCCTGTTCGCCGCCTGCCTCGAGGCGGCGTCGCTGCCGCCCTTCGCGGGCTACCAGCGCTGGCAGAGCGAGGTTCGCTGGGGCGCGGGCCGTATCGACTTCCTGCTGCGCCGGGGCGTCTCCCCGGAAGCGAGTCACCCCGACCCGGCCGGCGATGGGCGTCCCGATCTCTGCCTGGTGGAGACCAAGTCCTGCAATCTGGTCGAAGACGGCGTCGCCCTCTTCCCCGACGCCCCCACGTTGCGGGGCGCCCGGCACCTGGAGGAGCTCCGGCAGGCGGTCACGGAGGGACACCGCGCGGCGGTTGTCTGGTTCGTCCAGCGCGATGACGCGTCGGTACTGCGGCCCCACCGCCGGGCCGACCCCGCCTTCGCCCGCGCCCTGGCCGAGGCCGTCGCCGCGGGCGTAGAGGCCTACGCCTACCGGTGCCTGGTCACACCGGCCGCCATTGACGTGCTCGAGCCCATCCCCGTGGAGGCCGCCAGCCTGCCGGGCTAGCCGGGCTGCGGCTCCCTGGCGAAAGCGCTCTCCAGGCGCTGCTTGATGCTCTCGGCCGCGGCCCAGAATTCACGGCTCAACTGCTTGACGGAGCCTCCGGCGAGATCGACGGTGACGGCCGTCGGGTCGTAAGGCAACATGCCCAGCAGGGGCAGGAACCGCATGCCGGCTTCCACCGCCGCCTCATCACCGGGGCGAACCTTGTTGGCAACGGCGAAGACCCGCTGCACGCCCAGGTCGCGAGCAAACCGCGCGATCATCGCCGCGGTCTGGAAGGAGCGCCGTCCGGGTTCCACCACGACGATCAGGGCATCGACGGCGGCGGTGGTGCCCCGGCCCAGGTGCTCAAGGCCGGCCTCCATGTCCACCACGACGGCATCCGTGCGCTGCACCACCAGGTGGCGTAGCAGGTGCCGGAGGAACGCGTTCTGCGGGCAATCGCAGCCGGCGCCACCCCGGGGCACGTGTCCCAGGCGGAGCAGGCGCACGCCGTCTTTCTCGATCACGTAGGTGTCGGGGATGTCGTCGACCCTGGGGTTCAGGACGAACCACTGGCCTGGCCGGTCCGGTGTGCTGCCCGTACGTTCCTTGATCAGCTCCCGGTCCTCGGCGATGGTGCGCTGGGCCGCCAGTTCCTCGTCCGTGAAACCCAGGGCCACGCCCAGGTTGGAGTCCGGATCCGCGTCCACCGCCAGGACCCGTTGCCCGTCCCGGGCCATCAACAGGGCCAGGGAGGCCGCCAGGGTCGTCTTGCCGACCCCACCCTTCCCGCTGATGGCGATCTTCAATCCGCGCTCCATGAGGTCCCATCGCCTCCACGGACGCCGGGGTCGTCTCCGGCACCATAGGCCGGGGGCCGGGCGTTCTCCGGCTGGCATGGCCGTAGGGGCGTCCCGTCCCCGGTCCCGGCCGACCGGCCGCTGTCGCGCCTCCCGGCCGCCGGTCACACGCGCCAGACTCCACCCCGGCGGACCTGCCCGTCCATGGTATTGTCGCGATGGGAACTGAGAGACGGCTGAACCAGGCCTGAAGCGCGCCTGAACCGCCCTCCAACCGGCCGGCCACCAGCGCGGGAGACAGGAGGCTTCTCCCCACGGTATGGGCACCAGGCAAGGATAAGGATTCAGTACCGGATTGACTAGAGGATGAGTAGGGGATTCAGTAGAGGATTCAGTAGAGGCTTCAGAAACGGATTCAGTACAGGAAAGCCCGCAGGTCATAGCGGCTGACCCGGACCCCAAGGCGGCGAATTCTCCCCGCCAGGAGGCGCACTTGCTCCTCGGTCTCCGCCTCACTCAAGGGGGTCAGGTCCAGGCGCTGCCGCAGGGCGAGATAGGGCGTGCCCGGCTGCTCGATAAATGGGGAGATATACACCACGTCGCCGGGGCCCAGGGGCATGGCGGCCAGGGCCTCCACCGTGGCCTCCACATGGCGCCGCGCATACGGCTTGCCGCCTACCCCGGCCATGATGATGAGGCCCACGTTCAAACCCGCCGCCTTCAGGACCTGCACGAAGGCCACCAGTTGTTCCGCGGAGCCGGGTTTGTCCAGGATGTGCAATAGCTCATCCAGCCCCGTCTCCATGCCGACGTACACGCGCTTGAAGCCGTAGCGGGCCAGGGCGGGCCACTTTCCCGCATCCCCGCGCTGGCCGGACCACAGGTCGACAAAACCATAGAGAGGTTGCCCCGGGAAGAACCGGCGCGCGATGTGGATCAGTGGCTCCAGCCGTTCCAGCGGGAGGGCCAGCGCGTTGCCGTCGCCGAGGAAGATGCCCTGGCGATAGGGCCACTGCCGGCCCAGCAGCTCCCGCACCTTGGCGGCGTGGTCGGCAAACTCGGCGGGCGAGCGCGCCTGAAAGGGCCGGTCCCGGTAAAGGGCGCAAAAGGCGCACCGGTTCCACGTGCAGCCGGTGGTGGCCTGAAGCACGATGGCGAGGTACAGGTCGGGCGGCAGGATGGACGGCGCCCAGGTATAGGCGGCACGGAAGCGATCGGCCTCCGCCTGGAGCGCCTCCGGCGTCCAGCGCAGGATCTCGTCTTCCAACCGCTGCCTGAGGGGACCGGGTGCCCCGGGGCACAGGTCGCGGGCGATGGCATAGGCCTCCTCCATTAGGCGGCGGGCATCGTCCGGGGGCAAGGGCCGCCACCCGCCACCCTCGCCGCCCCGCTCGCGCACGTAGACGCGGGAAGCCAGGTCGCGCCTGTAGGTGAGCCCGCCCCGGTAGTAATGGAAGAGCCGCCCCTCACGATCGAAAGTGACCACGGTCTCCCGGTCGGGGCTGAGCACCGTCGCATCGGGCCTGGCCGAATAGAGGAGCGCGGGCTCCTGCATATTCACTCCCCGCTCTCGCCTTCCGGTGCCACGATTCGCTCCGAGCGCCTTTCCTCCTTCAAGTATACTCCCTGCTTTTCCCATATGTCCTCCAGTTCGCTCAGCGCGGCCCGCACCCGCTCCGGCTGGCCCAGGGCTACCGCCGTGATCAGCGCGTTGATCAGGCTGAGGGGCGCCACCAGGGAGTCGGCAAAGGATGGCGATTCGGACCGGGCTGTCAGCACGATGCTAGCTTCTTCCACCAGGGGCGAGACCACGCTGTCGGTGATCAGGATCGTCCGGGCACCCCGGCGGGCGGCCAGGCGGAAGGCTTCCGCCGTGGCCCGGGCGTAGCGGGGGAAGGTGATGCCCACCACCACGTCGCCGGGACCGGCGGCCATCAGTTCCTCCAGCGGGTGGGCTGAGTTGGCCAGCGTCTTCACGTTGCGCAGCATGAGGTTGAGGTAATACCCCAGGTACGTGGCCAGGGCTCCCGAGCTGCGCATGCCCACGACGAAAATGTGGCGGGCCTCCTGCAGCGCGCGCACGGCCTCGAAGAACCGCTCCCGCGGCAGGGAAGCCAGGGTGGCCCGAATGTTCTCGATGTCGGTGCGCAGCACCGTCTCGAGGATGGTCTCTGCCCGCTCACCCCGTTCCTCCGCCAGGACGAGCCGGTCCGTGGCCGACAGGCGCGCCCGCAGCTGGTCCTGCAGGTCCCGCTGCAGTTCCGGGTAACCGCTATAGCCCAGGGCGATGGCGAAGCGGACGACGGTGGATTCACTGACCCCCACGGCCGCGCCCAGGCGGGCGGCGGTCATGAACGCCGCTTTGGGCTCGTTTTGCAGGATGTATTCCGCCAGCTGGCGCTGGGCCCGGCTGAGGCGGCCGGCCCGCTTACGCAACCGCTCGGTGAAACTCGCCATGGTCCCCTCCTTTTGCCTGCACCGGGCCCGTCCCTCCCGTCCCGGCGCGCCGGAGCCAGGCCGGTCATCATCCTGCCGCCACATCCCGCCGCTCCGACGCCGGCGGGTACCCGCCGGAACCCCGGCGACCCGTTCCCCGGAACCCCGGCGCGGGGTGGGATCCCACCCCGCGCCGCGTCCGGATACGTCCCGCGTCCCTGGTCAGCCATTGGAGCGAGGCAGCCGTTACATCGGAGTGACCGGCTGGCGGAATACGTCCGCAGCCGAACCCGCCGGGTCTGGCCGGGGCACATGGCGGTAGTCCGTCGCCGGGATCCAGCCCCGCGCGATGAGGGCCTCGGCGAGGCGGTCGATGGCCACCATGTAGGCCGCCAGGCGCATGGGTACCGATTCTTCCACGTGGCAGCGGTAGACGGCCTGGAAGGCGTTGACCATCAACCGCTCCAGCTGCTGCACCACCTGTTCTTCCGACCAGTAATACTGCATCAGATTCTGGACCCATTCGAAGTATGAAACGGTGACGCCACCCGCGTTGGCCAGGATGTCGGGGAGGACGAAGATGCCCCGCTTGTACAGGATCTCGTCGGCTTCCGGCGTCGTGGGCCCGTTGGCACCCTCGGCGACGATGCGCGCCTGGATATGGGGCGCGTTCTCTGCCGTGATCACGTTCTCCAGGGCGGCAGGGACCAGTACGTCCACGGGCAGCCGGAACAGGCGCTCGTTGTCGATGGGCTCGCCGCCGGGGAAGCCCTTCACGGTCCCGTGCTGCCGGCTGTAGGCATACAGAGCCTCCACGTCGAGCCCGCCCGGGTTGTAGACGCCCCCGTACGCGTCCACCACCGCCACCACCCGCGTACCGGCACGGTGCAGGTAGCGGGCCACCCAGCCGCCCACCTTGCCGAAGCCCTGGACGGCCGCCGTCATGCGGTCCATGGACATACCCAGTACCCGAGCCGCCTCGCGGATGGTGATGACCACGCCGCGGCCCGTCGCCTCGCCGCGGCCCCGGGATCCGCCCAGTACCAGCGGCTTGCCGGTGATGACGGCCGGGTTCGGGTGGCCGGTGATGCGGGAGAACTCGTCCAGCATCCAGCCCATGACCTGGTCGGAGGTGTTGACGTCCGGCGCCGGAATGTCCCGGTCGGGCCCGATGAAGCCGGCCAGGGCGCGGATGTAGCCGCGGCTCAGCTCCTCCAGCTCGCGGCGGGACAGTTCCCGCGGATCGCACACGACGCCCCCCTTGGCACCGCCGTACGGCAGGCCGAGGAGGGCACACTTGAAGGTCATCCAGATGGCCAGCGCCTTGACCTCATTTAGGTCCACCCGCGGGTGGAACCGGATTCCGCCCTTGGTGGGTCCCAGGACGTCACAGTGCTGGGCCCGATATCCTTTAAATATACGGAGCCGGCCGTTATCCATCCGCACGGGGATGGAAACTTCGATGACGCGCGCCGGCTCCTTGAGAATCTCGTAAACGTCCTGACCGAGCCCCAACCGCTCGACCACCGCGGCCAGTTGTTTCTGGGCGGCCTCCAGTGGCGAGCAGGTGGTTGCCTCTGCGGACATGCCGTGCCTTCCCCCTCGCGGGCCTGCTCACCCGCTGACGTGATGGTGGGGAGAGAGACCTGCCTTCCTAAGCAAGACTTCCGTAATGCATTATACGACGTTGCAGGATCGCCGTCATCGGCCCGGTCATCGCGTTGGGCGGATGCCCCCGTCCCGGCTGGCGCTGGCCTGTTCCAGGCACCGGGCCAGTTCCTCCCACTCGGCCAGGCGCGTGCCCAGCTCGGCCTCCACGGCGGCCGCCCGCGCGGCCGCGGCCCGGATGGCCTCCGGATCCGCCTGCGCCGCGGCCAGGAAGCCCGGATCCCCCAGGCGCCGCGCCAGCTCGGCCTGCTCGGCTTCGAGGGCGG
>DATCKH010000169.1:0-1875 GCA_036562425.1 Thermaerobacter sp. | reverse complement strand
ACGTCATCATCCTGCAGGTTCAGGGACCACTTGACGTTGGCGTAGGCGCCCACCAGGAAGCCGGCGCCGGCGTGCACGAGGCCTTTGGGCTTGGCCGTCGTGCCGCTGGTGTAGATGATGAACCCCGGCTCGTTGGCCTCCATGGGCTTCGGCTCGCAGCGGGCGGGCATGCCGCGGACGAACTCGTCATAGGGCACGTCGCGCCCGGCCGCCATGGGCACCTCGATGCCCGCCCTGCGGACCACGACCACCGTTTCGACGAAGTCCAGCCCGGCCAGGGCCTCGTCCAGGGTGCGCTTGAGCGGGATGACCCGGCCGCGGCGGTAGGTGGCGTCGGCGGTGATGACCAGGCGGGCACGGGAATCCAGCAGGCGCGAGCGGACGGCATCGGCGGAGAAGCCGGAGAAGATCACGTTGTAGATGGCCCCGATGCGGTAGCAGGCATGGATGGCGGCGAAAGTCTCGGGCAGGTTGGGCAGGTAGACGGCCACCACGTCGCCCTTGCCCACGCCCGCCTGCCGGAGGGCATTGGCCAGGCGGCACGTCTCGTCGTGGAGCATCTGGTAGGTCCAGACCCGCCGGTCGCCCGGCTCCCCCTCCCAGACGATGGCCGCCTTGTTCTTCCGCCCCTGGTGCAGGTGGCGGTCGATGCAGTTGACGCTGACGTTGGTCAGGCCGCCTACGAAGTACTTGAATTCGGGCAGGTCGCCGGTGCGGACGTGGGTCCAGGGCGCCATCCACTCCAGCTCGGACGCGATTTCCGCCCAGTAGGCGTCGGGATCCCGCCGCGCCCGCTCGAGGTAGGCCTGGTAGGCGCGGAAGTCCGCAAAGGGCGGGCGGCCCTGCCCTCTCCGCGCCGGCGGCACCAGCGGGTGGGCCAGCAGAGCCCCCGCATCGGTTCCCTGCACGCCCGCGAGCCCGCCCCGGCCCGGGAAGTCATCCCGGCCCTCTGCCACTGCCATGACGCATCCCCCCCCCACAGCTCGTGGCGATTGCTATGGCCGGATGAACCGCCAAACCGCCATTTGTTCGCTCAGCTGGAGGCATGCCTACACCGGCGGTACGCTGTGATGCTTGGCCGGCCAGTCCCGCACCTTGCCCTCATAGGCACTGAACCGGGCGATCAGTTCCTCCCGCAGGCGCTCCGGCGGCACGATGTCGTCCACTACCAGCTCCGAGGCCAGCCGGTAGATGTCGATGTCACGGGCGTACTCGCGGCGCTTCTCCTCGACGAAGCGCTGCCGTTCCTCCCCTTCCAGTTCCATGATCCGGTTGTAGTAGACGGCGTTGACCGCCGCCTCCGGTCCCATGACGGCGATCTGGGCCGTGGGCAGCGCCAGGCAGGCGTCGGGCTCAAAGCCCGGACCGGCCATGGCGTAGAGCCCGGCACCGTATGCCTTGCGCACGATCACCGAGATCTTGGGCACCGTCGCCTCCGAGACGGCGGCGATCATCTTGGCGCCGTGGCGGATGATGCCCTGCCGTTCCACCCGCGAGCCGATCATGAACCCCGGCACGTCGGCCAGGAACAGCAGCGGGATGTTGAAGGCGTCGCAGAGCCAGATGAACCGGGCCGCCTTGTCGGCCGAGTCCACGAACAGGACGCCGCCCTTGACCTTGGGCTGGTTGGCCACGATCCCCACCACGCGGCCGCCCAGGCGGGCCAGGCCGGTGATGATCTCCTGGGCGAAGAGCGCCTTGATCTCGAAGAAGGAGCCCTCGTCCACCAGCCGCTCGATGAGCTCCCGCATGTCGAAGGGCACGTTCTGGTTCTCGGGGACGATGCGCCCGATCTCCTCGGGCGGCTTGGCCGGGGGCCGGGGCTCGGCCGCCGGCGGGGACTGGGTAAAGGACGAAGGGAAGTAACTCAGGTAG
>DATCKH010000166.1:0-4145 GCA_036562425.1 Thermaerobacter sp. | reverse complement strand
GCCCGACGGGCGCCTGGTCGCCCGGCAGGCCCAGTTGCACGTGCGGCCCGACGAGGCGGAAGTGGGGCTGACCGGCGGGGACGACATCGTCACCTTCGAGGTGGACGGCTGGCGGGCGGCACTGGTCGTCGGGCAGGACGGCTGGGTGCCCGAGGTGGCGCGGATCCTGTCGCTGCAAGGCGTCCGCCTGGTGATCCACCCATCCTTCCACTTCCAGCCGCACAGCCGGTGGCGGGTCATCGCGGGTCCGTGGCAGCTGGTCCAGCAGTCCCAGATCTACTGGCTGCACGTGGCGCCGGGCGGCGAGCTGGGCGGGCGGGCGCTGGCCCCGCGAGCCACGTTGTACGCCCCCTGCGAGATCACGCCGGAAGGCCGGGGCTGGCTGGCCGACGACGACAGCGGCAGGCCGGTCGTGGCAGGCCTCGACGGGCGGGCGCTGGCGGATATCCGCCAGCGGTACCCGCTGGACCGGTTCCTCAACCCGCGCCTCTACGTGCGGGACCTGGCCGCCGCCTACCGGGCGGCGGGCGGTGAGCCGCAGGAGGGGGCCGGTCGCGGCGGGCCGGCGGGCGCGGCGGGAGGTGTCACGGCGTGAGCGGCCGCTGGTGGCGGCGCTTGCAGGAACAGGCTTTCCAGGCGGCGCTGCTGTGGACGTCCCGGCGGGGGCCGGTGGAACGGGCCGTGGCCGCCCGCTGCATCCGCCGCAGCGACAACCTGCGCCGGATTGACCCGGCGCGGGTTCGGGTCGCCGCGGTGCAACTGGAGGTGACGGCCTTCCGGCGACCGGAGGAGTTCGTGGACTGGGTGGCCCGGCCGCTAGCCCGCGCCGTCGAGCAGGGGGCGCAACTGGTGGCCTTCCCCGAGGACGTGGGCATCCCGCTGCTGGGGATGCTGCCGGGCTTCGACCGGCTGGCGGGTGCCGGCTCCCCGGAAGAGGCCCTCGCCGAGCTGGGCGCGGTGGGCCGGGTAGCCGACGTCTTCCGCTTCATCGGGCCCGCCGTGCGCCGCGTCTACATGGCCACCTTCTCCGCCCTGGCCCGCGCCCATGGTGTCTACGTGCACGCCGGCAGCGTGATGGTGCCCGAGGGGGGCGAGGTCTACAACATCGGCCACCTGTTCGGGCCGGACGGCGCCCTGGTGGGGCGCCACGCCAAGGCGCACCTCCTGCCGCTGGAGGCGGAGTGGGGGGTGTGTCCGGGGGACGCCCTGCAGGTGTATGACACCCTGCTGGGACGGATCGGAATTCCCGTCTGCATGGATGCCACCTACTTCGAGACCTTTCGCTTGCTGGCCCTGCGCGGCGCCGAGATCGTCATCGTGCCCATCGCCAATCCCGAGCCTTACAACGAGTGGCATGCCCGCCGCGGCACGTGGGCGCGGGTGCAGGAAACGCCGGTCTACGGCGTGGTGAGCGCGCTGGTGGGGCGGTTCCTCGGGGTCGAGCTGACCGGCCGCGCCGCCGTCTACGCGCCGCTGGACCTGACGCCGTCGGGCGACGGTGTGCTGGTGCAGGCGGAACACTGGGACCGGGCGGCGGTGGTGACGGCCGAACTGGACCTGGTCCGCCTGCGCGAGTACCGGCGCCACACCGGCTTCCCCGGCTTCCTGCGCCCCGACCTGTACGAGCGCTACTTGCTGCCCCAGTACCGCCGCCTGGCCGGATCGCCCGCCGGTTCGTCCTAGAGACCGCCTCGGAAGGGCATACTTTCCCTGCCCGGTGGCAGGTTACAGCCGACGCCGGTGTGGGAGGAGGCAACTCGGTGCGAGCTACCGAGCATCGTCGCGCGGCGGCTGTCGCTGTCCTGTCCCTGGCCGTCCTGGCCGCGCTGGTCGCAGGCGGGTGTGCCATGGGCGGGGGTGGCGGCGGGGGCGGGCAGGCCAAGCCCTCTCCCGAAGAGGTGCGGGCCGCCGTTCGTGAGGAGCTGCGATCCCCGGAGATGCAGGCGCAGCTGCAGCAGATGGTCGGCCAGCAGGTGCAGTTGCTGGCCACGCAGCAGGTCGTGCTCACGCCCGAGGGGCAGGAGGAACTGGTCAAGCAGCTCAAGACCGTCTCCGCCTCGCCCCAGGGGCAGCAGGCCATCCAGGCCGGCGTGCAGCAATTCCTGCAGTCCCCGCAGGGCCAGCAGATGATCCAGCAAGCCGTCAACACTGAGCTCCAGAAGATGCTCAGCGGCGGTGGCGGTGGCGGAGGCGGGGGCGGCGGGAGCAGTGGCGGCAGTACCAGCAGTGGCGGCGGCGGTGGCGGGGGAGGCTCCGGCGGGGGCGGTGGTTGAGCCACTGCACCGGGCCGGCCCCCGCCGGCGGCTCAGCGAATGACGAAGCCCTCGCCCAGGCCGGTGGCGGGCCCCCACGTCACGTCGATCCCCGTGACCTCTGCACTCCGGGGCCCGCGCCGGCAGGCCTCGATAAAGGCGAGCAGGTCGTCCCGGGGCCCTTCGGCGACGGCGGTCACGGTGCCATCGGGGTTGTTGCGGACCCAACCCCGCAGGCCCCGCTCCCGGGCGACGGCGCAGGCGAACGCCCGGTAGCCCACACCCTGGACGACGCCGCGGATGGTCAGTTCCACGCGCTGTTGCTGCTCTGCGCGCTCGGTACCCTGGCGCTCGGAACGCTGGACACCGCTCACTGGTGCTACCCTCCTTTTTCCCATGCCCGGCTTGCCACGCCCGGCTTCTGTTCCGCCCGGCCTGCCAGCGCGCGCCCGGTGGCCCGATCCCCCTCCACCCGCGCGGCCACCCGCATGATCTGCGCGGCCACCAGTGGCGGCCGGCAGCGCGCCGCGGCCTCCCGGGCCGGCAGCCACGCGTAGCGGTCGTGCTCGGGGGAAAGGCGAACCTCCACCTCCGCCGGCGCCTCCGCCATGTAGACCTGCCACGACTCCCCCGGGCCGGACACGGCCGTGAGAGGGAGATCCAGGCCCGTCTCCTCCCGCAGCTCGCGGCGGGCGCACGCTTCCACCGGCTCGCCCGGCAGCCGCGCGCCGGCCGGCGGCCCCCACGCCCAGTCACCTTCGTAGGCGGGACCGTGATGGGCGCGGTGCAGGATCAAGTACACCACGCCGTCGCCCTGCCGGCGGTAGACCACCACGGCGGCGCCGTAGGGGGGCTCGGGGCTGACGGGCAGCCCGTCCCACGTGCGCTCCAGGGGACGTGCCACGGGTTCTGCCTCCCGCTGGATAACGTGCCTCCGTCCCCAATGTGCCACAGGGACGTGGCCGGTGAAAGCGATGGGGACGGTGGAAGCAAGGCGGGCAGTGGAAGCAATGCGGACGGGATCAGGACATCAGGACCCGCCGCGCAGGGACTTGAACAGCTCCAGCAGGACGGCCGCCAGCCCCGCCGCGGTCAGCGGGCCCACCGGGATGCCGCGGAAGAACGCCACACCCAGCAGGGTCCCGAGGATCAGGCCGATGATCACATGGGGGTCCCGCTCCAGCAGGGTGATCCCGCGGGCCCCGAGGACGGCGGCCAGGAACCCCGCCACCAGCCCGGCATATCCCGCAATGCCGCCCCTGGTGAAGGACTGGACGGTCTGCTCCACCGTCACCTGGCCATCGGCGAAGGGGATCAAGACGGACACGATCAGCAGGATGAGCCCGAGAGACATGGCGGGCTGCTCCAGCGCGGGCAGGAACCGCGACAGCCCCAGAAGGCGCAAGAGCAGCAACGCGCCCGCCGCCGACGTGACCAGCGGGTTGCGACCGAGGGCACCCAGGGTAAGGATCACCAGCAGGACGAGGTCTGCCTGGCCCAACGATTCGACCTCCCGCCCGTCCCCGTTACCTTACGAGCGGGAGGTCGTGATTAGAAGAACCGGGCGAGCGGCCGCGGTTACCAGCGCCCGGCGCCGCCGGGCCCGGCGCCCCAGCCCGCGGGTGCGCCGGGCGGGAGCGCCTGGGTCGCCTGGAAGGGCGGGGAGCCGGCCGGCTGACCCGCCGCGAGCATGGCTTCGGCCCGCAGAACCGCCTGTTGCACCAGGCGTCCGCAGTCGCGGGCCGGCACGGCGCCCCATCCCTCACGCTGGACGAGGTCGTAGACGCCCAGGTCCCGGGCCAGGTCCGCCCTCAGTGCCTCGGACATGAACCGCCGCCTTCGCGCCACGCGCATCCCTCCCAGGGGCCCCATGGGGCCCCTGCCTAGTGTGAG
>DATCKH010000165.1:0-1913 GCA_036562425.1 Thermaerobacter sp. | reverse complement strand
CCAGCCCGTGCCCAACGGGCAGGCCGAGAACTACAGCGTCGAGCTGGGGTCGGGCCGGCTGCTGGATGACGTGGAAGAGCAGTTGCTGGGCATGCGGCCGGGCGAGGAGAAAGACATCGAGGTCACGTTCCCGGACGACTTTGGTGACGAGGCGTTACGGGGCAAGAAGGCGTCCTTCCACATCCGGCTGAAGGAGCTCAAGCGCAAGCAGTTGCCCGAGCTGGACGACGAATTCGCCCGGGAAGCGGCCGGCGCGGACAACCTGCAGGATTTGCGCCAGCGCATCGAGAAACAATTGACCGAAATTGCCAGCCAGCGCGCCCGGTCTCAGTTCCGCAACCAGGTGGTCGAGCGGGTGGTGGAACAGGCGCGCGTCGACGTGCCGGACACGCTGGTGAACCGCCGCATCGACCAGCTGGTGGAGCAACTGGAAGACCAGTTGCGCCGACAGGGCACCGATCTGGATCGATTCCTCCAGCAGACGGGCCAGACCCGCGAGGGGCTGCGCGAGCAGTTCCGCGAGCGCGCGGTGGCCGAAGTCCGCGCCGATCTCGTCCTCGATGCCGTGGGGAAGAAGGAAGGCATCGAGGCGGAGCCGGCAGAGGTAGAGGCCGAGATCCGCGCCATCGCCGCGGCTTACGGCCAGCCGTATGACCGGCTTCGCCGGGTCTTTGCCCAAACGGGTTACCTGCTGGAGATCGCCGACGCGGTGCGCCGGCGGAAGATCGTCGACCGCCTCGTGGAGATCGCCCGCGGGCAGGCCCCGGAAGCCGGCGAGGGTGTGAGCGCGGCCCCGCAAGCCGGGGATGCGGCGGGCGAGGCGGCACCCCCGGCGGAGACCTCCGCGTCCGCTCCGGGAGACTCGCAGGGGTCCGGCGCGGCGCCGGAGGCCGGTGAGCCGGAAGCCGGTGCATCGCGCGCCGGCGCGCAGTGACACACTGCCAGGGTGTGAGCGTCATTGGCCGGCCGCGGGAGCCGGGCTCCGGCTCGGTTCCGGGCCGGTTCAGATTCCTCGCAAGCGGGCGGCCGGGAGGGCCAATATAATAGACACCGAAGCCGGGAGGGCGCGGCTGGCTGCGGCCATGGCCCGTAGAGGCTGCCCCCGGCCCACCACCCCGGTTTCGGTGGCGAGGGGCGAGGTGGGCGAGTGTGAACCTGGTTCCGTACGTCATCGAGCAGACCAACCGCGGCGAGCGGGCCTACGACATCTACTCGCGACTCCTGAAAGACCGCATCGTGTTTATCGGCACCCCCATCGACGACGTGGTCGCCAACTCCGTCATCGCTCAGCTCCTGTTCCTCCAGACGGACGACCCGGACAAGGACATCTCCGTCTACATCAATAGCCCCGGTGGCAGCGTCGACGCGGGTCTCGCCATCTACGACACGATGCAGCACATCAAGCCGGACGTGGCCACCTACTGCGTCGGCCTCGCCGCCAGCATGGGGGCCATCCTGCTCGCCGGCGGCACGAAGGGCAAGCGCTACGCGTTGCCGCACTCGCGTATCATGATCCACCAGCCGCACTCGCAGGTTGGCGGTACCGCCGCCGACGTGAAAATCTATGCCGACCAGCTCCTGAAGCTGCGCCAGGTGGCCAACGAGATCCTGGCCAAGCACACGGGACAGCCGCTGGAGCGGATCGAGCGGGACACCGAGCGCGACTTCTTCATGACCGCGGAAGAAGCCAAGGCGTACGGGATCATCGATCACGTGCTCCAGCCCCGGGAGAAGCGGGCGGACGGGTAGCCTCCCGGCAAGAGAGGGGTCACCATGTTCAAGTTCACCGACGAGAAAGGGCAGTTGAAGTGCTCCTTCTGCGGCAAGTACCAGGACCAGGTCAAGCGCCTGGTCGCCGGCCCGGGTGTCTACATCTGCGACGAGTGCATCGAGCTCTGCAATGACATCATCGA
>DATCKH010000160.1:0-9768 GCA_036562425.1 Thermaerobacter sp. | reverse complement strand
GTGCCCGTGCCCAAGCAGCCCGGTGATGAGGTCTTCGCCGGCACGCTGAACCAGTTCGGCGTGCTGGAGGTGGAGGTCACCAAGGAGCCCGGCAACACGATGCTGGCCCGGATCGTCGCCCTGGTCCAGGCGGCCCAGGAGGACCGTTCCCGCACCCAGCGCACCATCGACCGCATCGAGCAGGTGTACGCCACGGCCGTCGTCGTGATCGCCCTGCTGGTGGCGACGGTTCCCCTGCTCTGGGGCGCGGACCCGTATGAGAGCGTGTACCGGGCCCTGGTGCTCATGGTGGTGGCCTCGCCGTGCGCGGTGGCCATCTCCGCCCCGGCACCGGTGCTGTCCGCCATCGCCAACGCGGCGCGCCGCGGGGTGTTGTTCAAGGGCGGGCGCTACGTGGAGGAACTGGCGGCCGTGCGCGTGGTGGCTTTCGACAAGACCGGCACGCTGACCGAGGGGCGGCCCCGGGTGACCGACGTCGTACCCGTGGACGGTGTGCCGGTGGCCGATCTCCTGCGCCTGGCGGCCACGGTCGAGCAACTCTCCGAGCACCCGCTGGCCCGGGCGGTGCTGGAGGCGGCCCGGGAGCGGGGCATCGAACCCCTGCCGGCGGGCGATACCCAGGTGGTACCCGGTTTCGGCGTTGCCACCACGGTGGAGGGGCACCGGATCTGGGCGGGCAGCCTCGAATTCGCCCGCCGACAAGGTGCCGACGCCGGCGCCGCTCGCGAGGTGGCGGCGCGGCTGAGCGCCGAGGGCAAGACCGTGATCCTGGTGGGCCGGGACGACCGGGTCATCGGGGTGATCGCCGCCCGCGACCGGATCCGCCCCTGCGCCCGGGAGGCGGTGGCGGCGCTGAAGCGGGCTGGCCTGGTGCCCGTCATGCTGACCGGCGACCGCGCCGAGGTGGCTCGCGCCATCGCGGCCGAACTGGGAATCGACCAGGTGCGGGCCGAGCTCCTGCCGGATGAGAAGATGGCCGCCGTCGGCGAACTGGCGGCCCAGATGGGACCGGTGGCCATGGTCGGTGACGGGGTCAACGACGCGCCGGCCCTGGCCCGGGCGCGGGTGGGCATCGCCATGGGCGCCGCCGGCACCGACGTGGCGCTGGAAACGGCGGACGTGGTCCTGGTCAGCGACGAGATCGACAAGCTGCCCTTCGTGTTCGAGCTGGCCCGACGGGCGACCCGGACCATCTGGCAGAACATCACCTTCGCTCTGAGCGTGATCGCGGTCCTGGTAGCGCTGACGCTCCTGGGTCGCATCGAGCTGGCGGTGGGTGTCATGGGCCACGAGGGGAGCACGGTACTGGCCATGGCCAACGGGCTGCGGCTGCTGGGCGTGCGCCCGCGCCTCCCCGGTGGCCAGGTCCGGGCTGCCGCCCGGTCCACGGAGCGGCAGGCCGCGTGAACTAGCTGAGAAGTGCCTGAAAATGCAGGCGTCGCCAGGCTTTCTGAGGCACGGAACCCTTGACCCTGTTCCTGACGCGATCCTAAGATGAAGGTGGGTTTTAAGAGAAACGCAAGATAAAGAGGGTTCCGTGCGGAATTCGCAAAAAAGACGGGCCTCGCGGCCCGGCGGCGCCTCAACGCCGAAAGGTTGTGAGTGAGCATGTCGCTAGCGATGGAAGAATTCCGCCGGCTGCTGAGCGAGCGGGGCTACCGGGTGACCGCGCAGCGCCTGGCCATCTACGAGTTGCTGCAGGAAAACGCCCGGCGCTCCCACCACCCCAGCGCCGAGGAGCTGTACCAGCAGGCTCGAGAGCGGTTCCCCATGATCAGCCCGGCCACCGTCTACAACACGCTGGAGTTGCTGGTGGAACTGGGGCTGGCCAGCCAGCTCGGATTCCCCGGGGACGTCCAGCGCTACGACGGCAACCCCCACGCCCACGCCAACGTGCAGTGCGTCTCGTGCAAGGAGATCTTCGACGTGGAGGCCGACGCCCTGGACGGCATCGGCGAGCGAGTCGCCCGGGAGTCCGACTTCATCATCCTGGGCCAGCGGTTCGAGTTCTATGGCATCTGCCCGCGCTGCCAGCAGGCCCGCCAGCAGGAGGAACCCGCCGGCGGGCGCGTCGCCGCCCGGGAGCGGGAGGAACGGGCCGCAGCCGCCGGAGATGTGGTGGCCGTACGGCGGCTTGACGGCTGAAGCAGCGGCGGGGGGGCGATCCGAACCGGTGGCATACCAGTCTCGCTTGCAAAACCCCCGGGTCGATCGCTTGTTCGAGGCCATCCTTTCCCTGGAAACGCTGGAAGAGTGCTATCGGTTCTTCGAGGATCTGTGCACCGTCGGCGAGATCCAGTCGCTGGCCATGCGCTTCGAGGTGGCGCGCCGCCTCGCCGAGGGGCAGACATATGAGCAGATCCAGCGCGAGACCGGTATGAGCTCCGCCACGATCAGCCGCATCAATCGCTTCCTCCACTACGGCGCGGACGGCTACCGGCTGGTGCTGGAACGGCTGGCGCAGCGAGAGCGCGGTGCCTCTGCGGAGCAGGCGCGGCCGGGGCGCACGGGGGACCGGAACTGAACAGCGGATGCGAACGGCGGGTTCACTGTACGGTGGATTGCCCGGCCGCCGGTCGCCCCACCCGCTCGCGCCGCGCGGTCGCCTGGGTCGCCACGAAGAGGCCCAGCAGCGTCAGGGTTCCTCCGACCAGCTCGATGCCCGCCGGCGCCTCCCGCAGGAACAGCCACGCCAGGATCGCCGCCCCCACCGGCTCGCCGAGGATGGACACGGAGACCACGCTGGCCGGCACGTATTCCAGCACCCAGTTCAGAACCGTGTGCCCGCCCAGGGTCGGGATCACCGCCAGGGCGGTGAACAGGAGATACTCCCGCCACGGGTAGGGACCGAAGGGCACGCCCGTGAACAGCAGGCCGGCGGCGATGGCCAGGGACGCCACGCCGTAGACCAGGGTGGTGTAGGGTACCACGGGCAGCACCTGGCGCACCCTGCGGCCGATCAGGATGTAACCGGCAAAGAACCACGAGCCGGCCACGGCCAGCAGGTTGCCGTACAGGGCCCGCCCGCTTCCGAAGACGTCGCTGGCACCCCCCGCTCCCGCGAAGGTCACCAGGGCCACACCCCCCAGCGCCAGCAACGCGCCCAGCACGCGCCGGGCGGGCACCCGCTCGCGCAGAAGCCAGGCGTCGGCGGCCATCACGTACAGGGGGTGCGAGGTCACCAGCAGCACCGAGGCGGTCACACTGGTGTAGCGCAACGAGGCGATCCAGGTCAGGAAGTGACCGGCCAGGAGCACCCCGCTGGCCACCGTCGCCACCAGCAGCGGGCCTGGCAGCGCCCGCAGCCGCCGCTTCTCCCGCAGGGCGAAAGGGAGCAGCAGGAGCGTCGTGATCGCCATGCGGTAAAAGGCGATCACGGGGCTGGGCGCCTGGGAATAGCGGATGAGCACCGACGAGAAGGAAATGGCCAGCACGGCACCGGCCAGGCCGGCCAGCGGCACCAGCGGCGTCATGCCCGTCCCCCCATTAAAGCTCCGTCAAAGCTCCAGCCACCGGCCCACTCCCGCCGCTTCGGCCTCCGCCAGCACGCGGGCGGCGGCGAACAGGTCCTGGGCGGCGAGGCCGCAGCTCTTGAAGACCGTGATCTCGTCCTCCCGCTCCCGGCCCGGATGATGGCCGGCAATCACCGCGCCGATCTCGATCAGGCGGGCAGGATCGACCGTCCCGGCCGCCAGGGCGTCGATGACCTCGCCCGCCTCCTCCAGGACGGCCTCCCGCTGGTCCACGAAGACCCGGCCGGCCCGTGCCAGCAGGTCGCGGGGCAGCTCGCGCATCTCAGGCCGGAAGCTGCCGACGGCGTTGACGTGGGCACCGGCGGGCACGTCCGCGGCATCCAGGACCGGCTCGGCCGCGGACGTGGCCGTGCAAATCACGTCCGCCTCCCTGACCGCTTCACCGGGGGTGTCGCAGACGGTGATCTCCAGGCCCCGCTCCCCCAGTTCCGCCGCCAGCCGCCGGGCCAGTTCCTCCGCCCGTGCCCGCGTCCGGTTGAAGATGCGGATCGCCCGGATCGGCCGCACGGCACACACGGCCAGCGCCTGGTAGGGCGCCTGGGCCCCCGCGCCGATCACCGCCAGCGTCCGGGCATCGGGCCGGGCCAGCACCTCGGTGGCCACGCCGCTGGCGGCGCCCGTGCGCAGCGCCGTGAGCACCCGGGCATCCATCAACGCCAGCGGAACGCCGGTCTCACCGTCCAGGAGGACCACGACGCCGGTGATGGCCGGCAGTCCCCGCTGCGGGTTGCCGGGGTACACCGAGACCAGCTTGAGGGCGGTGCGGGCCGGACCGGGCGCGTGGGACGGCATGAACAGGCTCACGCCCCCGAACCGCTCCGCGGGAAGTTGCATGCGAGGGGGCATCGCCACCTCCTCCCGGGCCACGGCCACGAAGGCCTCGCGCACCGCCTCGATGGCGGCCTCCATAGACAGGCAGCGCGCCACGTCGGACGCGCTCAACCAGCGCACGCCCACCGTATCCCCGTCCTTCATGGCGATTTCCTTCATGGCGATTTCCTTCATCGTTCTCGCGAGCCGGGCGGCTTCCTGCGGCCCGCAGGCCGTGTCCTTCAGCCGGGCTGCCCGGGAGATGCCGCATCCTGCCGGGCGGGCTGGATCCGGGCCAGGGCGGCGCCCAGGAGCACGAGGACGCCCCCGGCCACCTGGGCGGCGGTCAGGGTTTCCCGCAACAGCACCCAGCCCAGCACCGCCGCCACCACCGGCTCCACCATGGCCACGATGGCCGCCGTTGAGGCCGGGACTTCCCGCAGGCCGTGGGTGTACAGCCGGTAGGCCAGATACGTGGGCCCAACCCCCAGCAGCACCAGGACCGGCCACACCCCGGGCATGAAGTCGAGGGCCAGCAACCGCGGCGGCGGCAGCGTGATGAACAGGAACAGCGTCCCCACGCCCAGGGTGTAGACCACCACCACATCCGGGTCCAGGTCGCGGACGGCCACCTTGCCGAAAATGGTGTACGTGGCATAGGTGAGGCCGGCCAGCAAGCCCACCAGCACACCCACGGGCGGGAGCGCCGGCGCAGCGGCCATGCTCCCGGCCACAGCCGCCCCGTCTCCCGCGCCCGCCCCGCCCAGGCCGCTGATCAGCGCCACCCCCAGCAGGGCCACCACCAGCGCCACCAGGCGCGGGACCGCCAGCGCCTCGCCCAGGAAGAACCGGGCCATGAGGGCCACGAACACCGGCGCGGTGTAGAGGAGCACGGCCGCCACCGCCACCGGCAGCAGCCGTACGGCCCAAAAGTAGCTGAGGTAGAACAGGCCCACGCTGACGGTGCCGTATGCCACCAGCAGCCAGAGCCGGGAGCGGGCGGCGGCCCGCAACAGGCCCGCCTTGTGCCGCGCCACCCAGAGGGCCACCAGGAAGGCGATCAGGGCGCGGAAGAACACCACGTCGTTGGGCCGGGCGTTACCGTCATAGGCCAGCCGGGCCCAGATACCCAGCGTGCCCCACAGGACGGCGGCGGCCAGCACGTAGAGGTAGCCCACCCCGCATCCCCCGCTCCGAAGAAAGATGGCTCGCTTGCAGCGTTTGCGGCGGTGTGTCCAGGTTGCAGCTGGCTGCCGGACGGCTGCCGGTTTCCAGCCGGTGGGTAGCCGGTTGCCGGCCGGTGACCGGCCGGTTCGAGCCGGTGCAAGGCCGGTTCCGGCCGGTGGCCGGCCGGCTCTCGCCGCCCGCTAGGCGAGCAGCCGGCGCGGGTCGAAGAGCGCCAGGTCGCGGCGCTCCTTCCCCTCCACCAGGTCCGCCACCGCCTCGCCGATCACGGGGCAGAACTTGAAGGCGTGTCCCGAGCAGCCGCCGGCGATCACCACCGGCGCGTGCTGCGGGTGGACGCCCAGCAGGAAGTGCTTGTCCGGCGTGTTGGTGTAGAAGCAAACGGCCGCCCGCTCCGGCTCACCGTCCAGCAGCGGCAGCCGGCGGCGCAGCACCTCGCGCAGGGGTTCCACGTCGGCGCTGCCCACCTCCCGGGACAGGCGGTCGGGATGCCCCGTCTCGCCTCCGTGGTGGAAGCCGACCTTGATCCCCTCACCTTGCAGCCCCGGCAACCCGTACAGCGCCCGCTCGCCGTCCAGTTGCCAGACGAAGATGGGGAACCGCTCCTCGAACCATTCGGGCCGCTCCGCGGGCCGGAACCAGCAGCTGACCTGCCTCTCCACCTCCAGCGACAGCTCCATGCCCAGCAGGTCCGGGTTCCAGGGCCCGGCCGCCAGCACCAGGCGTTCCGCCTGGTACCGGCCCGAGGAGGTGCGCACGGATACCGAGGAATCGCCGGCCACCCACGACTCCACCGGCTCGCCGAAGCGGAGCTCAGCGCCCGCCTGCCGGGCCAGCCGCAAGTGCGCCTCCACGCAGCGCTCCGGGAAGAGCACACCGGCCGACTCCTCGTACACGGCCACCTCGTCCGGTTCGAGGCGGAAGGCCGGGAACCACCGCCCCACGTCCTCCGGGCTCAGCATCCGGTAGGACAGGCCGTGCTGCTGGGCGCTCTCGGTGGTACCCGCCACCACTTCCGAATCCGGCGTGCCAATCATCAGGCCGCCGGTCTCCACCAGCAGTTCCTCCCCCGCGTCCTTCTCCAACGCCCGCCAGAGCTCGTAGGCCCGCAGGACCAGGGGCACGTAGGCGGGGTGCTCGAAGTAGGCCTGCCGGATGATCCGGCTGCGACCGTGGGAGGAACCGAAATCATGGGGTGGCGTGAACCGGTCCAGGCCCAGCACGCGCCGGCCGCGCCGCGCCAGGTGATACGCGATGGCACTGCCCATCCCGCCGAGTCCGATGACGATGACGTCGTACACGAATCGAGCCTCCTTGCTGGCCTTGTCGCGGGTGCTGCGTGCTTGCAGCGTCCGGTTCCTCCCGATTTAGGCACCGGACGGCATGTTCCCTCTTGTCATCCGCTGCCCTTGCTTTATCATTGTAAAGTGTTAAAGTGCTAAAGAATTAAAGTCGCAGAGCGACGGGGCGTCGGCAACCACTGCCAGCGGAACGCGCTCGGGGAGGAACCGCCATGGAGGCAACGGATCGCGAGCTGGAGCTGGCCCACCGCCAGGAGATGGCCGGCGAGCGCCTGGCCCGGTTGTTCGCCCGTTGGGGCTACCGCCGAATCCGCACCCCCATGTGGGAAGAGGCGTCCCACCCGGCACCCCCCGGGCTCCCGGACACGAGCTTGTGCCGGTTCGTGGATTCGGCCGGGCGCGTCCTGGCCCTGCGGGCGGACCACACGCCGGCGGTCGCCCGCTGGGTGGCCCCGCGCTACGGGGGTGGTTCCTCCCCCTGGCGGCTTTACTACATCGACCCGGTGTTCCGCCGCGACCCCCGGGACGGGCGGTTCACGACCCGGCTCCAGGCCGGCGTGGAGCTCATTGGCGCCGCCCAGCCGTGGGGCGACATGGAGGTCATCGCCCTGTTGCTGCAGGCGCTGGACGAGCTGGGCCTGGAGGAGGCGCGGGTGGCCGTCGGGCATACCGGCCTGCTGCGACAGCTGCTGGAGGCACGCGGCCTGGGACCGGGACAACAGGAACGAGCCTGCGCGCTCCTGGCCGCCCGGAATTTGGCGGGGCTCCGCCGGTTCCTGGAGGAGACGCTGCCGGGAGAGCGGGCCGGCGAGTTGCACGCCCTCCTGGCCGGTGGCCTGTCCCCCGCGGAGGCGGGCGAGATCCTGCAGCGGCTCGCTGGGGACGACGCCGCCGGCTTCCGGCGCGTTCTGGAGGCTCTGGAACGGCTGGCCCCGCCCGGCCGGGTGCGGGTGGAGTTCGGCCTGGTCCGGGACCTGGGCTATTACACGGGTATGGTCTTCGAGGCCTATGCCGGCTGCGGCCGCGTGGCGACCGGCGGGCGGTACGACACCCTCCTGGAACGCTACGGGGGCCGCGGCCCGGCGACCGGATTCGCCTTCGACCTGGATCAGGTGGCCGCATCGCTTGGGGACGAGCCGGCAGCCCAGCCCATCGACTACCTGGTGGCCGGCCACGACGTGGAGGCTCTCTGGGTGGAGGCGGCGCGGCTGCGGCGGCGCGGCTGCTCGGCGGTGGTCGCGCCCGGCCTGCCCGACGAGGAGGCGGCGCGGGCGGCCGCCCTGGCCCAGGGCTGCCGGCGCGTCCTGTGGCTCGACGGGCAGCGACGCTCCCTGCGCATGGCGGGTCAGCCGGTGGCGGCGGCTGCTGCCCGGGACGGCGCCGTCACGGCGATCCACTGAGCGGCCCCTGCACGGCGGGAGGAGCCGGATTCAGCTACTACGACTGCGACACCGCTACCCATCGCGGCGAAGCGGTAGATCAAGCGACCGCAGAGGAAGAGCCCGGAGGTTCGGCCCTTGCCCACCCGACCGCTGACCGTGGCCCTGCCCAAAGGCCGCCTGCTGGCCGAAGTCGCTCCACTCTGCGCCGCCGCCGGCCTGGCGGCCGCCGGCCGGCTGGGCGACGAGCGCCAGTTGTTGCTGGATGACCCGGAGACGGGCGTGCGCCTGTTGCTGGCACGGCCCGCCGACGTGTGGACGTACGTGGCCTACGGCGGCGCCGACCTGGGAATCACCGGCAAGGATGTGCTGGTGGAGGCGGCGGAGGCCGCCGGGCACGCCGCCTTCCTGGCTGCGGGCCCCGGCGCCTCGCCCCCGCCGGTGGTGGAGCTGGTCGACCTGGGCGTGGGCGCCTGCCGCATGTCGGTGGCGGGCCCCGCAGCAGGAGCGGACACCTGGCCCCAGCGGCGCCGCCGTGCCGGCCGCATCCGGGTCGGCACCAAGTACCCCTTCAGCGCCCGCCGCTACCTGGCCGGAGGGCCGGCCGACATCGAGCTCATCCCCCTGGCCGGTGCCGTGGAACTGGCGCCCCTGACCGGCCTGGCGGACGTCATCGTCGATCTGGTGGCCACCGGCCGCACCCTGGCCGCCAACGGCCTGGTGGAGTACGAGCGGCTCTTCGACAGCACCGCCCGCGTCATCGCCAACGAGGCCAGCTTGCGCCTGCGCGACCGGGAGCTGGCGGAACTGGTGGCCGCCCTGGAGAGGGCGGCCGCACGCACGCCGCGTGCCGCCGCTCCTGCCACCCCTGCCGCGGGCGCCGGAGGTGAGGACCGGTGAGGCGCCTTCAGCCGGACCAGTTGCTGGCGGAACTGGACCGCCGCCATCCCTTCGACGAGGACACCCTGGCGGTGGTTCGGTCCATCGTCGACGACGTGCGGCGGCGCGGCGACACCGCCCTGCTGGAGTACACGCGCCGCTGGGACGCGCCGGGACTCGCCGCCGCGAGTGAGCTGGCGGTCCCCGCCGGCCGGCTGCGGCAGGCCCTGGACACGCTCCCGGCCCGGGAACGCCAGGCCCTGGAGGCGGCGGCCCGCCGTATCGCCGCCTATCACGCCCGCCTCCTGCCCCGGGACGTGCGCTGGACGGACGAGGCGGGCAACCAGCTGGGCCAGCTGGTCCGGCCCCTGGACCGGGTGGGCATCTACGTGCCGGGCGGCCGCGCCGCCTACCCCTCCACGGTGCTGATGGCGGCCATCCCCGCCCGGCTGGCGGGCGTCAGGGAGATCGTCCTGGTCACGCCTCCCCGCCGGGACGGCTCCGTCCCGGACATCGTCCTGGCCGCGGCCGCCCTGGCCGGGGTGGACCGGGTGTTCCGGGTGGGCGGCGCCCAGGCCATCGCGGCCCTGGCCTTCGGAACCGAGTCCGTGCCGGCGGTGGATAAGATCGTCGGGCCGGGCAACGCCTTCGTCACCGCCGCCAAGGCGCTGGTGGCCAGCC
>DATCKH010000029.1:0-4251 GCA_036562425.1 Thermaerobacter sp. | reverse complement strand
GATGTGCGAAGCGGCCGCGCCGGGGGCGCGGCCGCTTCGGCATGGGTGGCGCGGGTGCCAGGCGCCGTGCGGCGCCGTGCCCGCTGGACGGCATCATTCCTCGCCGCGGGCGTAGTGGGTGCCGACGGCGGCGGGCGGTGTGGAGCGCCGCACCACGCCGGCCAGGACCAGCAAGGTGACGACGTAGGGGACCATTTCGAGGAACTGGTAGGGGACCCGGACGTCGGCCTGGATCGACAGGGCTTCGGCCAGGCCGAAGAGCAACGAAGCCAGGGCAGTGCCCTGGGGCGTCCAGTTGCCGAAGATCATGGCGGCCAGGGCCACGAACCCGCGACCCTGCGTCATCCCTTCCACGTACACGTGATTCAGCTCGACCACCAGGTAGGCCCCGGCCAGGCCCGCCATGACCCCGCTGATGAGCACGCCGCCGCTGCGCATGGCCTGCACGTTGACCCCCAGCGTGTCGGCCGCCAGCGGGTTCTCGCCGCAGGCGCGCAGGCGCAGGCCGAAGGGCGTGCGGTGCTGGACCCACCAGGCCAGGGGCACCAGCAGCAGCGCCACCGGCACCAGCGGGGAGACGTCACCGAGCCAGGGGACGTGGAAGGGCTGCAGGCCCGGTACCTGCCCCGACGTGGTGGCGGTGCCGAAAGCCCGGTAGCTGCCGATCCGCACCAGGCCGGTGGCCAGCAGGTTGATGGCCACGCCGCTGACGATGTGGTCGACGCGGAAGCGGACCGTCGCCACGGTGTGCACCAGGGCCAGCAGCGCGCCCGCCAGCATGCCGGCGGCGATCCCGGCCAGCGGCCCGGCGGTGATGGCGCCCCAGGCCGAGGCGAAGGCGCCGAACAGCATCATGCCCTCCAGGCCGATGTTGATGATGCCGCCCCGCTCGGTGAAGGTAGCGCCCACCCCGGTAATGAGGATGGGCAGCGCCAGCCGCAGGCCCGAGGCGATCACGGTCATGACGGCCACCGTCTCAAGGCCGGGCATGCTCGTCATCCCCCTTTTCCGCCGCTGCTCCCGCCGGTGCCGCCGGCTCCCGCTCCCGTGCCGGCTCGGCCGCGACGGTGGCGGCCGGGATGGTGCCGGCCGCGGCTGCCACCACCCTGCCGCGCTCGAGACGGCGCAGCATTCGCGTGCCCACTGCCGCGACGATGAGCATGGTGAGGATGATCACGCCCTCCATCACCGTGACCACCTCACGCGGCACGTCGGCCAGGGCCTGCATGCCCAACCCGCCGCGCTGGAGGAAGGCGAACAGGAAGGACGCCAGCACGATCCCCAGCGGGTGATTGGCACCCAGCAGGGCCACCGCGATGCCCGTAAAGCCGTAGCCGCGCGGGAAGTCGATGTCCAGGTACCCGAAGTATCCCAGCAGGTCGGACAGGCCGGTCAGCCCGGCGATGGCCCCGCTCAGCAGGAAGGCCCGGAGTTGCACCTGCTCGACCCGGATCCCCGCCGCCCGCGCCGCTTCGGGGTTCAGGCCCACGGCCCGCACTTCAAAGCCGAAGGGCGTGCGCCACAGGAGCAGGTAAACCAGGGCTGCACAGGCCAGCGCCACGGGGAAGAACCAGTCCAGCGCCACCGACGGCCGCAGCTGGATGCCCAGAGTCGCCAGGAAGCCGTGCATGCGGGGGATCCGGGCGGAGTCAGCGATGTTGGGCATGCCCACGCGCAGCACGTTGCCTCCACCCTGGGTAGGATCGCGGAAGACGTCCGCCAGCAGCCACAACAGGAGGGAGGAGGCGATAAAGTTCAGCATGATGGTGCTGATGACCTCGTGCACGCCCCGGCGCACCCTCAACCAGCCCGGCAGCCAGGCCCACAGGGCACCTCCAACCATGCCCGCCAGCACCGCCAGCGGGAGGTGGAGGGCGGCCGGCAGGCCCGCCAGGTAGACGCCGGCCCACGAGGCGGCGAAGGCGGCCAGCAGGTACTGGCCCTCGACGCCGATGTTGAACAGCCCGGCGCGGAAGCCCAGCGCCACCGCCAGGCCGGAGAAGATCAGCGGCACGGTGCGGGAGAGTACCCCGGCGACGCTGTCCGGCGTACCGAGATTGTAAGAAACCATGATTTGGAGGACCTCCAGCGGGTGACCCCCGGCCAGTAGCACGACACCCGCCCCGATGAGGGCCGCCAGCAGTAGCGCGGCCACCGGCACCGACAGGTGAAGCAAGACCCGCGTCACCGGGTTCACGACGCCTCACCTCCCGCCAGCATCATCCGGCCGAGGGCTTCCGCCGTGGCCTCGGACCGTGCCAGTTCGCCCACCAGGCGGCCCCGGGCGATGACGCCGATCCGATCGGCCAGCGCCAGGATCTCTTCCAGGTCGGCGGAGATCAGCAGCACGCCCAGGCCGCGGGCGCGGGCCTCCAGGAGCCGGCTCCACACGAACTCGATGGCGCCCACGTCCAGGCCCCGCGTGGGCTGGGCAGCGACGATCACGCGCGGCTCCTGGCTCAGCTCGCGCGCCAGCACCAGCTTCTGCTGGTTGCCGCCGGAGAGGGAGGCCGCCGGCACGTCCAGCGAGGGGGTCCGCACGTCGAAGCGGGCCACTTCCCGGGCCACGTGGGCCCGGATGGTGGCAGGGCGGAAGAACGGCCCGCGCCGCCAGGCGGGATGGCGGTGGCGGCCCAGGAGGGCGTTCTCCCAGAGAGACATGGGAAGAACCAGCGCCTGCCGGTGGCGGTCCTCGGGGATGACGGCCAGACCGGCCCGCCTACGCCGGTCCACGCTCCAGCGGGTGACGTCGGCGCCTAGAAGTTCGACGCGTCCCTCATCGGGGATGCGCAGGCCGGTGATCACCTCGACTAGCTCCGCTTGCCCATTTCCCTCGACGCCGGCGATGGCGTAGATCTCGCCGGGACGCACCGTGAGGGAGACCCGCTCCAGGACCGCGCGCGCGCCGTCCCGGCAGGTGACATCATGCAGCGCCAGCAGGGGCTCGTCTTCCCCGGCGCCCGTGGCCGGCGGCCGCTCCAGTTCGAACAGGACCGGGCGGCCCACCATCATCTCTGCCAGCCGGGGTTTGGTGGCCTCGCGGGCATCGACGGTGCCCACGACGCGCCCGCGCCGGAGCACGGTGATGCGGTCGGCGATGGCCAGCACCTCGTCCAGCTTGTGGCTGATGAACAACACCGTCTTGCCCTGCTGCCGCAGCTCGCGCAGGTGGTGGAACAGTTCCTCTACTTCCTGCGGCACCAGGACGGCGGTCGGCTCGTCCAGGATCAGGATCTCCGCGCCGCGGTAGAGGACCTTGAGGATTTCCACCCGCTGCTGCTGGCCCACGGAAAGGCGGCTCACCGGGGCGTCGGGATCGATGTCGAGTCGATAACGCTGGGCCAGTTCCCGCACCCGGGTCCGGGCTGCGGCCAGGTCCAGCCGGGCGCCCGAGCCGGGCTCGCTGCCGAGGATCACGTTCTCGGTCACCGTGAAGCGGGGTATGAGCATGAAATGCTGGTGGACCATGCCGATCCCCAGCTGGGCGGCGTGCCGCGGCCCGCGCAGGCGCACGGGCCGGCCGCGCAGGCGGATCTCGCCCTCGTCGGGTTCGTAGAGCCCGGCCAGGATTTTCATCAGCGTCGATTTACCCGCACCGTTCTCGCCTACGATGGCGTGGATCTCGCCCGGCCGGACGGCGAAGCTGATCCGGTCGTTGGCGATCAGGCCGGGAAAGCGTTTGGTGATGCCGACCACTTCGATCATCCAGTCGGACAACGGTGCCACCCCCGCGGCGGGACCGCCCGGACAAGGAGAGGGGACGGCCGCCGAGGCCGTCCCCTGCGGGAGCCCGGGATGGCGCGGTGCCTGGCTTGCAACCGGCGCCTCGTCACGCAACACCGGGGCATCCCGGCCGGTACCCGCCCCTCGTCGAGATGCGCCTCAGACCTCACCCGGCGTGTCCGGAACCTGGATCTCCCCGTCGATGATCTTCTGCTTCAGCTCGTCGAGCTGTTGGGTGATGTCCTGGATCATCGACCGGTTCTTGTCGTTGACGGCGTAGCCGACGCCGTCTTCCTTCAGGCCGTACTCGTGAGGCCCGCCCTTGAAGTTCCCCTCGACCACGGAGCGGACCACGTCATACACGGCGACGTCGACCCGCTTGACCATGGAGGTCAGGATGACGTCGGCGTAGTCCGGCGCGGTGAGGGACTGGTCGGCATCGACGCCGATGGCCAGTTTCTGCTGTTGCTTGACGGCCTCGAACACGCCGCGGCCCGTGCCGCCCGCCGCGTGATAGATCACGTCAGC
>DATCKH010000154.1:0-3257 GCA_036562425.1 Thermaerobacter sp. | reverse complement strand
GAAGCCGGCCCCGCCCGCCCCGCCGGTGACGCCGGCACCGGCAGCGCTGCCGGCCACACCCGGCGCCTGGCTACCGCCCGCCACCGCATGAGGCACTGCCGCCCCCGGGCCGCCCAGCCCCTCCCCGATGATGCCGGCCAGCACCGAGTTCATCCAGAAGGCCATCAGGAGCAAGACCCCCTGCACGGCCAGGAAGGCCAGGGGCAGCAGGCGGGCCTCGGCCCACAGGAGGGTGATCAGCGCCCGCAGCCCGGGACGGGCGCGCACGCGGAGCGGAACCGCTGCCACCGGCGCCGCGGCCCGGGACCCCGGTGCCGGATCCAGGTGGCGCGGGACCGGCGATGAATCGGGCCGCGCCGGCCGTGGCGGCGGCCCGATCTCGACCTGCTCAACGGCTCGCTCGAGGGCCGCCATCAGCGTCGGGACTAGGTCTCCCGGTACGGCGGGATCCTCTGCCTGCCGCAGCCACCCGTAGACTTTCTCCACCTCCGGGAGGGACAGCGGTGGATGGCCCGTCCCCTCCGCTCCCTCCCGGGCCTCGCGCCATAGCTCTCTCACCACCGGCGAGTGACCGCGTCCCCACCGGTGGTGATCCCGGCACCTACGCACGCCCCTCACCTCCCGGTTCGGCAGCCGCCGCTTCCAGCGCCGCCCGGAGGGCGCGTAAAGCCCGGTGCAGCCGGGACTTGACCGTGCCTGCGGGAACGCCCAGGATGGCCGCCACGTCGCTCACCGGCCGCTCCTCGAAGACCCGCAGCACCACCACCTCGCGCAACTCCGGCGACAGTGCGGCAAGGGCCCGGCGTACGGCAGCACGCCGGTCCCGGGCCAGGCTCTGGCCGGTGACCACGTCTGCCGGATCGGCCGCGTAGGGGGCGGCCCCGTCGCTCCCGATCAGGAGACCGGCACTGTCGTCGATGGTGGCGTGCAAGCCCACCCGCTGCCGGTAGGCGCTGCGGGCATCATCCCGGACCAGGTTGGTGGCGATGCGGTACAGCCAGGGCACGGGCCGGTCCGGCACGCGGCCCCGGAGGATCGCCTGCAGGGCCCGCACCAGGGTTTCCTGGGTGAAGTCCCGGGCCGTCTCCGGGTCCAGGCCCAGGCGCACGAGGTAGCGGTACAGGCGGGGCCCCCAACTCTCGGCCAGCTCGGCGAAAGCCCCGCGATCGCCGGCGCGCAGCCGGGTTAACAGCGTGGCCTCCCGCCGCGAAACGGCGAAGGCGTTGCCGTCCCCCGCCGCCCCGGCCCCCATCACGCCCGCCGGCGCCGGGGCGCGCCGCCCGAGGGGCAGGGCGTCACCGGCCGCCGGGCCATTCCATGCCATGCTCCGCCATCCCCTTCACCATGCGCGACCTCTCCATTTGACTGGACGAACGGGCGGCCGCCCGGTTCGCGGCTGCCCGCCAGGTTCCTCCGGCCGGGTTCCCCGACCCTTTCCCTCCACCGCCCTGTCATCGTACGCCCGGCCCCCCAGGCTCCCGACTGGGCCGGGCTCGGGGCTGCGGAGATGGCCCGTGCCGCCGGGGGAGGCCACCGCGCCGCGCGGCCCCCGGTGCGGCCGGCCCGCTGGATCAGCTCCGGAGTTCGGCGCCGGAGCCCGGGATCCCCCACCGGAGCACGCCTCTCACCACCCGCGCAGCGGGGGTTCTTCCAGTTGGAGGTGGGTATGCCGGAAGTACGGGTAGAGCTTGAACCCGTAACCGAGCGACCGGTCCAGCCCGATGTGGGCGACCCAGCCCAGCAGCGGCCAGTAGAGAGCTTCGGACAGGAGCCAGGCCAGCAAGCCCAGCGCCAGCGGCGTGAAGTAGGCATGCGTCACGTTATACAGGACGAACAGGCCGGGCGGGAGCAGGCTCCCCTCCCCGCCCCGGTAGCTGCCGCCCTGGCCGCGGGCCGGGCGACCGGCAGGGGCGGGCCGGCGTTCACAGCGCTGCAGGGCTGCCAGGAACGGCACGAGCCCCAGCATGTCCGGGAGCAGGAGGAAGATCAAGAAGGGCGCCCACCCGCCCCCGCCGCCGGCGTAGGCGAGCACGGCGCAGAGGGCGACGGCCAGGCCCTCCAGCCGCAGGAACACCTTGACCATGGCGGGTTCCTCCTCGATGATCGCCTGGACCTGCGGCAGGCTTCGCGGCCCGGCCGCCCCGTTCCTGGCCCGTCCGCCTCTCGGCCGGTCTTGCTGGCCGGTGGCCTCAGCCCGCCAGGCCGTCCCAGGCCAGCATGGCGGCACCGAGCAGCCCGGCGCGCCCGCCCAGGCTGGCCGGGCACAGCCGGGCCACCGCGGCGTTGGCCGCCAGCGCCCGCCGCCGCATCTCCGCCTCCATGACCGGCGCCAGCAGGGCGTAGCGCCGCATGACGCCACCTCCCAGGACCACCCGGTCGGGGTTGAAGGCGTTCACCATGCTGGCCAGGCCCAGGCCCAGCCAGCCGGCGTACTCTTCCATCAGGGCCCGGGCCGCGGCATCCCCCTCCTCCGCCAGGGCCAGCACGTCGGCGGCCGTCCACCGGCCGTCATCGCTGCGCGGGTTCCTTCCCAGGCGCCCGTCCGCCATGCGGCCCAGGGCGGGCCCGGACGCCAGCGCCTCCCAGCAGCCACGGTTACCGCAACCGCAAGGCGGGCCGTCGGGATCGACGGTGACGTGGCCGATCTCCAGCCCGTTGCCGTTGGCGCCGCTGAAGAGGCGCCCGCCGATCACGAGGCCGCCACCGATGCCGGTGCCTACGGTGACGTAGAGCATCACGCGGGCGTCCTTCCCCGCGCCCACCCGCGCTTCCGCCAGGGCTGCCACGTTGGCGTCATTGTCGACCCATACGGGCAGGCCGAGGCGGGCCGCCAGTTCGTCGCGCAGGGGAAAACCGTCCCAACCGGGCAGGTTCGGCGAGCGGGTGAACCGCCCGGCGGGCAGATCCAGGGGCCCCGGCGCTCCCACCCCGGCCGCCAGGGGCTGCAGCCCGCCGGCGGCGGCCAGTTCCCGGGCCGCGGCGACCAGCCGCTCCACGGCCTGGCCGGGACCATCCTCCGGCCGCGTCGGCACGGTGGTTTCGGCCACCACGTGACCGTCCCGGGTCACCAGCCCCAGCGCGATCTTCGTACCCCCCAGGTCCACGCCCAGCACGCATTGGGAGACGGAAGAGGACGCCACCGTCGCTTCACCTCGCCAACCTCGAGGTCACGTGGCCGGCCTCGAGAAATCTAGGCACACGCGCTCCCGTCCAGGAGTTCACCGGAGATGGCGGGCTGTCCTTTCCGCCGGGGCGCG
>DATCKH010000148.1:0-14020 GCA_036562425.1 Thermaerobacter sp. | reverse complement strand
CGTAGTCGAAGAAGCCCGCATTGTCGAGCGGGACCGGCGGCGCGGCAAGCGTGCCGGATGCCGCCGTCCGGGGCAGGGGGCTGCGGGAGCGGCCGGGGCCGCGTGATAGACTAGCGCCTTCCCGCGTTTTCCCTGTCCATTTCCATGATCTCCCGGGTCCTCAAGACCATTTTCGGCAGCCGTAACGACCGGCTCATCAAGAAGTACCGCAAGACTGTCGCGCGGATCAACGCGCTGGAGCCGCAGATCAGCGCGCTTTCGGATGCCGAGCTGGCCGCGAAGACCGGCGAATTCAAGGCCCGTTACGCCGCCGGCGAGACGCTCGACCAGCTGCTGCCCGAAGCCTTCGCGGTGGTGCGCGAAGCGGGCAAGCGGGTGCTGAAAATGCGTCACTTCGACGTGCAGCTCATCGGCGGCATGGTGCTGCACGACGGCAAGATCGCCGAGATGCGGACCGGGGAAGGCAAGACCCTGGTGGCCACGCTGCCCGCGTACCTCAACGCGCTCACCGGCAAGGGCGTGCACATCGTCACCGTCAACGATTACCTGGCGAGCCGCGACGCCGAATGGATGGGCAAGCTGTACCGCTTCCTGGGGCTGTCGGTGGGCGTGATCCTGTCGCGCATGCCGCACTCGGAGAAGCATGCCGCCTACGCCGCGGACATCACCTACGGCACCAACAACGAATTCGGTTTCGACTACCTGCGCGACAACATGGCGATGAGTGTGGAGGAGCGTTTCCAGCGCGGCCTGCACTTCGCCATCGTGGACGAGGTGGACTCGATCCTGATCGACGAGGCGCGCACCCCGCTCATCATCTCCGGCCAGGCCGAGGACCGCACCGAGATCTACCAGCGTATGGACGCCGTCGCGCCCAAGCTCAGACGCCAGGAGACGCCGGAGAGCGAAGGCGATTTCTGGGTGGACGAGAAGGCGCACACGGTGCTGCTTTCCGAACAAGGCCACGAGCGCGCCGAGCAACTGCTGGCGGAGGCGGGCCTGCTGACTTCGGGGAGCCTCTACGATCCCCAGAACGTCAGCCTGATGCATTACCTCAACTGCGCGCTGCGCGCGCACCACCTGTTCCACCGCGACCGGCATTACGTGGTGCAGAACGGGGAGGTGATCATCGTCGACGAATTCACCGGGCGGCTGATGCCCGGCCGGCGCTGGTCGGAGGGCCTGCACCAGGCCATCGAGGCGAAGGAGCGCGTGCCGATCCAGAGCGAGAACCAGACGCTCGCCTCGATCACCTTCCAGAACTACTTCCGCATGTACGAGAAGCTCGCCGGCATGACGGGCACCGCGGACACGGAAGCCTACGAGTTCCAGCAGATCTACGGTCTGGAGACGGTCGTCATCCCCACCCACCGGCCGATGATCCGCGAAGACCGCCTCGACCAGGTCTACAAGACGGCGCGGGAGAAATACGAGGCGATCATCGCCGACATCAAGGACTGCTACGAACGCGGCCAGCCGGTCCTGGTCGGCACGACCTCGATCGAGAACTCCGAGCTGCTGTCGAAGATGCTCGACAAGGAGAAGCTGCCGCACCAGGTGCTGAACGCCAAGCATCACGAGCGCGAGGCGCAGATCATCGCCCAGGCCGGCCGGCCGAAGATGATCACCATCGCCACCAACATGGCCGGCCGCGGCACCGACATCGTGCTGGGCGGCAACGTCGAGAAGCAGATCGAGTTCATCGAGGCCGATCCGGACCTCGATCCCGCCGAGAAGGAACGGCGCATCAAGGCGCTGCGCGACGAATGGCAGGCGCTGCACGACCAGGTCGTCGCCGCGGGCGGCCTGCACATCATCGGCACCGAGCGCCACGAATCGCGGCGCATCGACAACCAGCTGCGGGGCCGCGCCGGGCGCCAGGGCGACCCCGGTTCGTCCCGGTTCTACCTGTCACTGGAGGACGACCTGCTGCGCCTCTTCGGGTCGGACAACATCAAGGGGCTCATGGACCGGCTGGGCGTGGAGGAAGACGAGCCCATCGAGCACCCGCTGATCACGCGCGCCATCGAGAACGCGCAGCGGAAGGTGGAACATCGCAACTTCACCCTGCGTAAGCAGGTTCTCGAGTACGACGACGTGATGAACCGCCAGCGCGAGGTGATCTACGCCGAGCGGCGCCGGGTGCTGAACGGCGAGGACGTGCACGAGCACATCCTCGGCATGATGGACGATGTCATCAAGGCGGTTCTGGACACCTACTGCAGCGAGGCCGCGCATCCTGAGGAGTGGAATCTGGAGGGGCTGATCGAGCACCTGGAAGCCAACTACCTGCCGGCCGGGACCTTGCGCGCCGAGCAGCTGGCGGATCTGGGGCGGGACGCGCTGGCGGAAGAAATCAAGGCCGCCTTCCTGCGCGAGTACGAGCGCAAGGAGCGCGAGGTCGGTACGGAGACGATGCGGGAGCTGGAGCGGGTCGTCCTGCTGCGGGTGGTCGACCAGAAGTGGGTGGACCACCTGGCGGCCATGGACGACCTGCGGGACGGCATCGGCCTGCGTGCCTACGGCCAGCGGGATCCGCTGCTGGAGTACAAGTTCGAGGCCTTCCAGATGTTCCAGGAGATGATCGAGAGCATCAAGGAGGATGTGGTACGCTTCCTCCTGCGCATGGAGGTGCGGCCGGGCAGCCGGGAGCCGCAGCGGCGGCGAGTGGCCGTTCAGGCCCGTGAGGAGAGCGGCCGCGTGCCGGCCTTTGCCATGGCAGCGGCCGCCGGGGCCGCTGGCGGCAGCGGCGGGGACGTCCCCGGGCCGGCCGGGGAGGCGCCCGGGGAGCCGGCCGCGCGCCAGCCGATCCGCGTGCAGAAGGTCGGCCGCAACGATCCCTGCCCCTGCGGCAGCGGCAAGAAGTACAAGAAGTGTTGCGGCCGCACGGCGTGACAGGAGCCGGCACCGTGTGGTAGGTCGTACCGTGTGACTGGGTGACGAACCGGTACGGTGGGACCAGCGGTCCGGTGTGACAACGCATGGGACCCGACGAAGCGGAAGGAGGAGTGGAGCATGTGGGACGAGCTTGTTCGCAAGATTCGTGCCCTGCGTCCACGCCTGGAAGAATTGAGGGATGATCTTTGACCTGGCCGGCAAGCGGGAGGAAATCGCGCGCATCGAGCAGGCGATGACCGGGCCGGGCTTCTGGGACGACGCGCAGCGGGCGCAGCAGATGGTCCGCGCCCTGAAGCTGCTCAAAGGGCCGGTGGAGCGCTACGAGGAGATCGAGCGCAAGCTGGATGACCTGCAGGTATTGGCCGAACTGGCGGCTGAGGAGGAGGACACTTCCGTTCTCTCCGAGCTAGAGCAAGAACTCCAGCAGGTGGAGGAGTCCATGCGCCAGCTGGAGCTGGATCTGCTCCTCACCGGCCCTTACGATAGTTACGACGCCATCGTCTCCCTCCATCCCGGCGCGGGCGGCACCGAGTCCCAGGACTGGGCCCAGATGCTTTTCCGCATGTACACCCGCTGGGCGGAGGACCACGGTTTCCAGGTGGAGGTCCTGGATCTGCTGGAGGGCGAGGAGGCGGGCATCAAGAGCGTGACCTTCGCCGTGCGGGGGCCCAACGCCTACGGGTACCTGCGTAGCGAGCACGGGGTGCACCGCCTGGTGCGGATCTCGCCCTTCGACGCGGCCGGGCGCCGGCATACGTCCTTCGCCTCGGTGGACGTGCTGCCGGATCTGGGCGACAGCCCCGAGATCGAGATCCGGCCGGAAGACCTCCGTATCGACGTCTTCCGCGCCGGCGGCCATGGCGGCCAGCATGTGAACAAGACGGAGTCGGCGGTGCGCATCGTCCACCTGCCGACGGGCATCGTGGCCACGTGCCAGAACGAGCGCTCCCAGCACGCCAACAAGGAGACGGCGATGAAGATCCTGAAGGCGCGGCTGGCCCGTTACTACGAGGAGCAGCGCCTCAAGCAGATCGCCGAGTTGCGCGGCGACGTGGGCGAGATTGCGTGGGGCAACCAGATTCGCTCCTACGTGTTCCAGCCCTACACCCTGGTCAAGGATCATCGGACCAACGTGGAAGTTGGTAACGTTCAGGCCGTGATGGACGGCTACCTCGACCCCTTTATCAACGCCTACCTGAAATGGGAGGCGTCCCGCAGCGGGGGTCAGGCCGGCCGGGCCGCGCGTCAGAAGGCCGGCGCCCCCAACGGGCAGAGCCGGTCCCGGTGAGGTCCCGCTCCCGGACCGGTCCCTAGCAGGACCACGATTCGAGCCGGCACCTTGCGTGCAACAGAACCGCGGCGGGGCGTGGATCGGGCCCGGAACCCGGACCACGCCCCATGCGGTGCCGGTGCCCTGAATTCTTCTTCCTTTGGGATCCCAGCCCAATTCCGCGGCCCCGAGGGCAGGGTTTGCCTGCATTCCGTCGAAGTACGGCGAGGCGCGGGAAATGTCGAGAGGTGGCGGCCTCCGTGATCGAGTTTATTAATGTCAGCAAGGTGTATGCGAACGGTGTCACCGCCTTGCGCGACGTGAGCCTGCATATCGACCGGGGCGAGTTCGTCTTCCTCGTGGGGCCGTCGGGTGCCGGGAAGTCGACCCTGGTGCGCCTGATCTATCGCGAGGAGGTGCCCACCCGCGGTATCGTCCTGGTCGACGGGCTCAACCTGGGCCGCCTGCGGCAGCGGGACGTGCCTTTCCTCCGCCGCCAGATGGGGGTTGTGTTCCAGGACTTCAAGCTGCTGCCCAATCGCACGGCCTACGAGAACGTAGCCTTCGCCATGTTCGTCACCGGGCACACGCGGCGCCAGATTCGCCGGCGCGTCCCCGAGGTGCTGGAACTGGTGGGCCTGGCCCACAAGGCTGACGCCCTGCCGTCGGAGCTCTCCGGCGGCGAGCAGCAACGGGTGGCCGTGGCCCGGGCGGTGGTCAACCACCCCAAGATTCTCCTGGCGGACGAGCCCACGGGCAACCTGGACCCCGAAACGGCGTGGGGCATCATGGAGCTCCTCGTTGAGATCAACCGGCGGGGCACCACCGTGGTGGTCGCTACCCATGCCCAGTCCATCGTCAACGCGCTGCGGCGGCGCGTGATCCGCCTCGAAGGCGGCCGGGTGATCGGCGACGAACCGCAAGGGGTGTACGAGCGTGCGATTTGACACGCTGGCGTACTTCCTGCGCGAGGCGCTGGCAGGCATACGGCGGAACGGGTTCATGAGCTTCGCGTCGGCCTCGACCGTGTTCGTGTCTCTGGCGGTACTTAGCCTGCTGCTGGTGGTGGCGGCCAACGTGCGCCACCTGGCCGAGTATGTCGAGGCCCAGGTCGCCGTCGTGGCCTTCATGGATCCACGCACGCCGCGCGCGGAGGCCGCGGCTCTGCAGGCGCGGATTGAACAGCTCCCGGGCGTGGCGGGAACCCGGTTCGTCACCCGGGAACAGGCCTTGAGCGAGTTGAAGCAAATGTTCGGTGACCAGGCCGACCTGCTGGAAGGCGTGGAGAAGGAGAACCCGCTTCGCGACTCCATCGAGGTGCGGCTGGCCGATCCCCGGTACGCCGACCAGGTCGTGAAGACCCTCAACACGGCCGAGGGAGTGGCCGATGTCAAATACCGGAGGGATCTGGCGGACCGGATCCGGCGCGTGGGCGAGGCGGTGCGCCTCGGCTCGGCCGCGGTGGTGGCGCTGCTGGGAACGGCCACGCTCTTTCTCATCGCCAACACGATCCGGCTGACGGTGTACGCCCGCCGGCGCGAGATCCAGATCATGAAACTGGTCGGTGCCACCGACTGGTTCATCCGCTGGCCCCTGCTGATTGAAGGGGTGTTGCTGGGGCTGGCAGGGGCCGCAGCCGCTGCGGTGCTCACGTGGTGGGGCTATGAGCGGCTTATGGTCGAGATCGCCCATTCCTTGCCCTTCGTGCCGGTGGTGCCGGAACAGCCCCTGCTGACCCAGGTCTCCCAGGTGCTCCTGCTGGGCGGCGCTCTTCTAGGTGCCTTGGGGAGCACGATTTCCCTACGGCGTCACCTGCGGGTGTAAAATTCAGGCCGTGCCAGCTGGTGCCTGCCGGCGGCAGGGGAGGGCCGCGGCAAGGTGCCCGCACGGTGGACAAGCAGGAAATCCGGGGAGAACTTGTGACTCGGGGAGGGCAGCGGCATGGGAGAACCGGGCAGACATGACGTGGCGCCCGGCCGGCGCGTCGTCCGGGAGAGCGTGCCGGCTGCGGGTGCGGGGCCGGTGCCGGCCCAGGAGAGCCGAACGCGGCGCGGCCGCCGGTCCCCGTGGACTCGTGGCCTGGCTGCTGCGATGCTGGTCGGGCTTGGCGTTAGCCTGGCGCCGGTGATAGGCGGGCTGCCGGCCAGGCCGGCCCGGGCGGCTACCAGCCTCGACGAGTTGAAGCGGCAGATCCAGGAGGCGAATGGCACCCTCGCGGATCTGGAGCGGCAGCAGGCCGAAGCCCAGCAAAAGCTGCGCTCGCTGCGCAAGGACGAGGCGGCGATCCGGGAGCGTATCGCGATCCTGGAGGAACAGATCCGCGTGACGCGGGTGAAGCTGGCGGAACTGAGCCAGCAGGTGCAGGACGCCGAAGAAAAGGTAGCGGCCAAGCAGGAAGAAATCGACCAGGCCACGCGCCGTCTGGAACAGCGGGAAGACTACGTCGGCAAGCGCATCCGGGCAATTCACGAGAACGGGACCGTAGGGGTCCTGGAGGTCCTGTTCGAGGCCAACAGTTTCGCCGATTTCCTCACGCGGCTGGACCTGCTGAGCCAGATCCTGCGCCATGACCTGGACGTGATGGCGGCGGTCAAGGCGGACCGGGAGCGCCTGGTGGCCGAGAAGAACGAGCTGGAACAGGAACGGCGGAACCTGGTGGCGTTGAAGCAGGAGCTGGAGCGACAGCAGCGGAGCCTCAACGCCACGGTGGCCAGCCACCGCGATGAGCTGGCACGCCTGGCGCAGCAGCGGCAGAAGGTCGAGGCGGAACTGGCCGCCCTCGATCGTGACTCCCGGCAGGTCGAGGGGATGCTCCGGAACCTCCAGGCCGACTTGAAGCGGCGCCTGGCCGAGATGAACGCCCGCAAGGCCTCCCCCGGGACCTCTGGTGGCGGCGCTGGTGGGAGTGGCGGCTCGGGAGGTTCCGCCGGTACGGACGGCGGTCGCCTGGCCTGGCCGCTGCCCGGCGAGTACTCCATCACATCCGGGTTCGGGATGCGCGTGCATCCGATCACCGGCGAGCGGCGGATGCACACGGGAATTGACATTGACGGCGAGGGGCCGCCGGACCCGGACCCTGCCACCTGGGACAAGGTGGTGGCCGCGGAAGACGGGATTGTCGTGGTTTCGACGTACATGTCCGGCTACGGCAACACCATCGTGATCGCGCACGACGATACGCTTTCCACCCTCTACGGACACCTGAGCGAGCGGTACGTCAGCGCGGGGCAGGCCGTGAAGCGCGGGCAGACGATCGGGCAGGTAGGTACCACGGGATCGTCGACGGGCACCCACCTGCACTTCGAGGTGCGGGTCAACGGCCGGCCGGTCGACCCGATGCCCTACCTGCGGTAGCGCCCCGGAAGTAGGGCGTTGCCGCCCCGCCCGCGGTGGCGGGCCGGAGGCGCCCGTGGTCACCCCGCGGGTCGAAGTGAACAGGCGAAGTGAGCGGTCAGGAGACGGGCCGGCGGGCGGCACGCCCGCCGGCCCGTGACGTTCCCGGCCAGCCGGGGGCGGGGTGGAAAAGCCCTGCGGATGTAGCTATGCTATCCTGGAGCAGAGGCCATCGGGGACGTTTCCGGTGTGGGTCCGGTGCCCCGATGGCATAGCCTATCTGGGCGAGAGTTGGGGCCGCCGCCCTCCGGTGTCGGGAGAGGGTGCCGGGAAGCGCGCCGGGGGTGGGCGCCCGGACGCCCGGCGATCGTCAGACGGCCGCTCTGGTGGCGATGTGCTGCGCCAACTTCGCCGCCCCGCCGGTGTTCCTGCGACGGGGCGGTCACCTTACGGGCCGGGACCGGCACCGGCCGGGGGCGGCCCGGGAGGCGATGGAAAACAGTATGACCCTTTACCAGAAGTCTGATAGGCCCGATCCTGGCGGGTTGCGCGGTGACCGCCCGGTCCTCACCCTCCGCCAGGCGGTCCTGGGGGCGCTCGTCCTCATCGTCGTCACCATGGTGGTGACCCTGGCGGTATCGGACCGGGTCGAAGGGTTCTGGTTGCGGTTTTTCCCGGGACGGGTCGCGCTGAGCGATGAGGAGCAGCAGCAACTCCTGCAAGAGCTGATGCAGGCGCCCAACTTCGATCGGTTCCTCAGCGTGGTGCACCTCGTCCGCAGCCAGTATGTGGATCCCGTACCCGTGGAGCAGATTCTGGAAGGCGCGGCCCGCGGTGTGGTGGAATCCACCGGCGATCCTTACTCCACCTACTTCACACCCGAGGAGTTCCGGGACTTCCAGATCGACCTGACGGGTCACTATAGCGGTATCGGCGTCGTGGTCTCCGAGAGCGAGGACGGCGGCGTGGTGGTCCAGACGCCTTTTGAAGGTTCTCCCGGTGCCACGACGCCCTTCGAAGGCGCCGGTCCCGACGACCCGGTGGGACTGCAGCCGGGCGACGTGATCATCGCCGTGGATGGCCACGACGTGACGGGTCAGAGCGTGGAGGCGGTGGCCAGGATGATCCGCGGCCCCGAGGGCACCCGGGTGACCCTCGAGGTCTTGCGCGAGGGGTACGACGAGCCTTTGCGCTTCGTCATCACACGGCGGGACATCGATGTGCCGTCGGTGCAGGCGGAGATGCTGGAGGGGCAGATCGGGTACATCCGGCTGTCCCAGTTCCTCCCCGACACCCCCGAGGACTTCGCCGCGGCCCTGCAGCGGCTGCGGGCCCAGGGGATGCGCGGCCTGATCATCGACGTGCGCAACAACCCCGGGGGCGAGCTGGACGCGGTGGTGAAGGTGGCCGACCGGCTGTTGCCTGCCGGTCCCATCGTCCATATCGACTACCGCAATAAGCGGCGGCAGACCCACACGTCGGACCAGGACGCCCTGGGGCTCCCACTGGCGGTGCTGATCAACCAGGGTAGTGCCAGTGCCTCGGAGATCCTGGCTGGTGCCGTACAGGATTACGGTGCCGGCGTTCTAGTGGGCGAGCACACCTTTGGCAAAGGAACCGTGCAGACGGTGTGGCCGCTGGATGGCCGGACGACCCTCAGCCCGCGCGGCGGTGCCGGCGGGGGCAGCGCCGGGGTGAAGCTGACCGTGGCCCGCTACCTGACGCCCAAGGAGCGGCCCATCGAGCAGGGCAAGGGGATCCAGCCCGACGTCGAGGTTCCGCTGGAGAAGATGCAATGGATAGGCGACCTCAAGCACGACACACAGCTCCAGAAGGCATATGAGCTCGTGCGACAGCGGGTCGCCGGTCAGGAATGATGGGCGAGATCTTCGGCCTCCCGCTGGGAGAGATCGTGCGCCTGCTGGCCCTGAATGTGGTCCCGCTGGCTATTCTGAATCCCGCCACGGGACCCTTCTTTTGGGTGGTACTGGCTATCGTCGTCTTCCAGTACGCCCGCGTGGGCCAGATGGAGCGAGCGCTGTACGGGAGCGAGCTGGCGCCGACGTGGCAGCGGGTGCTCATGGCCGTCGGCTACGGCCTGGCCGGCGGATTCCTGGGCGGCCTGGTTATGGTGATCCTGGGCGTCACCCTGGAGTCGCGCGACGTGATGTTCCTGTGGCCCGTCGCCCTGTTGCTCTCGCTGATCCAGCCCCGGTTCCTCTGTTTCGCCTACGCCACGGGTATCCTGGCGCTGAGCTCGTTGCTCTTCGGCTGGCCGGGAGTGCATATTCCCGGCCTGGTGGCGCTGGTGGGGGTCCTGCACCTGGCGGAGGCGCTGCTGGTGTACCTGGACGGGGCCACCGGGGCCACGCCCGTGGTGGCCCGGAACGGCCGGGGCGAGGTGGTGGGGGGCTACCTGCTCCAGCGGTTCTGGCCCGTACCCGCGGCCGTGCTGATCATGCTGGCGCTGCCGGAGGCAGTCCGGCAGGGAGGGGTCCACATGCCGGACTGGTGGCCGCTCATCCATCCGGCGCAGCCCGAGCGGCTGCTCCAGCCGGAGTGGGTCCCCGTCGTCTTTCCGCTGGTGGCGGGGTTGGGATACACGGATGTGGCCCTCACCGCCGGCCCGGCCGTGAAGGCGCGCCGCACCGCGCTGGCTCTGTTGCTCTACAGCGTCCTCCTAATTCTCCTCGCCTGGAGCGCCCAGCAGGCTCGGGCGCTTCTGTGGGTGGCCGCGCTGGCCTCGCCCCTGCTGCACGAGGCGATGATCCTCTGGGGGCTCCGGCAGGAGCGATGGGGGCCACCGGCTTTCAGCCCGGGGGAGGGGCTGCCGGTACTGGCCGTGCTGCCCCGGTCGCAGGCGGCGCGGCTAGGCCTGAGGGTGGGCGACCGGATCCTGGCCGTCAACGGCCGCCCGGTGACGCGGGCCGCCGACCTGCGAGAGGCGGCCGGCCCGTACGGGTTCTACCTGCGGTTGGAGGTGGAGCGTGACGGCCGGCGCCTGGAACTGGAGACCAACCGCTTCCGGCCGGATGAACCCCTCGGGGTGGTGCTGGCGCCGGACGACCAGGCCCCGCCGCAGGTGGACCTGGGGCGGCGGCCCCAGGGACCGCTGATCCCGGCGCTGCGGCTCGTTGCCAGGTTCCTCCGGTTCATTGGCAAACGCTTGTTCGGGATGTTATGATAGCCGGGAGGTGTGGGTGGATGCCGGCGTTCAAGGTCGTATCCGAGTTCGAGCCGCGTGGCGACCAGCCCAAGGCTATCGCCGAGATCACCCGTGCCTTCCGGGAAGGGGCGCGGGCGGTGACGCTGCTGGGTGCTACGGGGACCGGCAAGACGGCAACCATGGCCTGGGTGATCGAGCAGCTGCAGCTGCCGACGCTGGTCATCGCCCACAACAAGACGCTGGCCGGGCAGCTGGCGGCCGAGTTCAAGCAGTTCTTCCCCCACAACGCCGTCGAGTACTTCGTCAGCTACTACGACTACTACCAGCCCGAGGCCTACGTGCCGCAAACGGACACCTACATCGAGAAGGACGCCCTCATCAACGACGAGATCGACAAGCTGCGCCACTCGGCCACCAGCAGCCTGTTCGAGCGCAAGGACGTGATCGTGGTTGCCAGCGTCTCGTGCATCTACGGCCTCGGCGCGCCCGAGGACTACCGGGACCTGGTGCTGTCCCTGCGCGTGGGCAACGAGATCCCGCGGGAGCACATCCTGCGCAAGCTGGTGGACATCCAGTACACGCGCAATGACGTGGACTTCCAGCGGGGCACCTTCCGGGTGCGCGGGGACGTGATCGAGATCTTCCCGGCCTCCATGACGGAACGGGCCATCCGGGTGGAACTCTTCGGTGACGAGATCGAGCGCCTGACGGAGATCGATCCGCTGACCGGGGAGGTCCTGGCGTATCGCGATCACGTGGCCATTTACCCGGCGAGTCACTACGTCACCCACGAGTGGAAGTTGAAGCGGGCCATCGAGTCCATCGAACGGGAACTGGAGGAACGGCTGGCCGAGCTGCGCGCCCAGGACAAGCTGCTGGAGGCGCAGCGTCTGGAGCAGAGGACCCGCTATGACCTGGAGATGCTGCGGGAGGTCGGGTACTGTAACGGCATCGAGAACTACTCGCGTCACCTGACGGGACGGGCGCCCGGCGAGCCGCCCTATACCTTGCTGGACTACTTCCCGCGGCCGTTCCTGTGCATCATCGACGAGTCGCACCAGACCATCCCGCAGTTGCGGGCCATGTACGAGGGCGAGATGTCCCGCAAGGACTCGCTCATCGAGTATGGCTTCCGCCTGCCCTCGGCGCGGGACAACCGGCCGCTGAAGTTCGAGGAGTTCTGGGAGAAGATCGGCCAGGTCTTGTTTGTCTCCGCCACGCCGGGGCCCTTCGAGCGGGAGACGTCGGACGTCATCGTCGAGCAGATCGTCCGGCCCACGGGCCTGCTGGATCCCGAGATCGAGGTGCGGCCGACACGGGGCCAGATCGAGGACCTGCTGGCGGAGATCCGCAAGCGGGTGGCCAAAGACCAGCGGGTGCTCGTAACCACGCTGACCAAGCGCATGGCCGAGGACCTGACCGACTACCTGCGGGAGATGGGCATCAAGGTCCGCTACCTGCACTCGGAGATCGACACGCTGGAGCGCATGGAGATCATCCGCGACCTGCGCCTGGGCGTGTTCGACGTGCTCGTGGGCATCAACCTGCTGCGCGAGGGCCTGGACCTGCCCGAGGTCTCGCTGGTGGCCATCCTGGATGCCGACAAGGAGGGCTACCTGCGCTCCACCACCGCGCTGATCCAGACCATCGGGCGGGCGGCGCGCAACGTCGAGGGCAAGGTGATCATGTACGCCGACACGATCACCGAGTCCATGCGCCAGGCCATCGAGGAGACGTACCGGCGGCGGAAGATCCAGGAGGAGTACAACCGGAAGCACGGGATCACGCCACAGACGGTGCGCAAGGCGGTCCGCGACGTGATCGAGGCGACCCACGCCGCCGAGCGGCCGCCCGAGTACCTGGCCGGCAAGCGGCTGTCGGAGTTGCCGCGGCACCAGATCCCCGACGTGATCAAGCGCTTGCGGCGGGAGATGGAGGAGGCCTCCCGGGCGCTGGAGTTCGAGCGGGCGGCGCTGCTCCGCGACATGATCCTGGAGCTGGAGGCGCGGCGCCTCGGCCGGCCCGTGGAGCGACACGAGCTCAAAGCCGGGCTGGAGGAAGCGGCGGAGGGGGCCGGCGCCGCCGGTGGCCGTTCCAGGGCGCGGGCCGGCGGCCGCTCGCGGAAACGCTGAGCCGACCAGCGTACGGATGACGGGAGTCCCCAGGACGGGGGTCCACATTCGCAGCGGAACGGAGACGGTGAACATCCAGCGATGGCACGAGATAGCATCATCATTCGTGGTGCACGCCAGCACAACCTGAAGAACATCAACCTGGAGCTGCCGCGCAACCGGCTCATCGTCTTCACCGGCCTGAGCGGCAGCGGCAAGAGCTCCCTGGCTTTCGACACCCTGTACGCCGAGGGCCAGCGGCGCTACGTGGAGTCGCTGTCCGCCTACGCCCGGCAGTTCCTCGGTCAGATGGACAAGCCGGATGTCGACATGATCGAGGGCCTGTCGCCGGCGATCTCCATCGACCAGAAGACCACCAGCCGGAACCCGCGCTCCACGGTCGGCACGGTGACGGAGATCTACGACTATCTGCGGTTGCTCTATGCCCGCATCGGCCGGCCCCACTGCCCGCAGTGCGGCCGGCCCATCAGCCAGCAGACCGTGGAACAGATGGTGGACCGGGTGCTGGAACTGCCGGAGCGCACCCGCATCCAGGTCCTGGCGCCCGTGGTACGCGGCCGCAAGGGCGAGCACGAGAAGGTGTTCGAGGAAATCCGCCGGGCCGGGTATGTGCGCGTTCGCATCGACGGGGAGGTCCGCGACGTCGCCGAACTGCCCCCGGGCTTCAAGCTCGAGAAGAACAAGAAGCATACCATCGAGGTCGTGGTGGACCGCATCATCGTCCGGCCGGATGCCCGCAACCGCCTGGCGGACTCCATCGAAACCGCGCTGGGGCTGGCCAACGGGCTGGTGCTGATCGACGTCATTGGCGGCGAGCCGATGCTGTTCAGCCAGCACTTCGCCTGTCCGGACTGCGGCATCAGCCTGGAAGAGCTGAGCCCCCGCATGTTCTCCTTCAACAGCCCCTACGGGGCCTGCCCGGCATGCTCGGGCCTGGGTAGCCGGCTGGAGATCGACCCCGAGCTGGTCATCCCCGACCGGCGCAAGTCCCTGGCGGAGGGGGCGGTGGTGCCGTGGAGCCGGGGTACCTCCAACTACTACCCCCAGCTCCTGGCCGCCGTTGCCCAGCACTTCGGCGTCAGCATGGACACGCCCCTGGAAGAGGCCGGAGAGGAGTTCATCCGCGTCCTGCTTTACGGCACGGACGAGCCCATCCGCTTCCGTTACGAGAACCGCTACGGGCGAGTACGGGAGCGCTACGTGACCTTCGAGGGCGTGGTG
>DATCKH010000147.1:0-2137 GCA_036562425.1 Thermaerobacter sp. | reverse complement strand
GAAGCGGCCGAGCTGGACGGGCTCAACCGCTTGCAGACCTTCTTCCGCATCGTCCTGCCGCTGGCCAAGCCGGCCCTGGCCGCCCAGGCCATGTTCCTGTTCATCGGTTCGTGGAACGAGTTCATGTGGCCGCTGGTGATCACGACGGAGCAGACCATGTATACCCTGCCGGTCGGCCTCACCGCCTTCCGCAGCGAGTACTACACCTTCTGGAATGTGGTCATGGCCGCGTCCATGCTGTTCACGCTGCCCTCACTGATCCTGTTCATCGCCTTCCGGCGTTATTTCATGGAGGGGATCACGCTGGGCGGGATCAAGGAGTAAGACCAGCGGGCGTCACCCATCGATCATGGCCCATCGGGCATGGCCCTGCTACGTTGCCAGCTTGGCGCCGGCGCTCCATAATCAGTGCTAATCACGGGGCTTGCCGGGGTTGCGGTGGGGGGAAAGGTGCGGCGCGTTCTTGCGCTGCCCGGTGGCGGCCGGCCGGTGAGCCGGCGGGAGGTGCCGGCGTTGCGGGACGTGTTCCGGGCGGGGGATGGAACGCCGATCTATTTTGAACTGCACGGGTCGGGGCCCCCGCTTTACGTCTGCCACGGCGGGCCTCAGACGACCTTTTCCTACCTGAGCCAGGCCCTGGAGCCCCTGGCGCGGCATTTTACCCTGGTCTACCACGACTACCGGGGCAGCGGGCGCTCCGGCCGGGCCGCTCCCCAGACCTACCGGTTCGAGCAACTGGCGGCCGACCTGGACGCGCTTCGCGCCCACCTGGGCCATGAGCGCGTGGCGCTGCTGGCCCACTCTCTCGGCGGGTTCGTGGCCCTGCATTATGCGCTCAGGTACGGGCAGCACCTGCAGGCTCTGGTGCTGGTGGCTACGACGCCGACCGGGGCGATGGGGCGGCTGGTTGGGCCCACCCTCCGCGTCCTGGGGGCGCGGCGCCTCATCCGCTTGCTTGTGGCGGCCGCGGGGTACGGCCTGATCTGGGCCTGGCGCCGGGAAAGCCCGGCCCGGCGTCGTGCCCGCCTCCGGCTCCTTGCCCTTCTGCAGGAGGGCCGGGCCGACCGGATGGAGCTGGTGCGCGCCGCGGAAAGGGAGGCTACGGTCAGCAGCGACAACGCGCCGTATCTGGAAGCCGAGGTCTACCGGACCGACCTGACGCCCCACCTGGGCCGCATCCGCTGCCCCGTCCTGGTGGCCTGCGGGGACCGCGACGCGGTGTTCTTCGCCGCGCTCCGCCTGTATCGCCAGCACTGGCCGGGCGCGACCTACGTGATCTTCCCGGGAGTGGGGCATCACCCCGCCATCGAGGAGCCGGAAACCTTTGTCCCTGCCGTGACGGGGTTCTTGCGGGATCAGTGGGCGGGTATGGACGTTTCCGCCTAGGTGCCACGGAAGGGGGGCGGGGTGCCACGTTACACCCCGCCGCCTCGGTCATGGTTGCCGGCCACCGGTACTGCCGTTCCCGCCCGCGCTTGCGGGCCCGGGGCGCAAGAGATAGGCCAGGATCTTCGCCAGCCCGATGAACAGCGGGATCAGCCCGCCCAGCAGCTATGGCCCGAACCCCAGCGACAGGAGACCCACCGTCAGGGCAAGCCCGATGGCGGCGGTGATCAGGCCGCTCTCCAGCCGGTTGCGGCCTCGATAGACCTTGACCGGTTCGTCTCCATCATCGCTGTCCTTGAGGTCCGGTAGGAGTCCCTTTTCGATCATGGCCACCCGTTCCCGGTGTTTCAGGTACCGGTTCCAGCCCAACCAGTGACTTGGGTCATGATCCGTAGTCGTTCCTTCGGATAGCCGGCCTTTCGTTGTGGCTTGCGGAACCCAAAGAAAGCGGTCCCGCCCTCACCGGAATTCGGACTTAGCCGAGGCTCGGGGCGGTTGACACCGGTCCGGACCGGCGCTAGAATGCAGGTCAACAAGGCCAGCTCGCCAACGGCAATGCGCGGGAAGAGTAGGCGCGTACCGGCGGCCAGCGAGCCGGCGGCCCCCTACGGGGGGATGGTGAGACGGCCGGCCCGCAATGGGCGCGCTGAATGGGCCCGCAAGCCGCAGACCGAACGCGCCGTCCCGGCCGTGGGTGGCGGCGCCAGTAGGCTCTGCCGGAGCCCCCACCGTGAGCCGGGGGAGGGTATCG
>DATCKH010000143.1:0-2653 GCA_036562425.1 Thermaerobacter sp. | reverse complement strand
CAGGCGCTCCGCCGCCGCCCGCTCGTCAGGCCGGCTCACCGACCGGCACGCCAGCAGGGGCACGAACTCCCGGATCCCCACCTCGGTGCCGTGGCGGATGACCTCGTCCATCTTGGCGCCCTTGGGCAGGCCCTGGGCGAGGGTGATGTCCAGCGGGGGCTCACTGCTCGGCAGCCGCGTCTCCGGCAGGACCGCAGCCCGCGACGGCGAGGCCTCCACCAGCCGGCCGAACCAGCGCTCGCCGGCCGGCGTCACCACGACGACGGCATCACCGGGGCCCAGGCGCAGCACCCGGACCAGGTGGTGGGCATCGTCTCCTTCGACCACCACGGGCTGCTGCGGTCGCGCCTCGCCTTGGACGAATACGTGGGGGACGAACATGCCATCGCCTTCCTCAGCGGGTCCGGCCGGCGGCGCCCGCCCGGCGGAGCAACAACGCCTCCCAGCCCTCCGCTTCTCGCCGCTCTGCCACCTGCCAGCCTAGCTCGGCGTAACGCCGGGCCGTCTCCTCCGTCTCGGCGGCGCCGGCCAGGAGGCCCGACAGCACCATCCAGCCCCCCGGGCGCGTCAGGCGGTCGAGGTCGGCCGCCATGCCCGCCAGGACATCAGCGGTAATGTTGGCGACGGTGAGGTCGGCCGGCAAGCCGGGCCGGGCCGCTTCCCCGGCTCCATCGCCTTCCCCGGACTCCTTGCCCTTCTCGGGCTCCCCTGGCTTCCCGGCCTGCCCGGTGATCCCGGCCCTGGACCACAAAAGGTCCGCAGGCGCCGCCTGCAGCACCCGGATCCGGTCCGCCACCCCGTTGCGTTCCGCGTTCTCCCGGGCCACCCGCACCGCGTTGGGATCGATGTCGATGGCGGTGACGCGCTGCGCGCCCAGCAACGCCGCGGCGATGGCCAGGATCCCGGACCCGGTGCCCACATCCAGCACCGCCCGGGCCCCTTCATCCACCGACCGCTCGACCAGCTCCAGGGCCAGCCGCGTGGATGCGTGCTGGCCGGTGCCGAAGGCCATGCCGGGGTCCAGGATCAGCCGCACCTCGCCGGGAGCGGGCTGGGCCTCCTCCAGCCGCCAGCTGGGGACAATGAGCAGCCGCTGCCCGACGCGGATGGGCTGGAAGTACTGCTTCCAGGCACCGGCCCAGTCTTCCTCGTTCACCGCCCGCACGGCCGGCGCCCACGGTCCGACGGCGGGGAAGGCATGCCGCACGCTGCGCCAGCGCTCACCCAGCGCCCGGTAGCGAGCCTCGAAGCCCTCCTCGGGCAGGTAGGCCCGCAGGCGCACCAGGTGCCCGCGGGTTTCCCAGGCCAGCCCCGTTTCCACCACATCCAGGATCGCCGCCGCGGCCGCCTCTGCCGCCTGCGGCGGTACGTCGATGACCATCTCCAACCAGCGCAACCCGGACGCCCCTCACGCCCCGCTGGCCAGCTCGCTCCGCGGGCGCAGCGGGTCCTCGCAACCAGCCCCCGACTGCAACAGCTCGGTCTCACGTGTTGCAGCTCGGTCTCACATGTTGAACGCATCCTTGACGCGCTTGAAGAAGGAGCGCTCTTCCACGACCGGCTCGCCACGCAGGCGGGCCAGCTCCAGCAGCAGTTGTCGCTCGCGCTCGGAAAGGCGCTGGGGCACCTCGACCCGCACGCGTATCAGATGATCGCCCCGCCCGCCATGGCGGAGACGGGGCATACCCTTGCCCCTCAGGCGGATGACCTGCCCCGGCTGGGTCCCCGGCGGGATGATCACTTCCTCCTCCCCGTCCAGGGTGGGCAGCCGCAGGCGCGTGCCCAGCGCCGCCTGGGCGATGCCGATGGTGACCTCGTCGATGATGTCGTCGCCCTCGCGGCGGAAGCGAGGGTGCGGCCGGATGCGCACGCGCACGTACAGGTCCCCGGGCGGCCCTCCGTCCCGGCCGGGCTCGCCCTCGCCCCGCAGCCGCAGGCGCACCCCGTCCTCCACGCCGGCGGGAATCTCGATCTCGATGGTCCGCCGCCGCCTCACGCGGCCACGGCCGCCACACCGGGCGCACGCCGAGCCGGCCAGGCGGCCGAGCCCGCCACAGCGCGGGCAGGTCTGGACGGTGACGAACTGCCCGAAGGGCATCTGCCGGGTCGTCCGGACCTGCCCGGTGCCGCCGCACTGCTGGCAGGTGTACAGCTGCCCGCCGGCGGCGCCGGTGCCCCGGCAATCGGGACACGCCTCGGGCCGCTCGATCTCAAACTGGCGCGACCCGCCCCGGGCCGCTTCCTCCAGGGTGAGGGTGACCTCGACCTCCAGGTCGGCCCCGCGGGCAGGCCCGGCCCGCCGGCCGCCCCGCGGGCCGCCGCCGAAGAAGGCGTCGAAGATGTCCTCCAGGTCGAAGCCGCCAAATCCCTCGAAGCCGCCGAAACCGGGGGAGCCTGCGGGGCCACCAGGACCGCCCGCGGGCCCCGCCCCCGGACCACCGCCGGTACCGACCCCGGCATGCCCGAACTGGTCGTACCGTGCTCGTTTCTCGGGGTCGCTCAGGACCTGATAGGCCTCGTTGATCTCCTTGAAGCGCCGTTCCGCCTCGGGATCGCCGGGGTTGGCATCCGGGTGGTAGCGGCGGGCGAGCCGCCGGTACGCCTTCTTGATCTCTTCCTGCGAGGCGTTCCGGGGAACGCCCAGGACCTCGTA
>DATCKH010000141.1:0-3242 GCA_036562425.1 Thermaerobacter sp. | reverse complement strand
TCGATGACCAGGTCCAGCAGCCGCTGGCCGGGCGCGACGGGGCCGCTGCCCTCGGGATCGATGGGTTCCCCGGCCGCCTGCTCGTACAGCCGCTGCATGTCTTCGAAGGTCATGGGACCGACCCAGTGGACCCGGGCGATGCCCTCCGGGTCAATCCACCAGGTCTCGGGGAACGCCACGACCCCATACCGGCGGCTCACCGCCCGGTCGCGGTCCAGCAGGACGGGGTATGTCAAGCCGAACTCGGCGATGAAGTCCCGGACGGTGTCCACAGGCTCCGCCACGTTGATCCCGTAGAAGGCCAGGCGGTCCCCGTACCGCTCGTAGAAGGCCTGGAGGGCCGGCGCCTCCTCCCGGCACGGCTCGCACCAGCTGGCCCAGAAATTCACGGCGACGACGCGCCCGCGCAGCCCGGCCAGCCGCACCGCCGGGCCGTCCAGTTGCGGCAGCGTGAAGTCGGGGGCCGGCCGCCCGGGTTGGGGCCGGCTGGCCACCACCTGCTGCATGCTGCGGACGCCGAGGGCAAAGGCGACACCCAGCACCAGCACAGCGGCCAGCGCCAGCCAGCGGCGCCGCCCGGCCGGGGCCGGGGCAGCCGGTCGCGGGTGCGGCTCCCCGCTGGCGGTTCCTCCATGATGCGGGCGCCGGCCCCCCACGTCTGCCTCGCTAGCCATTCACCCGGCCCTCCTCCGGCCCGATGGCCGGGCCCCGGGCCGGGGCCGGCCGGCTGGGACCAGCCGGCGACCGCCCCTGGCCGGCCGCGCCGGCTCGCAGCCGGGCCGCGGCCTCTTCGATCTCGGCCTCCACGGCCCGCTCCGCTTCCTCCCAGCCGCCGAGCCGCGCGCCGGCGGCGGCCACCAGCCCACCGCGCAAGCGCTCGTATTCCTCCGCGCCGATCTTGCCCATGCGGTAGTCGTACTCCAGCTCGCTGAGCTCGGCCATGATCCGGGCACGCACCGAGGCCAGTGCCGGGCGCGGCCAGAGGGAGAATACGGTTCCTCCCACCAGCAGGTAGCCGCCGATCCAGATCCAGGCCACCATCGGGTTCAGGTAAAACTCGAACCCCGCCGTCTGGCCCTCCCAGCCGCCCAGCACCACGTAGAGGTCACGGCTCAGGGAGGTGATCATGGCCACCTCGGGAATGGCGCCCATGGTCTGCTCGAAGCCGGGGTAGAAGCGCCGCTCCGGCTGCAGGCGCCCCACCGGGCGGCCGTCCCGGCTCACCGTCAGGTCGGCGTAGACGGCGGGCACTCCCTCCGAGACCCGCTCGCCCAGGCCGTGGTAGGTGATGGTGTAGCCGCCGAGCTCGTAGGTCTCGCCCGGCTCCAGGCCCACCGTCTCCACCTGCTGGTATCCGTACATCCCCGTCAGGCCGATCAGGATCAGCACCACGCCCAGGTGCACGATGTACCCGCCGTAGCGGCGCGGGTTGCGGTTGAGCATCTGCCACAGGCCCCGCAGCGAGCGGTCACCCGTCGCCTGCACGCGGGCGGCGTAGGCGACGGCCACATCCACCAGGGTTGCCGCGGCCACGAAGAAGGCGATGGCGAAACCGGCCACCGGCGCCGGTTCCCGTACACCCAGGGCTACCAGCGCCACGGCCAGCGCCACGGCCCCCAGCACGGGCACCGCCAGCAGCTGACGCAGCCGCTGCCACGAAGCCTTGCGCCAGGCCAGCAGGGGCGCCACGCCCATGAGCACCATCATGGCCAGGAAGATCGGCACGTTGACCAGGTTGAAGAAGGGCGGTCCCACGGAAACCTCAACACCGAACAGCCGGGTGACCAGGGGCATGACCGTCCCCCAGAAGACGGTGAAGGTCGCCCCGGCCAGCAGGAGGTTGTTGATGAGGAAGCTGGCCTCCTTCGAGAAGGCCGACTCCAGCCGGCGGTCGTCCTCGAACAGCGGCGCCCGGTCGATCAGCAGGTAGACGGTCCCTGCCAGCAGCAGCCCCAGGAACCCGAGGAACCAGGGGCTGGTGGGCGATGTGATGAAGGCATGGACCGACGAGAGAATGCCGCTGCGGGTGACGAAGGTGCCGAAAATGGTGAGCAGGAAGACGAAGATGATCAGCGCCACGTTCCAACGCTTCAGCATACCCCGCTTTTCCTGAACCAGGGACGAGTGGATGAAGGCCGTAGCCAGCAGCCAGGGCATGAGCGCGGCGTTCTCCACGGGATCCCAGGCCCACACGCCGCCCCAACCCAGCTCGGTGTAGGCCCAGCGCCCGCCCACGAGGATACCCACGGACAGGAACAGCCAGGCCACCAGGGTCCAGCGCCGGGTCACCCGAATCCACGTGTCGCCGGCGTTGCGCGTGATCAGCGCCGCCACGGCGAAGGCGAAGGGCACGGCCATGCCCACGTAGCCCAGGTAGAGGGCGAACGGGTGGCTGACCATCCACGGGTTCTGGAGCAGGGGGTTCATGCCCCTGCCGTCCGCGGGCGGGTTGGGCAGCTCTACGAAGGGGTTGGACACGAAGGCCACCAGCAGGGCGAAAAAGGCCGCTACCAGGCCCAGGGTGCCCAGGGCATAGGGTAGCAGCCCCGGCGCGCCGCGCCGGCCGGTCCAGGCCACGGCCGCCGTATAACCACTGAGCAACCAGAGCCAGAAGAGCAGGGACCCCTCCTGTCCCGCCCACAGGGCGCTGATCTTGTACGGGGCCGGCATGTAGCGGCTGGACTGGCCGGCCACGTAGGCGAACCGGAAATCATCCGTGAAAAGGGCGTAGACCAGGATGCCCACCGCCAGGGTCGTGGTGAGGAACAGCAGCGTGGCCACCCAGCGGGACGCCGGCGCCCACGGCCAGCGCTGGCGCCAGCGGGGCTCCAGGGGTGCCCAGATGGCGAGGACGATGGTCAGCGCGAAGGCGGCCACCGCTAGGGCATTTCCGACCTGCGGCATCGAAACGCCTCCTCCAAGGGCGCGCGATCACAACATAGAGGGCCGTGCGGCCACGGCGTGTCACCGTGCGGCCACGGCCTGGGCCGTGCGATGAAGCCGGGAACGGGCGCGGTCACATCCAGCGTTGCAGTTCCCGCTGCCAGTCCACACCCTGGCCGGCGGAGTCGGGCGGCTCTTCCCCCGGGCCCGGCTGGGGCCCGGCCGGTTCCTGCGGCCGCGTTCCGGCGCGTGCCCGCAACCAGCGATAGGTCACCCACCCGCCGGCCGCCACCACCAGGAGGGGGAGGATCCACCCGAGAAGAAAGACGCCGTGTCGCGGGGGCATGTACAGGACCCAT